>MVJJ01000053.1 GCA_003266145.1 Methanosphaera sp. SHI613
AATAATACAGAAAATGATGAGCAATACCCTGACGGTATTACAGGTAAAAAATTAGCCAGACAAGGAAGAGTTTGGATAATGAAACTAAATCAAGTAGTTCCTGATGAAGAGGGATTGGAAACTGTTGAAGAATCAACTACTGAAAGCGAAGAGTAAATATTAACTCCCATATTACTTTTTTTTAAAATACATATTATTTTTTTTTTTGTTTTTTATAAATTCCAAGATTTCTCAATAAAATTATATAACATATTTGATCAAAATATAAATTCGATTTTATTCCAGGAGCCAACACAAATCCGGATAATGTAATTATTTTATGAATTAAAAGTTTACTTCATTGATAGAAAATAATAGTCAAATAATATTAAGTGTTATAAATCATGAAAATTAATTAACCACATGTATATTGTAACATGAGAAATATAGTACGTAAACATAGGACAAAATAATATACTATATAAACTAATGGAAAAATAATAGTTAAGTAATTTCTATCATTTTAATTAAAGATAAAAAGTAGTATTGATATGGAAATAGCATAGCATCAAAGTCTTCAAAATTAATTCTTATTTTGAATTTTAAAAACAATTCATATTACACATTAAAAAAAAGATAAATGGAAGAAAAAAAATCTAATATGAATAAACATCTTCCGAAGTATATTTAGGTTCTGATGTAGGTTCCGGTTCATAGGAAGGTCTTTCATTTCCAGAATTATATTGTTGCGAATAACCTGGTTGCACATTAGAACCTGTATCCACATATCCTTCATCAGCAGTATCATTAGTATCGTTTTCTTTTACTTCAGGATCATGAATACTGAAGTCAATAACTGATAGGTCATTAGCGTTTATCTTTATACTACCCAATACCTGGGTGTCATTACCGTTTGTATATATAATGTTATATGTATAATTTGTAGAGCCGTTTTCGGTTTCTTCCTGAGCTTCACCTAATGATAAATAACTGGAGTAGTTATAATCTTTGCTGTTCAATGTCTGTTGAGCAAGTTGTTTACATTCTTCTTTTGTATGTACTGTAGACTGTTCCTCTTCAACATACAAGTTTAGCAGCTCACCAGTATCCCCATCATATGATGCTATCATAACACCTTTATTTACTTCTACATCATATATTGTTCTGTTATCAGAGACAAATGAGTATACATCATATGTGTCATTGTCGGCTGGTGTTCTGTGTTTAGCGTATTCTGCCTTAGCCAGTTTAATGATATCCTCTTTAGATAATTTGGCCTTGACATCCGTCGTTTTATCCATATGACATACATATACTGCATAAATAGTGTCAGCACCATTACCTGGAAGTGTATTACCATCGACGACCATGTAAATGTATTCAACAAAGTCATCCTTCTCCACTACAGCCTCGACACCATAAACGGCCTTACCATTATCGTACTTAAATGGACCATATACGTTGACCTTTATGTCGGCATTTCCATATAAATCCTTTAGAATCTTAGTATATGCTTGACTTATCTGTGCTGATGATAAAGGTGCCGTTGTACCATCACTATCCTTTTTTACTTTCTTATGATAATCTGTTATAGCTACCTGTTGTATATCCGCTGAGGTATTCAATGACAATATGGTACTGTCGCCATGTGCTCTAGGCTGAACATACGTCATATAACCATAAACAGATACAGATAAAATAGCTACAATGATTAAACCAATTATAACCTGTTTTCGCATTCTCTTCACCTATATTACATTTTAATTTAAATTAATTATAACAAATAATTTTTTAATTGTTATATAAGAATATATTTAAAGTAATATATAAAATCTTTATTCATTAATCCAAGAAAAATACTATTAAATCCACAGAATCAAAGCTATTAAAAAGAGGTTATTTTATAATTGATTAAAAGAGGTATTAACTTGATAAAAAATTAAATAATTAATCTGTGAAATAGGAACAGGAATAACACCAATATAAAAAAAAGAGATGAATTAACTTATTAAATAAGTTAATGTGGAAAATATCAGTATTTGTTCACTTGTTGTTTAAGATAAGCTATGATATCCTCCCTTACATCATCATGAGTTAATGCCATGTCTATTGAGCTTTTAAGCCATTCCAATGTGTTTCCGATGTCATATATTTTACCTTCGAATGTACAAGCGTATACATCATCCTGGGTATTAATAGCATCAGTAAGTTGTATTTCCCCACCAACACCTTCGGTTGTATTCTCAAGTTTATCAAATATATCTGATGTTAAAATGTATCTACCAGTAATTCCAAGGTTGGATGGTGCATCTTCCAATTTTGGCTTTTCCACAAGATTATTTACCCTGTATACATTATCTTCAAGTGAGGTTCCATCAACGATTCCATAACGTTCTATTTTATATTCAGGTAACTCTTCAATTGCTATAACTGAGCCACCGTATTTATCATACACATTCATCAATTGTTTTGTACATGGAACATCAGAGTACGTGAACGTATCACCTAAGAGTACTGCAAATGCTTCATCGCCGATATGTTTTTTTGCACATCTTACAGCATCTCCCAATCCTTTCTGTTTTTTCTGCCGAATATAATGAATATCGGCCATGTTTGTAATGTCCTGTACCTGTTTAAGATAATCCGTTTTACCTTTCTGTTCAAGGTTGTATTCTAGTTCGAATGATTTGTCGAAGTGATCTTCTATTGTACGTTTTCCTTTACCTGTAATGATTAATATGTCATCTATTCCAGAGTTAACTGCCTCTTCCACTACATATTGTATAGTAGGTTTGTTAAATACGGGTAACATTTCCTTAGGTTGTGCCTTTGTAGCAGGCAAAAATCTAGTTCCAAAACCTGCTGCTGGTATGACCGCTTTCATGATTTAATTCTCCTAATTTTTTTTATATCATTTACACAATATCTAATTTTAACTTTATAAATATAATTTAATATACTTTACTTAATATATCTCGGACTTCCGTTTCATCAAAGATTATTGGATTGTTATCCATTCTACCCCCGGTGAATGTTAATTTAATGATGTCATCTATTTCATCTGCTTTAACATCAAACTGTGATAATTTAAGTGGTTGAATATCCTTTGACACATCGGTTATCCATTTATCAATTTCTTCAACACTACTTGCATTCCATGCATCCATAAACAAATCATAATCTTCAATGTAATCTTTGTTTCTTTTTAATACCTCGGCAAGTGTGAGTGCAACGGCATACCCATGAGGTATTCCATATAATAATGTCAATGGATAACTTATGGAATGACATGCTGTTGTTCTTGTATTTGAAAATGCTAGTCCCGCAAAGAATGCACCCATGTATACTTTTTTCCTGTATTCAATGTTATCCCTGTCATTTAATACTTTGGGCAGATATTCCACAATTAACCCTATGGCATCACGTGACAACACTTGCACTATCTTATTTGTTGATACTGACCAGTATGCCTCACATGCGTGACTTAATGCATCGAGTGCCGTGGACAATGTTAGACTTTTTGGCAGCGTAAGGGTTAATTCAGGTACAAGCCATGATTGTGATGGATATAGATAATCAGCATCTATGGAATACTTTTTGGTATTATCATAATCCCATATTGTCGCCCATTTTGTACAATCAGATCCTGTTCCGGCGGTAGTGGATGATGCTATGATAGGTATGAAGTTTTCATTTTCCAAATATTTTTTACTTGTTATGATATCTACTATGTCACCTACTGTTATTTCCCCATTAGCAGAGTATTCATATAATGCGGATATTGCCTTAGCAAAGTCAATGGATGTTCCTCCACCAATGGCTATGATTAATTCTGGTTTTTGTTTTATTTGTTTAAAGTAATCATGAATCAAATGCGTATCAAGGCTTTTCATACTTTCATCAAACAGTGTCAATGAATCACTTGCATTATCTATAACATCCGACAAATCATTATCCTTGATTAATCGTTTACTGGCAATTAATACCACATTCTCCCATGAGAGATATTCACTTAGTCTATTCTTTAATTCATTTACATCATATTCATAGAATTTGATTGGAACGTTATACACCCAGTCCATTTTTTTTCCTCCAACTTATTCCTGTAGTTTATTCATGAATGCTTCCTTGTTTTCTATTGGTGTTGTTGTTGGTCTTCCCAAATCACTACGTGAGCCTATACTTACATCAACGATTAAAAGTACTGGCCCTGTAGCAGACAAGAAGTTGGGTAGTGTTTTTTGAAGGGATTCCTTGCTATCTGCATGGAATACACCCATATATCCACAGCTAATTGCAATTTTTTCCACGTCAACTGAATTCATTACAGTTGGAAGTCCACCTACTGTTTCATGTGCCTGGTTATTGAAGAGGATATGGTAGTAATTTTCTGGTTTATTAGCACCGACTAGTGCCATTGATCCCATATGCATTAACAATGCCCCATCACCGTCAAAGCAGAATATTCGTCTATCTCCATGGTTTAATGCAATAGCTAAAGCTATGCTAGAGGAGTGACCCATGGATCCTACTGTCAAGAAATCATTGGAATGAGCCTGCTTTTTTTCTTCCCTGTACTCAAACAATTCACGTGATGCCTTTCCAGTAGTTGATACTACCATATCATCAAGAGTTAAATTATCAATGACTGTTTTAATAGCATCTTCCCTTGAAAGTGAAAAATCATTGGATTTAGTGGTCTTGAATGATTCAAATGCGCCCTTTGATACCACATAAGAAATACTATCCCCATTTTCCAGTTTTTCTCTAAAGGTATCCTCAAAGTATTGTCTGACTTCATCCATTGTTGTATCCTTAGTCAATACCTGGTAGCTTACATCCAGAAGTTCCAACAAATCACATGTTACTGCACCCTGCTTTACATGCTGTGGTTCATCATGAACACCTGGTTGTCCACGCCAACCTACAATGTAGACTACAGGTACTTTATACACTTCAGGATGAGTTAATGATGTAATCGGATTTACCGCATTTCCAAGTCCTGAGTTTTGCATATAGACAAGTCCATACTTACCGGTTGATAAGTGATAACCTGTTGCCAGCGCTACGGCATTTCCCTCATTTGCCGCTATGATATGATTTTTACTGATAGAATACTTATCTTCAATGTAATCACAGAATGATTTTAATTGTGAGTCAGGTACTCCAGTATAGA
>MVJJ01000014.1 GCA_003266145.1 Methanosphaera sp. SHI613
ACATATCTGACAAACTACACACACAAGAATCTCTTTGTAATAACACAAAACAAGGAAGACATGGAACACATCCTAAGCACGATAAAAGTCGATCAAACTCCTGATAACACAACAGAAAACCAGACAAACAACACCACAACACAATCATCAAACACCAAAAAATCCTCAAATACACAAAAGTCAACAAGTCAAAGAGAAGAAGATAAAATAACGCCCGATGGGTGGAACCCAAGTGAACATGAAGTTTCTAGGGAAGACATGGGTGATGGATACCAGAAAGTACACTATGATGATGGATATTTCCGTGTAGTGGATAAAAAAGGAAACATAGAAACTTATGGATATGGATAATCACCAAATCCTTCTTTTCTCAATTCCTTTATCAAAGTTTAATATTATTGTCTTTTTATTTTATAATCCTAAATTTCATTCTATTTTTTTGTTGTTAACATTTTTTTTGTATTCAATTATTTTCCATAAAATATTGGAATATTTATTAAAAAAATTTATATATAACTTATGCCAAACGATATATTAAATGATATTATAAATAAGGGGATTATGAAAATGTCAAATATAACTCAATTAATTAATGAAACAAAGAAAAACTTAAGAAAATATAACTATGATGAAGTACTAAATTTATGTAATGAAATATTGGAAATTGATATGAACTCCTGGTTTGGATTACAATTCAAAGCATTATCATTATATAGAAAAAATGAATATCATAAGTCATTAGAAATATATGAAAGATTAAATAACTTATATCCGAATGATGAAGAAATATTATACAGTTTAATGTTAATAAATGAGATTCTCGGTGACTATAAAACCGCTCAGGAATATTCCAGAAAACTCTTAAAGTTAAAAGACTGTTGTGAATATTATGTCAAATACAAGCACATATCATGTAAACTGAAAGATACGGATGAATTAATCAATAAATTAAACAAGGATATAATCTCTTTAGAAGAGGATAAAGCAACTGATAAACAAATAAAAAGAATAATTGTACTCTATGAAGAAAAAGCAGTCTATGAATATCTGAAAGAGGATTATGAAAAATCATTACTTGATTTTAAAAACGCATTAGAATACTATTCAAAAATCAAAAATTCAACAGGATACCATGAAGATAAAATTGATAACTGGTTTGAATTATTGAAAAAGTCAATAAATGAAGATAACAAAGCTAAAGAAATATTATACAATCTATTTAATCTTAATGAGAATACAAAAATCTGGTATGAAAAGTTAGATTCCATGAGTTTCTTTTCACAATTTGCCAGTCCACTAACCTACACATATCTCTTACTGGATAAATATCCTGAAAATATGGATATACTTAAAATAACTGGTAAACTCGCTCGTTATGATGATTATGAATATGCAGTACAATGCTATAACAAAATACTGGAATTGGACCCAGAAAACGAAAATGCAATAAATTCATTATTAAATATCTATCCTTTACATTATCTTAAGGATGAATCATTAAAGCTAATCGACTCCAAATTATACATTGAAGACTTAAAAGAGGATTTAATGATTAAAAAGATTGAATTGCTTGAAAGCATGACATTGTATGATGAAGCACTGGAAACATATGATGAATACCTCTCAATCGAGAAAAAGGATGGATGGATAAACCATAAAAAGACTATATTTGATAAAATAAGATGCATGGAAAAACAGGCAACCGATTATTATCTTGAAGGACAATACAATGAATCATTCAAAATATTCAAACAGGTAAATAAACTATTTAATGACATAGACAGAAATTCCATTAACATAAGGGGCGACGAATGGATAATAGAACAATGGTATACAGATGTATTGAATTATGCCATCAACAATTCAAATAATGATGCAGATATCTTCTTTGACGAATTCTACACAGTGACTAATGAAACAATCGACTTATGGATCAAAAAGATAGACTTCCTAACCGCATGGAATCACTATGGAAATCCAATAACCACCTGTAATATTCTTCTAAACAAGAATCCTGAAAATATTCAAATAAAACTTGCAAAAGCAAACGTATTCTACAGAACAAAAAGAATATCACATGCATTGAATTGCTATGATGACATCCTAAAACAGGATTCTACAAACATGAAAGCATTAAACAGAAAATTTAACCTTCTTGTAAGATATCATAAATTCAAAAAGGCATATGAACTGCTTAAAACAATCCAAATAGATTACAAGGATATACAAAGTGACTTGGAAGACCTGGCAGGTGTGCTGTTTAATTACAGAAAATATGAAGAAGCATTATACTGCTATAATATAATAATGGACCATAACCAGTCCATACCTATCATGAAGAATGTGAAGATTATCTGGCATAAACTTGATGATAAAGAAAGCCAAAACAAGTGTAAACTATATCTTGACTGGATAGATGTAATACAGTATAAACATAAGACGAACAAATGTCCAACATGCGGCGGACAATTGACTCCCATAACCTATGGTTATCCACCTATAAACTATGATGAGGATGTATACCTTGGAGGATGCTGTATATCCGATGACAGTCCAACAGATTACTGTCGAAAATGTAAAAAGGAAATAAATATGGGAATCTATGGCATAGTCATATCAACACAGGATTATTCATCATACTCCTATGCAAGGAATAATATAATCTGGCTGACAAAATATCTGGAAAGATATCCTAAAAAAACAATAAAACAACTGCAAAAAGAATCATATAAAATGTTTGGATTGGATGATGTTGAATTTACCAAATTCATTGATAAATTACGTGAAATAGAATATCTGACGATGGATGGGAATCATATAAAAATCATAGAAGGATATGATGATTTTCACACATTGTTTGTATAAAAACCAATAATCTTCTGAATATTCATAAAAATTGTTTTTAATAAATTGGGTGATTAGAGGTTAATGGATACCAAATCATATAAGATTGCTATCCAAACCCAAAAAAT
>MVJJ01000065.1 GCA_003266145.1 Methanosphaera sp. SHI613
CGTAGAATTTTATTTTCAACGCCATTTTTTATGATATACGAATTTTTTGCACTGAAGTATTTGTCAAATCTATTCGTTACATTCAATGACCTATACATTATTCCGGTAATAATACTTCTTGAGGCCACACGCATCATTCCAACATTTACTGAACGAAATAAGTCAACGAAGACAGGTAGATTCCTATCCACATTTTATGGTGTCTATGAATGGTTTTTAATGATGCTCTTTTTCTATCTGATACTTATGAATATAATAAGTATATTTACTGTTCATACACGGATAATATATGTTGTTTCACTTGGCATTCTCATCATAATAGGAGCCTATGCCTATATTCATGCCCATAAGATAATAGTTAAGGAACGCATACTGGAATTTGATGATGTTAACACCGAATACAGCATCATTCACCTGTCCGATGTTCACTTCGGATCAGTCAGACACAAAGAAATCATCGAAAATATTGCAGACAGGATACGACATCTGCAGGATAATTGTGATATTGTTATAATCTCCGGAGATCTGGCAGACGGCTCATGTATAGTAAATGAAGATGACTTTAAGCCACTGGCAGATATCAAGATTCCGGTGATATTCACATCAGGAAATCATGATTATTATCCCGGCTTGGAAAATGTTCATAAGGCATGCCATAACGCCAATATTATAATAGTGGAAAATGATGTCTATGAATTTGAAGACCTGAACATCTACGGGTTAAGCTATAGCTTCGGCGATATTCCAATGCCTACTGCTTCAGAGTTAAAGAAGGTTATCAAGGAGGATAAAATCAACATCGTCAACTATCACATACCCAATGGATGGGATGAGCTATCGGCGATAGGATTTGACATTCAATTATCTGGACATACACATGGGGGACAATTCTATCCTGTCACATTCTTCGGTAAAATGTTATATGAAGGACATAACATGGGACTGTTTAAAAAGACATCAGGCAGGACACATTATCTTCACGTGACAACTGGTGTTGGCTCAATGGATATGCCGATGAGGTGGGGTACAGATTCGGAGATGGTAATTCTAAAGATAGTTAAGACAAGATAACTTATTATTTTTCAATTACTTTTTATTTGATAAAAGACATATATATTCATAATATAATTCAACATGAAATTTTTATAAGGATCGTGAGAAATTGTTCGATTTTCTAAAAAAGAAGTTAAATAAAACAATAAAAGATGCTTCTGAGTCTACAGAAGAAGAAATGACACAACATGATAAAGAGTTTGCAAAAGATTTAGATAATCTCGAAGAAGCATTTAGTTCAATTGAAGACAAGTATTCTAAAAGTACTGATGAAGAAGAAAAATCAGAAGACGCCACTGATGATGTGAAAGACAGTGGAGTTGAAGATGACGATAAAAAAGAGGACATCAGCCAAGAGGATAATGCTGATGTTAAAGAGGATGCTTCAGTTGACACTGATACAGAAGAGGAAGTTGAAAGTATAGAAGATGATGAAGAAAAAGAAGAGGAATCAGCTTCTGAGGATGAAGATAAGGAAGATGAAGAAGATGATCAAGAGGATTCTGATGAAACTTCTCAAGAGGAAGACCAAGAAGATTCTGATAAAGAGGATTCTGAAAGTTCTGACGACGTAGGTGAAGAAAAACCTGAAGAAGAGAAAAAAGAGGAAAATAAAGGTAAATTCTCATTCTTCAGAAGAAACAAGAAAGAAGAAAAACCTGAAAAGTCTGAACCAGAAGAAAAAGAGAAAGATTCATCTGATGAGGAAATTGTCGAAGAGGATAATACCGAACAAGAGGAATCTACCGCACCAGAAGAAAAAGAATCAGAAGAGGATGAAAAAGAAGAGAAAAAAGGAAGGTTCTCATTCTTCAGAAGAAACAAAACGGAAGATAAAAAAGAGGAAAGTACCAGTGAATCTGAAGAAAAAGAAGAAGTTGAGAAAGAAGCTGAAGAAAAAACTGAAGAAAGTGTTGAAGAACCTGTCAAAGAGCCTGAAAAGGAGAAGGAAGAATCCGGTGGAATGTTCTCATTCATCACCAAGAAAACCATTAAGGAAGAGGATATTGAAGATATTCTGGATGAATTATTCATGTCACTTCTTGAAGGTGATGTAGCATATGAAGTAGCCGATAAAATTGTTGAATCAGTTAAGGAAGATTTAATCGGTAAGAAAATCCAACGTAGAGGAGATATGGAACTGTTTACCACCAACGCTTTAAAAAGCGCCATTACCGAAATCATAGACAACGGTTCATATGACCTGCTGGGCAATATCGAGGAGTCCAAAAAGAGAGGCGAACCGTATAAAATCATGTTTGTAGGTATAAACGGTACAGGTAAGACAACAACCATCGCAAAAATGGCAACATACCTTGAAAAACATGGTTACTCATCAGTATTCGGAGCATCAGATACATTCAGAGCAGGTGCTATCGAACAGCTTGAACATCACGCAAAGAATCTTAACCTTAAGATTATCAAACATGAACGTAACTCCGATCCTGCAGCAGTTGCATATGATGCCGTAGAACATGCAAGAGCTACAGGTAAGGACGTTGTACTTATTGATACGTCAGGTCGTATGCAGACAAACGCAAACCTTATGGATGAGATGAAGAAAATCAAAAGGGTATCCCAGCCGGACTTTGTAATGTATGTTGGAGATGCACTTATGGGTAATGATGCAACAGAACAGGCAAGTAAGTTCAATGAAGTTATTGATATTGATGGAATCATACTTACCAAGGCTGATGCTGACGCTAAAGGTGGAGCCGCATTATCAATAGGTCATGTGATTCATAAGCCAATACTCTTTATCGGTACTGGTCAATCATATGATGATTTAATGGAATTTAAACCTGAATGGATGATTAACTTAATATTTGAAGAATAAACACCCTTCCTTTTTTTAATTTTTAAAAATAGATTACTCACCAAAAATGTAAACCCGAATAAAGTGGATATTTTCAGCAACTTTATTTAAAACTAGTTTTTACAATCAAATAAAATATATAATTAAAATAAGCTTTTTAATATACCAGTCAACAGTAATAAAATATTACTGCTGACTGAAAAAATCTAATCAATAGTTGTAATTACCATATTTCGAAATATATTGTAAAGATAATTACAGTTATACTTTTATTTATTTTAACTTTTATATTTTTAGTTAAAAAATATCAAAAAAAGATAAGAAAATTAAATTTTTAGTAAATCAATATTATTTACTTGCCCCATATATGGCATTGCTGCAGTACTTCCAGATGACCTCAGCATCAGTGAATCCGACTTTCTGCATTAGCTGAATATGTTTTGTCAATGTTATTGGAAAATCATTGGCATGTCTTTTCTGTTTATGTGCATCAATTTCATCCTGTGACAACCCGTTGCTTTTCATAAACTCCATAAATACTGATTCGTTTAACTGTTCAAGGTATTCACTGTTTGACTTTACGACATCAGCATTGTAGAATACCCCACCTTCATTCAATGCATCATATATATGCTGGTACATATCCAGTTTTGCCTCATCAGTCGTGATATGATGCAATGCCAATGAGGATATGATTACATCGTAGCTATCGATGATGTCTATTATTGTAAAATCACCCAGAACGTACTCGATTGAATCATAGGATGCCAGTTTCCTTTTTGCCAATCCAAGCATGTTTTCAGATATGTCCAGACAGGTTACATGAGCATTGGGGAATCTTTCAAGTACCTTCATAGTGATGTTTCCTGTTCCACACCCCAAATCCAATACTTTTATATCCTCATTATCATAGGGAATACAGCTTATCAGGACATCAGTCATTTCTTCATATCTTGGAATTGTTATATGTACCGTCTTGTCAAACTTTTCTGCTTCGTCATTAAAATGATTTCCTAAATTGGACATTTGACCACCTTATATTATTTCATAATTAAACTTGGTATCGATGAATAGTACTATCAGCATTCCTATTATTCCTATTACAAGACAGATGATTAATGAGAACATATCTCCTGTTACAATGTTTTGCATAGGTACACGTAGGGATCCCAGCATGATACCTATCAGTGCTGCTACGGTTAGTTGTTTGTGGTTTTCCAGCAGATATTTGATTATTCTACTCATTATCATGAATCCACATCCTGCACCGGCTATGAATACTATTATCTCCACTATTGAAATTCTGTGCAATACTGCTATCATGTATTCATATTGTCCTAAAAGCAGTAGTAGTGATGATCCGCTTATTCCCGGTAGCAACATCGCACATATTGCGGTAAATCCTGATATGAATAGTACAGGCAGTGAATGTGATGCTTGTAGTGGGTTTAATCCTACGAAGAGATATGCGAGTATTGCAAATATTATAGTAATCGTTATTGCCCTTACATTCAATGCATCCAATTGCTTATATAATATGTATATTGACGCCAATATTAACCCGGCAAAGAATGAATATGTATAACCGGCGTAGCTTCCTAATAAAAAGTTTATCACACCTGCCATCAGTATCATGGCCAATGCTATACCTATACCCAATGGTATGAAGAATTCAAAGTCCACCTCTTCAAATAGCTGTCTTTTGAATTCAGCCATGTCCCCCTTAAGTAATGGCCTTAAAAAGAGTAATTTGATGTTACTGATGGAGGCTATCAACTTATCGTATATTCCGGTGATTAATGCTATAGTTCCACCGGATATGCCCGGCATGATATCCGATGCTCCCATCAGAAATCCTCTGAGGAATATCTTTAGTAAATCTATATAATCTGTCATAATTTATTCTCCCTGTTATTGAAAAACAATAAAATTTAGATATTAGTAGTTTTATTGATTATAGGATATAATTTTATTTGATGAAAATATTTTTTAATGACGAATTTAAGATAATAATTTATAAGGAGATATGATGATGTTAGGAGAACATGAATTAAAGAAGTTATTCCCGGAGTATGCTGATTCGATTGAAGCTTCCGGTATTGATTTGAAGGTTGACCGAGTATTTAAGCAGGCAAGTGGCGGTTCTTTGATTGACGATGTTAAGAATTTGCCTGAACTTGAGGAAATCACCGATGATATTGTCACGCTCGAGCCGAAAACAGCTTATAGCGTTATGATGAAGGGCAAGATTAAGATTCCTAAGGGTTATACTATGCTTTATCTGCCGAGATCCACCCTTCTAAGATCATTCATATCGGTACATACGGCTGTAGGCGATCCTAATTTTTATGGAACGCTGCAATTTATGGTAGTTAATAATGGTGAATATCCATTTAAGCTGAAAAAAGGTGAACGTATAGTTCAGGCCGTCGTATTTTCAGTAAAAGGTTCTGGTGAATATAACGGTTCATATCAAGAAGAGGAAATTGTTGATAAAAATGAAGACTGATAAGAATATTGCCCAATATCTTGTTAATAAGCTTGAAAAAGAGGGCGTGGAATATGTTTTTGGTTATCCCGGTGAGCAGGTTCTTCCGATTTATGAGGCCTTGCGTAATTCCAAAATCAAGCATGTGCTTGTCAAACATGAACAGGCGGCGGCTCATGCTGCTGATTGTTATGCCCGGATAACCGGTAAGTATGGTGTCTGTATAGCTACTGCAGGACCTGGTGCAATGAATCTGGTTATGGGCGTTGCTACCGCCTACAAGGATAATGTTCCGTTGATTGTCATTACAGGTGATGTTGAAAAGGCCCAGCGTGAGAGTGACTGTTTCCAGCAGATGGACATAAACGGTGTCTTTAAGCCTATTACGTTGAAGTCCTATTATTCCTGCACTCCCGAAAAGCTTGAGAACAATATTGAGGAAGTTTTTAACTATAAAAAAAGTGGAATTAATGGTCCATTCCATATAAATATACCAAAAGATGTTCAAAATAAACCGATGAATGTACATCACAGAACTATTATTAAGAAAAAAATAGGAGAAGTTATCGAATCATCACTTTGGGATACGATTAAAGATATAGATGATAGCATAAAACCATTAATAATTGTAGGTTCCGGCGTTATTTATGCAGGTTGTATTGATGAGTTGAAAAGGTTTATTGAAAAGACACACATACCTATGGCAACAACATTCACAGCAAGGGGTATCATATCAGAACATGACGAGATGAACCTAGGATTGACAGGTTCACGTGGAACAAAGCAGGCAAACTATGCTGCAAGTCATGCAGATTTGATACTGGCATTCGGCTGCAGATTATCTGATAGAACATTGAAACATGTGACCACAAAGAACATAATACAGATTAATACCAACACAGAACATAACCATGCAAACAAGTTCTACAACTACAACATCAAGGAATTTTTAGAAAAGATAAACGCCAAGGACCTGCCAGAAAAGGATAGTAAATGGCTGCATAGGATAAAGTCCCAGGGCGAATATCCACCTAATGAAATAATTGAAACAGAAGGACTGCATCCTGAAGAAGTAATAAATACGATACTTTCTAAACAGGATGAAAACATAACATACATATTCGATGCGGGTCAAAGTCCCACATACTTTACCACAAACTCAAAAGCCCAGAAAAGCGGACAACTATTGTTTTCAGGAGGATTTGGTCCGATGGGCTATGCATTGCCCGCAAGTATCGGTGCAAGCTTTGCCACAGATGACGTTATCATAGCATGTCCCGGTGACGGATCGATACAGATGACTATTGAGGAATTGGCGACGATAAACACTTATAAGCTACCTGTAATAATCGTCGTACTCGATAATAATCTGCTTGGAATAATAAAACAGTGGCAGGATATGCAAAAACTCGAAAACTATCAGGTAAAACTTGATAATCCGGACTTTGTAGCATTGTCCCAGGCATACAATATTGACGCCGAGGAGATTACAAGCATCGATCAGCTTAGCCAAAAGCTGGATGAGGCCATTGAAAACAAGAAGGCGAAATTGTTACACGTAATAATTGAAGACGTGCCTATTCCAATGCCAAGGGAATAATTAAAATCAATATTTATTTATTACTTTTTTTAGAAAAAGAGAAAATGAAAAGTGGATGGGTGTTATTTCATTGCTATATCCATTACACTGAACTTCTTCTTATTGTCCTTATTTTTACCCAATCCTACGTTCAACGTGAAATTAAAATCCTTTTCCACGGTCTGATCAAGTTCATCGAATGAAAACATCAATTGTTCATCCATCAGTTGATCTATCTTGTCGAATATCATTTTATATGCCTTGCAGTGAGGATCCACTTGATTTACTTTATGGTTTGACATTACAAGAGCGTTATATGGACATCCTCCGCGACAATATTTGATGTGTTTGCAATCTCCACAGTCACTGTCAACGAAGTCCTTGTATTCATGAAGCAGCTGTTCTGCCTTGGACTTCATCAGCTCATCATATGATGGCTTATCGGATACATGTCCTATCACGTAATCGGGCATGTCTACAAAACGATAACATGGGTATATGCTTCCGTCAGGGCCTATAGCAAATGTGGAATCCATACAATCCACGTATGTGCATACGAATCCCGTTTTCATAAACACCGCCTTGCATAGGTGGTCGATGTTCTTAAGTTCTATTACATCAGCCAAATCAAGGTATTGATCCAACAGATACAATAGAAGTTCTCCGTAATCTTCGGGTTCCAATGCAAAGTTATCGCTTTTATGACTTTTTATTGAAGGCAGTGCAGGGTGGATTTTCATGTTGAATCCGTTGTCCTTGAAGAAGTTGAATATATCCTCCTTATACTGTATGGAATAGTTTGTGAATGTGCTTATGAAACTGCATCTTAGACCATGTTTTTTTGCTACTTCATATCCGGCGAGCGTCTTATCATAGTATCCTACTCCCCTTTGAAGGTCATTCAATTCCTTTGGTCCATCAAGACTGCTTCCTATAGGAATTTCATATTTTTTAAATAGTGCTGCCAACTTGTCATCCATTAGCCAGAGGTTGGTTTGAATAGCATATGCTGGATATAATGAATCCAATTGTGTGCTTATCCTATCCAGGGCATATTCATAGAAATCATATCCTGCAAGCAATGGTTCTCCTCCATGGAATGTGAATGTCGTCGCTTCACTTTTGAAGGTCTTCAACCATTCTACTATATCATCCATCGTTTCTTTGGACATGACCAGTGAGGTTGTCTCCGAGCTCCAGCAATAACTGCAGTTTGCAGGACAGCCCATCGTTGGTATTATCATAATATGCATGCTTTCACCTTGTAAGTTTCTTAGATACTGAAAGATTATAAAAAAAATAAAATAAGTGAAGATTATTCTTCCAGATAATAATATTCTCCTTTTTCTTTTTGCTGACGGTCAAGGTAGCTGTCGTATTTGTTTACTCTTGGCCTGTTGGTTTCCTTATCCCTACGGAAGGTTATTTCGACATCAGAAAGGAATTTGTTCATGGCATCTCTTAGGTTTATTGGTGCCGTTGCCTTTCCCATTTGACCGGATTTACCATAGAATACCATAGCCCTATCTGATATGTAGTCGATAAAGACTATGTCGTGGTCTATGATTATTGCTGAAGTATCATCTCTTGTTATTACGTGTTTTATTGCTTTTGCTATTTTGAGTCTTTGTTCAACATCAAGAAATGCTGTCGGTTCATCCAAGAGGTATAAATCAGCCTCCTGAGATAGTGTGACTGCAGTTGCCAATCTCTGCATTTCCCCACCGGAGAGCTTGCTTACCTGTTTGTCTATTATCTTATCCAGGTCAAATGGCTTTGAGATATCGGTTTTGAATACGTTTGATCCGTAGCCTTTTGCGTGGGTGTATAGGAAGTCTTCGACACTTCCATCATAATCGGATTGTATGTACTGCGGTTTGTAGGCTATTTTTATTTCCTCTTCTATTTCACCTGCATCAGGTTTTACTACTCCTGCCAGCATTTTTGCATATGTCGTTTTTCCTATACCGTTTGGCCCAAATGCTGTTATTACCTGGCTTCTGTTTAGTTCCCCTTCTTCGACTTCCAATGAGAAGTTTTCATATTTTTTTGCAAAGTCGGTGTATTTTGTTATGGTCTCTGATTCAATCATTTCACTTGGTGGCCTGATTTCGAATTCTATCGGTTGTTTTCTGATTCTTATATTTTCCTCGTTTAGGAATCCGTTTATGTATGCATTTATTCCTACTCTTACTCCCCTAAGTTTGGATACTACACCATATGCTCCTTCTTGACCGTACATTACATGTACATAGTCACTCATCGCATCAAGTGTTGCCAAATCGTGTTCTATTACGAGAACATTTCTTTTTTCTTCGGTTAATTGTCTTATTACCTGTACGGTGTTTAGTCTTTGTTTGACGTCAAGCCAACTTGTAGGTTCGTCTATGTAGTAGAAGTCTGCATCCTTTAATACTGCGGCAGCTATTGCTATTCTTTGCAGTTCTCCTCCGGAGAGGTTTGACAGTTTTCTATCAAGTGTGGATTGTAGTTCAAGGGTTTCTACTATTTCATCCATCTTGTTTCTTTCATCTACTCCTTCAAGTAATTCTGAGACATTTCCCTTTACCACTTTCGGTAGTTGATCTACCATCTGTGGTTTATAGGACAATCTTATTTCATTGTTGCTGAGTTTTTTGAAGTAGTTCTGCAGTTGGGATCCCTTGAAGAATTCTATTGTTTCATCCCATGTGGATTCCTGATCATAATTTCCATAATTTGGAATTATCTGTCCTGAAAGTATGTTCAGTATGGTTGATTTACCTATACCGTTTGGTCCTAGAAGTCCCACTACTGATCCTTCTTCGATTGTAGGCATTCCGAATAATTCAAAACTGTTCGGACCGTACCTGTGTATTGGTGTTTCGGTCAATACTTCCGGAAGGTTTATTATGTTTATTGCATTGAATACGCATCTGTTTGTACATATTCCACATCCGGAACATAACTCTTCGGATATTACCGGTTTTTTATCTTCATCACTTATTATTATGGTATCCTCTTCCATCCTGACTCCAGGACAATATTCGATACACATGTAATTACATTTTTTAGGTTGACATTTATCCTTATCCAATATTGCAATTCGACTCAAAAATATACTCCCCCTGATTTATTGTTTGTAATTAAAAGATATATTGGTTAAAAAGAATTGAATTTCATATTATTTGATTAAAATAAAAGTTTTTAAAAAATCATTTATAATTATATACTATATTTATTTTTTAAGATATATATGCTTATATAATTTTAGGGATTTACAGAACAAGAGATAGTTTAAACAATATTCAATTATAATCCAATTATCAACACTAATTAGATTATTTTTAAATTATACGATACAATATTCAACTATTGAATATTAAAACGGGTTCAATATTATAATAACCAATTGAATAATGAAGAGATTTTTACCCAATATAAAGACATTATTAGACTATTTAGACATAGGTTAATCCAAAAAATTAACAATGTTTAAAAAATATTGGAATTATGAGATAACAATAACAAATATATGATGTTGTAATAAAAAATATCTAAAAAAAAATTATATAGATAGTCTTATTTTATTTCTAATTAATGATTTTCTTTTATTTTAATCTATGGTAATAGTATTTAAAGCAGGCATTAAAATATACAAATTAAAATAGTTAAAATGTGATTTTAAAAAAATACTATTAATCTTTTATTTTAGATAAGCCTTTAATTTAATCTTTATTTATTTATTTTATAATATGTCAAGTCGTATATTTTCATATACCATAATATAAAAAATAAGATGTAAAAAACAATACATATAAATACTACAAAAATATACTAATAATTTATAGGAGTGATAATATGGAACAATTACCAATTGCACCTATGGGTAGAATTTTATCCAATGCAGGTGCATCACGTGCTACAAAAGATGCAAAAATAGAACTATCCAAAAAATTATCAGAACTTGGTGAAGCTATTTCTGTAGAAGCAGTAGCTATAGCAGAACATGCAGGTAGAAAAACTGTAAAAGTTTCTGATATTGAATTAGCAGTAAAATTAAAGTTTTAAATAAATAAAAAACATTCAATAAGCAATATTTAATCATTTTAGAACATATTAGTTATTATAAAATAACTATAAAATACCTTTTTTTTATTCATACATTTTTTTATTTTTTATCGATAGCCCAAATGGATATTATTATTAATTAACTTTATATTCCAATATACCACTATTTCTATAACCACAACATCTATGAAAAATGACATAAAGGAGTACTCATCTATCGTAAAAGAATATTCAGTATTTGGTCAAAACAAATATTTTAAACAAAAATATATTTTTTAAGCAATTGCAAGCTAATAAAATATCTTTTAATGATTTTTCAATTATATATTACAAAATCACAAATAATAAAAAAATCAACATAAATCATAAAATCAGACCCCTTATTAAAAAAATATTAAAAAGCCCAATCATTAAAAGTATAATTCAAAGATTTGACAAATAATATAAATAATCAAAAAAACAAGGGGAAAAAAGATATATGATAAATCAGATTAAAAAGTTTATTGACAATAATCGCCTAGATATTTATTATATATTCATATTGATAGCTTTACTACTTGTTATTAGCGTCCCTAAACTCTTAGTACAATACAAGATAGGTATTGCAAACTGGGATACATATTTATACCTTGAAAACGGTCGTCTATATGCCAAGATGGGATGGGGTGATGTACCTAGCATATCACCTGTTCTTCCATTGATATTAGCAAAGATTTTCTTATTCAGCGGCCATACCTATCCTGAAGCAATATTTAATGTGGACGTCTTCTTTTATATATTGGGATGTGTTGGATTATATCTTCTGTTTAGATACAAATTCAGCCATAATACCAGCCTACTTGCAACCATGATCTATGCAACATTCACACTTCTTTACTCATGGGTTGCCATTGGAGGAAACGACATCATAGGTGTAACCGGTACAATTCTCACCGTTTATCTGATACTGATATCGAACAAATATTCAAACAAGTTCTATCTGATAGCCATGCCAATTGCAGCATATGCATTCCTTTCAAGATATACTGCAGGCGTGATGATATTTAGCATATTGTTCTTTTTGATAATAAACAAAGTCAAAATCAGGGAAATATTACATATCATCGTTGGAGGAATATTGGGAGTAATCAGTATTTCATGGTTCTTATTTGAATTCGACAAGGCACTTCATACTCCATTTCCATTTCTTGGACAGTTCACCGGAACCGTGCAGAATACTCCCGTATTGGATTCAGGTTATGTGCCGGACAACATGTATTTTATCAGAAACATTCCACAATACCTGTCAAGTCATGTGACTACCAATAACTTCGATTCTCTGGTTAACCCATCACTCAATGATGCTACCCTATTTTCATACGTACTTATCATATTGATGATTATCGGATTTGCAGCAGTCATCTATAAAATATGTAAGGGAATATATGACAATAGAAAAGATTTCACCGGAAGAGGAAATATTCTGCTGTTGATTCTTTTGATGATAGTTGCCATACTTTGCATATTAAGCATCGGATCATCATATATAATTACGATATTCCTGTTTTTGGTTGCACTTGGCGGACTATACTATATCATAGAGGAGTATAACATTGAAAAGTTAGATTATGAATTCTTAATGATATCTCTGTTTGTGGTGTATCTGGTATTCCAGTCCATACTTACCACAAAAAATGACCGGTACTTCATAACCGTACTGCCGTTTATGGCTTACTTCATAACATGCGGACTGTCAGCCATATATGATGTGATTGATGAAAGAATAGGAAATATAAAGATAAAAAAGACGGATGTGAAAATATCAAGCCTGATATCAGCATGCGTTATCGTACTGCTTGTCATCAATTCATTGGCGTTCTGTTACAGCATTCCCGAAAACAATCATTATGAATACATCGAGGAGGCCTGCGATTGGCTTGTGGGTTATGACGATACAATCGGCAACCAGACAATAATCATATCCGATAACTGGCCTGCAGTTACATGGTACTTGAATATATATGGTCAAAGAGGCGTCTTGAACATTAAGAATTATTCGCATTACTGGCTATTTTCGAGGGAGATTCTTAGTCAGAACGAAACTCATCATGCCGCAACATACTATATTGACACAAACAATGTGGTAAAGGTGGATTATCCTGGACTTACCAAGATATACGAGAATGATGACGTTACAATCTATGAAAATGATTACATATTAAACAACAAGAATGCCACCGTAGAATCGGATGAGTATAGAAGTTATATCAACAGTACTCTAGAAAGTGTCAAAGGATATTATGGTGATGTAAATGGAAAGCTTTAATTATAAATCGGATAAACTGTTAATCGCACTGGTTATTGTTTCATGCATTTATACGGGAGTTTTGGTTTACTGCCAGAATATAATCGGAATCAGCTACTGGGATATATTCGTATATCTAAATAATGCCATGCTTTTTGCACATATAAACATAGGAAGTCAATTGAGCGTTCCACCAGTCCTTTCATTGCTTACATCCATATTATTCCAGCTGGGATTTATCGGTGAATTCTCCCTGTTTTTTGTTAGCGGAGTCTTGTTCGTATTTCTGATGCTGGGAATATACGTGCTGTTTAATTATAGATTCAGAAAGGAATATTCATTCATTGCAAGCCTGCTGTTTTCAATGACATCCCTTGTAGTCACATGGGCTGTAAGCGGCTCCAATGATTTACCTTCACTTTCATTTGCAGTCTGGGCATTGGTATTTACAATCAAGGCAGTCAATGATGATTTTAAATATTATTATCTTGCATTCGGATTCTTTTTATTATCCTTCTTTACAAGATTTACGGGAGGCTTTGTCTTAATAGTGATGCTGTATTATATTGGAATCAATTTAGACAGGGTTAGAGGACAATTATCAAGAAAGAACGTGATGAGATTTGTAATGTTTTTTGCATTAGTATTCATTGTGATAACGGCCGTTTATTATTTATATCAGGGCGGCATTCCATTTATCAGTCAGTTCATTGAGGTATCCAACAGCAATCAGGTATCAAGCGTTAATGTGGGTTATGAATTGAATATGTTTTACTACATTGAGCATTTGCCGAAATTCATCAGTTCGTACTCAGTTAATGATTTGTATTTTTCATCATTATCTACGGTATATAATACGCCCACACCACTGGCATATGTCATATTGTTGCTGTCCGCTTTAGGTATTGTCAGTTTCGTGGCAAATATTGGTAATAAGAAGAATCGTGAAGATAAACATTTCATGCATAAGGCGTTGCTGTTGATTATAATTGGTATTTTTACCATAATTACTTATTCACATGTATCTTATTTGGTTACGGAATTATTATTTATAGGGTTAATGTTATTATTATATAAATTACTTCCAAATAAATTAAATAAAATTGACTTAGTTATGATTTTATGGATGGGTATTTTCATTATATTGCATTCTTATCATCCGGTAAAAGTTGATCGATATATCGTAACCATATTGATACCGATAATCTATTTCATGACAATTGCAGTTGAGCATATTGTAGGATACATCCGATATAAGAAAGCTCCGATTGCCATATTGACTGTCATATTAATCCTGATGATAGCATTCAACGCGGGATACATACAATCCATTACCCATGAAAATCCTCATACGACAGAAGAAAAAACCGCTGCCGAATGGCTAAAGGGACATGATGACAACCTCCTGAATGAAAACATATCATCAGATAGGGGAGTGGCCTTTAGCTGGTATCTGAAAAAATACACATACACGACTATTCCTCGCGTGCTTGAAAGTAACAATGAAAGCCTTAATGAAAAGCTCGATTCAATCAATGCGAAATATTACATTGACTCAACAAGTAACCTGACAAGCATTGAAGGTTACCACAGAATATACACAAACGACAATGAGGAGTATAAGTTGGCAATCT
The DNA here is from genome assembly GCA_003266145.1 of Methanosphaera sp. SHI613. Lineage (GTDB taxonomy): Archaea > Methanobacteriota > Methanobacteria > Methanobacteriales > Methanobacteriaceae > Methanosphaera. Next base: position 14,905 of record MVJJ01000065.1, read on the forward strand.
ATGAAAAGGACAACTACATGTAGAAAAAACAGCTAACATCAAACAATTAAATTATATAAGGAGATTACATGTATACAAAAGAAGAACTTATCCGAGAAGTTATGCAGATAAGACGTGAAATTGGCCATGAGGACGTAATACCTGAAATCAAGGAAATTCACTACGAAAATGATGAACTTACAATCATTACTCCAGATAGGCCTGAAAAATCAATCATAATAGGAAAAGGTGGTTGGGTAGTGGGCAAGCTGCGTGAAAAACTTAAAATAGACCAGATACATATAGTTGCCTACACCGACTTGATACTTAAGGAATATCAGATGAGCTTATCCATAAGACACGTGGAAAGGTTACTTGAGGAAAATAGAATACCATCCGAATACATCACGGTATTTGAAAATATCCTCAAGTTGCTCAAATTGAAGCACAAATTCATCTACAATAAGTCAATAATAGAAAGACATATAGATGAGAACATAAACAATCAACCAATTCCTGAGGCGAAATGTTTAATAGCATTATCCGGTGGAGCAGACAGTAGTTTTTCTACGATACTTGCCAAATCATTATCCTTCAATGTAAAATGCGCAAGTGTATTTGCAGGTACGATTATACTTCCAAGCAAATTCCAGAGAAACATCAACAACCTATGCAAAAAACTGGACATAGAACATGAATATTTGGAAACCGACATGAATGACGTTATCCGGGAAGCATTGGAAGGAAATATTCATCCATGCGGAAAGTGTTCCTCACATACCGAAAGCGTCATCAATAAAAAGCTTGAAGAGGATGATATTAAGGTTGTAATCTATGGTGACCTGTTGTCTACAGGTTCAAGATCAATAATAATAAAAGACAACATCATCAGAATAAACCTGCCTGCATTATTCAGAATGGAAAAAACAGAAATAAAGAATATCAACAAGAAGTTCGATGTTGAAAAAATAAAAGGATATGGTTGTCCATTAATAGTTCAAGTACATGAAAAGTATCCTCACTACAGGCAATATTCGATACAACGAGTATTGAGAGAAACACGCTCAGGTATATTGGAGCCTGGTGAGGCACTTGAATTAATCAGAACTATTTAATTATCTGAAGTACACCATATACTATTAGAAATATTGCTATTACGTAAGCTACCAAATTAGGATAAACAAGAATCAATAAACCTCCAATAATAGCAGCTACATTTAATAATTCATTTGTACTGTCTGACATAATAATACTATATATAATAATCAGAATATTTAAAAGTGATGATTTGAATGATATTCATGAACATATCATTAAATAAAATGACCTGAAAAATAAAAATATTTAAAAAAAAGATGTGAATGAAGGGATTACTCATTCAAAAATTCTTCCATTATATCAATGGATTCCTGAACTGCACTAGGAGCACATCCACCCTTTACAGTTCTACTTTTTACATTTTTAATAGGATTTAGTGCCTGTGATACCAATTCTTCTCCCAAGTTAATAGGACTGCCCGTTACAAGTTCTGATATTTTATTTACATACTCATCATCAATGTCCTCTGTTGTCAGCCCATCATTTATGGCCTCCGATACTATTCTTCCTACTATTTTATGTGCCGTTCTGAAAGGAAGATTCTTATGACGAACCATGACGTCGGCCAATTCGGTAGCCGTTGCAAAGTTTGCACCTGCTAAGTATTCCGTTCTCTGCTTATTTATTGTTAACGTGCTAATCATACCGTGCATGATTGATAATATATCATTGGTATTGTTGATGGCATTCCATATATGAGGAGATACCTCCTGTAAATCCCTATTGTAACTATGAGGTATTCCCTTTAACATGGAAAGAACTGTCATTAACTCACCATATGCTATGGTACTTTTTCCACGTGCCAACTCGGCTATGTCAGGATTTTTCTTTTGTGGCATTATTGAGGAGGTGGATGAATACTGATTTGAGCATTCAACCATTCTAAATTCGTAGCTGCTCCAGATTACTATTTCATCAGCCATCTTTCCGAGTGTCGTTGAAAGCATCGCATAGTCGAATATCGTCTCTGCAGCAAAGTCCCTACTGCTTACAGCATCTATTGAGTTATCCATTACCTGGCTGAATCCCAATAGCTGTGCAGTTCTGTTTCTATTGATTGGAAAACCTGTAGTGGTTAATGCCGCACTACCAAGTGGTGACATGTCTACACGTTTATACGTATCCTGGAATCGTTCACAGTCTCTTCTTAGTTCATTTGCATATGCCATCAAGTGATGTGCAAAGGTGTTAGGCTGTGCATGCTGTAGGTGAGTATATGCGATAAATAGTGTGTCAAGATTTTCTTTTGCCATTTCAACTATTGTAGTGATGAATTCTTTTATACCGAGTATTGTGTTTTCCATTTCTTCCTTGAGTGCTATTCTTACATCGGTACATACCTGGTCATTTCTGCTTTTGGCTGTGTGCATAAAACCTGCTTCTGAGCCTATTTCTTTTGTAATGTAATCCTCCAATGCCATGTGTATGTCTTCAAATGAAGGATCCATATTTAATGCTTCTATTCCTTCTGATTCAAGTTTGTCAAGTGCGGCCAATATTTTCTTTGCGGATTCTTCGGGGATTATACCCTCTTCCATAAGCATTGTTGTATGTGCCCTGTTACATTTTATATCCGCATTGAATAGTATTCTGTCAAATTCTATTGATGATGAAAATTTAGCAGCATCATCAGTCATCTGACCATCAAAACGTCCTGCTCTAAGATCCATTATATCAGTCCTTTTTTTTATTTAAAATTGTTAACTTTATTTTTATTTTAATCTATTGGTTATTCTGTTATGTTAATCTTATATTTATCTTTCCCATCTAATGAAATTAACTAATGGTCAGAACTTACTTCATCTGATATTGGCATTAGAATAATTGTTAGAAATGGATATTAGTTTTGGTTAATGAAGTTTTTGTAAATGCAATTATTGACAATCATTATTATCATGAAAAAATTGTTTTTGATTATATTATAAAATGAGGATTAATTATATCATGTCTAAAACTAGCTAAAAATTGGATTTTTTGAGAAAATTTAATTAATTTTTTAAAAAAAAATAAAAAGGAAAAAAATAAAGTGTGATTTTATTTTTAAACTTTTATGTTCTGTTTTGTAGTGTATCTACATGAGTTATATGCATATCTTGCACCAGTTACTATTTCGATGGATGAAATAGTCTTGTTGTACAATTTACTTGGTACATCTACAGATATATCAACTATACCATTCTCGATAGCGAAGTATTGTGTGTTTCCATCGGCTTTCTTGAATGTTTCACCATTTATTTTTATACATGCAGTATTTGTACCTACTGTTGTATGGTTGGATGGATCTAGGAGTTTTCCTTTAATTGATAGTTTTCTGTTTTGTACTGTTTCTGTCACGTTGAAGTGTATATCCACAGGAGTTATTGTGAGATTTGTACTATTTTCAGCGCGATAGAAGTCTTTGTATGCATATACCGCAGTTATGTTGTAATCTCTTGCTTTCATTCCATCAGGTACTGTGTAGTTGTATACAGCTTGACCGTTTACAACGTTTACCTGTACTGATTTTCCGTTAGCATCTTTTAATGTTTGACCATTAAGTTTGAAGATTACGACACCGTTTTTAAGTTTTGCGTTTGTAGAGTTATCCATTACGTTAGCAATGAACTTAACTGTTTTATCCATGCAGCTTGTGCTTGGACTTAGAGTTAATACGACTTTTGCAGTTCTGTAATTCATGGTCAACGTATTTGGTCCTCCACGGCTTGACTCATAAATTCTGTTGGTTCCACCATATGTAGCGGTAATGTTATATTTGCTTCCTCTCCAACTTAATGGAACAGTGAATTTAACTTTAGCAACACCATTTACTACTTTAGCATATACTGGGTTTCCATTAGCATCTTTTATGGTTACACCGTTGAGTTTTATGACTAATTGACCTTCAGTTACAGCATGTTTGTTTTCATCTGTTACTTTTGCAACAAATTCAACTGTATCTCCTATTACAGCAGTCATATCACTTAATTCAACCTTGGTTTCAAGTTTAAGGATTTCTACAGTTGTGTTATCTGTATCCTTATTGAATTTTGGACTTCCAAGATATCTTGCCTCTACTGGATATACTCCATTCTGTTTGTTGGAGTAGTTCTTGAGTATGGTTCCGTTTGTTAGTTTGACTGTACCGATATCCGTACCGTTTACGAATAGTTGTACGTCTCCCTCTTTGACTAGGTTACCATATGCATCTTTTACAGTAGCGTTTATGAGATATGTCTTGTTGATTTTTACAGGACTTATTGGTTGAATTGTTATTGTTACATTGTTTTTGACTGCATCAATCGTTATTGCTTTGGTCACTGGGTTGAATGTTCCATCACCAGGGTATGATACGTTGAGTTTTGTTTTTCCAGCTGGAACGTCAACCGGAATTACGGCATTACCGTTCTTATCGGTTTTTGCCGTTACATTTGTACCATTTGGTAATGTCACTGTTATCGGAGCGTTTGCAATTGGTTTACCAGTTACTGGATCTGTAAGGGTAACGTTTACAGTAGTATTTCCTACAGAGTTATTTTTAACTCCTGCCTGCATGTCGGATTTACGTCCTACTACATCAACATTCTTGATTGCTGCTGATGAATTGGTGTAGTTTTTATTTCCTCCATAGTCAAGCGTTATGTTATATTTACCTGTTTGGTTAATATTAGCTGTAATTGTTGCTACTCCATCTTTTACTGTTCCTTTTCCTACTACTTTTCCATCTACAACTGCATTTACAGGTCCATCTGGGATAGGTTCACCTGTTGTTTTATCGGTAACATTTGCTGTGATTGTTACGTTTCCAGCTGTTTTGTTTGTTACTTTAGCTGTTGTTTTGGATGGACGTTTAGCTACGTCTACTGGAATAGTCGTTTTTGTACCGTTGTATGTATCATCACCAGGATAGGTTACTGTAATGTTTTGTTTTCCTACAGGTAAGTCTACAGGCACTACGGCTTGTCCATTTTCGTCAGTAGTTACTGGTATTTGTGTACCGTTTGGTAATGTTACGATTACTGGTGCATCTGGAATTGGTTCTCCAGTTGTTGGATCAGTTACTGTTACGTTAACTGTTGTGTTTCCAAGAGTACTGTTTACAGGTTTGACTGTTACATTTGATTTACGTCCTACAACTTTGGTTGCTACAGGTGTAGCTTCACTTTCAGTGTAATTGTCATTACCTCTGTATTTAGCTGTTAGGTTGTACTCTCCTATTTCATCAATTCCTGTTACGATTGAAACTGTGTTTGTACCGTTTAATACTCCGTTTCCAATAATCTTTTCATTGCCGTATTTGTCTATTGCTACTATGTCCACAGGACCTGAGGTTACTGGTTTTCCAGTTTCCTTATCTGTTACAGTTGCTTTAACTGTTACGTTTCCTGCAGTGTTGTTTGTTACTTTAGCTGTTGTTTTTGTTGGACGTGGTTTTACATCAACTTTTTGTGTTGTGTTAGTTGCGTTGTATGTGTCATCTCCTGGGTATACTACGGTTAATTCTTCAGGTCCGACAGGTACGTTTACAGGTATGTTTACGTTACCGTTCTTGTCTGTCTTACCTTCTCCTACTTTTGTACCATTTTCATCATAGATTTCAACTGGTGCATTTGCTATAGGTTCACCGGTAGCATCATCAGTTAATGTTACTCCGACAACTGTTTTGTTTACAGTATCGTTTACAACACTAGCGTTTATGGAAGCTGTTCTTCCCACGATTACAACCGGCTGTTCGGTTGAGTTGCTTGGTAGGTATTTGTCTGTTCCATTGTATTGTGCTGTGAGGTTGTATTTACCGTCCTTGTTTATGTTTGTAGGTATTGTAGCTATTCCATCATGTACTTCAGCTTCTCCGACTACTTGTGGTTTACCATCTTCACCGGTAGCTACTATTTTTACAATACCTTCAGGTACTTTGTCACCATTTACGTCAAGTACTTCTGCTTTAACAGTTACGTTTCCTGCTGTGTCATTTACGACTTCAAGTGTGGTGGTTGTAGGAAGTTTTGTTACGCTTACATCATTTACTGTGGTTTCGTTTCCATTGAATACTTCATTTCCATCATATTTGATGTTTAATGTGTAGTTTCCAACTTCATCGAGGTCCAGTTTGATGCCTTTGGCAACACCATTTTCTACTTTGCCTTCTCCAACTTTTACGTCGTCGACAAATACTTCAACTGTACCGTTTAGTACTGTCGCATCGGTATCAACTCCATCAACTTTTACGTCGACTGTGACATTTGTTAGTGTAGCGTTAGCTACTGTAGCTGTTACTGTCGTGTTGAGTTTAGCTACTTCGAATGCCGTTGAGTTTATGGATGATTCGAGATATCCATATGTTAGGTTTTCTGGTACATAACCTGATACTGTCACGTTTTTACCAATTGTTGTATTGGTGTAATCGTATATTCCAGCACCTTCGTTTACAGGTACTTCTACAAGGTCTCCATCAACAATGATGATTGCAGTACCGTTTACAGGATTTCCTAATTCATCAGTTACATTTAATTTGATATGGCTTGTACCATTGATTGTTACGTTTTCTGAGGTTATGTTTAGGAATGTTGGCATAGCTCTTACTGCTGTGAATAATGTAGCATTATCTGCATCGTTGAATACTTCTGATCCAGGATATTCTGCAGTGATTAATACTTCACTTGTAGTTAATGGGGTGTATGGTATTGTTACTTGACCATTTTCATCCGTGATTAACTCTTCACGTGCAATTTCTTTGCCTCTTTGTGTTACGGTTACTGTTACTTTTTCACCTGCTGGTAATGGTGACTCGGTAGTTTCATTGTAAACTGTTACGTTTGCATATGTTGGCCTGTGTGCCTGTTGATCAGGTTCCGGTGTGATGACTATGAACGTGTCCTTCTTAGCTACTTCGAAAGTGTCTTCATCAGCTTCTGATTCTGAGTATCCTCTTTCAGGATCAGGTTGTACGACAGCTGTTACTGTTACGTTTTTACCGACTGTGGTGTTGTCGTATGGATATGATGCAATACCATCTTCATCAGTAGTTACATTTACTTCTACGACGTTTCCGTCTTCATCGGTAAATGTTAAGGTTACGTTTATGCCACTGACTGGATTACCTTCATCATCAGTTACAACTACTTCTATAGGTGTTGTACCACCGATTGTTGTATCGTCTACAGG
>MVJJ01000085.1:0-215 GCA_003266145.1 Methanosphaera sp. SHI613
ACATATTATCTAGTATTATTTAGGGTCGTCAAATCATTTGAAAGAATTGGAGATATCTCCATTGAGATAACCGAAGCAACCACCCAATTCTATATCGAAAACCAGTCAAACCTGAATAAGGGATACAACTACCTGGACAAAAGCTAAAGAAGAACAAAATTTAAATTTAAAGGACAAAAACAAAAATTTAAAGAAAAAATAGGTCGGACAATGTA
>MVJJ01000085.1:243-3743 GCA_003266145.1 Methanosphaera sp. SHI613
CCCCCCCCCTTCTTTTTAAACAGAACGTATACCTTAATACATACAGATTAAAAAAAATCGATTATCTAATGAAAAAAATACTTCTTTGGATTGTCAATACACTCTATGCAACAAATATCTGTATTAGAATGTAATTTGATATACAGATTATTACAGAAGTAAAACTTTCGTAACACGATTTCAATGGAAAATAACATGCAGGAATGTGAATATACCTGTTAAGTAAATACATTAGCAACATACAAATAAAAAAAATAGTTTTATGGTAAATAAAAGAAAGACAATTGTTTATCGCACAGAAAAAAAATGAGGGGAGGTTAAAAATCAGTATTGCTCCAATAACATCAAGTTATGGTACAATACTAATTGTCTCATTAGCTTCAAGCTTATCATAGCCTGTAGCAGTAAATACTACCTTTAAGGTATATGAATCAGCTTTCGAGTTGCCAATGTTGTAGTTTTCAATACTAGCCATACCGTTTGAATCTACATTAGCATAGATTACCTTAACGTTAGCATCACTCACCGATTTACCGTTTACTTTGCTTTCACCTGAAAACAAAATTAAAGACAGTTACTTGTCGCAAAAATAAGAAAAATATGTAAAAAGTAATTAGGAGGTGAAAATTACTGGTCTTTAAGGATTTCAGTAGCGTGTCTTGCAGCCCAACATTGTACACATATACCTACAGGTAATCCTGCGGTATGTGTATCTGCAAGCTCTACCTTTACATCAAGTGTTGTCGTTTTACCACCGAGCCCCATAGGTCCGATGCCTGTGGAGTTGGCTATTTCAAGAAGTTCCTTTTCCAGTTTTTCCAGTCTTGGATCTTCATTGTATGTTCCTACTGGCCGTAGCAATGCTTTTTTCGCCAGTTTCATTACCATGTCGGATGAACCTCCGATTCCTACCCCTATTAATGTTGGTGGACATGGTTTTCCTCCGGCGGATAATACGCTTTCTTTGAAGAATTCCTTTATTCCATCTATTCCTTCACCTGGAAGAAGCATTTTCATTTTGTTATTGTTTTCTGAGCCGAATCCCTTCGGAAATACTGTTATTTCCAGTTCTGGTTTATCTGATAATTCGACATTTATTTGGGGTATGCCTTTTCCTATGTTGTTTCCGGTGTTTACTCTGGTTAACGGATCAACAACATTTGTCCTTAATGGTACTTCGACTGTGGCTTTTTTTACCCCTTCAATTATTGCCTCTTCCAGGTTTTCAACTTCCACCTTTCCTAGTTTTACGAAGATTATTGGAAGTCCCGTGTCCTGACACATAGGAATTGATTTTTCTTCAGCTAGATGTATATTCTTTATGATGGATTGAATGTTTAACTTAGCTATATCATTTTCCTCTATTTCTTCCGCTTTTATTAAAGCACTTTTAACATCATCAGGTAATTTAATTGCAGCTTCTTTGTATAATCTGCATACTGTGTTGGCTATCGTTTCTTGACTAATCATTTTTATAAATCCTTAAATCGTATCTAATAAGAAATATGTCAATACTACTATTAAAAATTATAGAAGCACATCCACGAAAAACAAAATATTAAAAAAAAGAAGTATGAAAAATAGGATACTTGATTTAATGTATGTAAATAAGTTTATTGATAAAATTTTGATAGTAAATAAGAACATATGCTATTCAAATATTAAAAATAAGTTTACGGAGTACGTTTTTCAGAAATATTTTTCGAGTACCATATGTAGAAAAGAAGAATGAAAAAGAAATACTATATCATACCCCAAGTTATAGGTCATATAACTTTTCATTCAACTGATTAATCTCATTCTCCCTCTGCTTTAGCAATTCCTGCAACTTACTTTCCCTATCGGATGACTCTTTTCTTAACTTGTCCAGCTGAACATTCAGTTGCCTGATTTCAGCATCCTTACGATCGAACTCTTCATTGAATGACTTGACCATATCGTTTAAGTAGGAAATCAACCTATTTTTGTCCCTGAGTTTATCATCAAGGTATACTTCCGGAATTTCCTCTTCAGCAGCACAACATAGGTTACCCTCATTATCGGCTATCAACGATTCGAGATTGGATATTTCAAGTGACTTGTCCCTGTTGTCCTTATTGAGTTGATTGATTTTTCTTCTGTAATCATCACATACCTGAACAAGTCTGCTTGGATCTTGCTGGTATCTGTTGGGATTTACCTGAGGATTGTTAAGATAGAATTCGTTGAGTCTTACGTATCTTATTATGGACAATATAGTATCCTTTGGAAGTGCTGAATGACCTGTATTCTTACCGAATATAATTAACTTCATGGAATTTCCCTTGATATCATATTTGAAGTTGTTCAATCTTTTGAAAAACGGGAGATATTGTCTTGTAAAATCATACTCCGCACTGCAGTCCATTAGAATATAAGCATTAGGAATATAGTTTTTTTCCTGTATAAGTTTCATGACGCTTACACGATTTCCATACTTTTCAATAAATTCCTTGTCGTCCATGTCAAAGCTTGCATTCTTGAGAGGCCTCCAGAAGGAACCCCAAGAGGTAATGTCAAACTGAGGAACTTCCGCAAGACATACGGAATCCTTTACCATGATAGATAACATCAATGATGTGAATCCACCGGCTGAACTTCCATAGAACAATATGTCCTCATTTCGTACGTTTATTACCTCAACCAGTCGGGATATTATTATTCCAATCTTTTCCAGATACCATGTTTCAGGCGTGCCCAATCCCCATGGTCCAAATATGTCATCAGCCAGATATAATGTTGGATCATGATAGTACAAGGTGGAATCGTCAAATGTCCAACTCCACCTGTTAAACCAGGGCCCCTTCCTGTCATAGCCCTTTTCCTTATTGAATGCCCCTGAACCAAGTACAGTCAGTTTATCACTATCTCCAAGGTCTTTGAAGAGAAATTCATAGTCGAATCCTTCATATTCCACTATAAGATATATCAATTCATTTTTTGGATATTCAAGTTTATCCAGGTCTTCATATTTGATTTTTATACCTATATCCGTTATCCCTTTTAATGTTATATTTTCATCCATACGTTTACACCTAGTTAAATACTTTGACATATAGCTCTATGATTTGTTGAAAATTCATTGAATTATAGATAAGAATATTTTTCATTTTGAAATTAATATAGTTTATTATCATAGGTACTTCGGAAACGTTGAATAATCTGCTGTGGAAAATAACTTCATTCACGAAAAAAAGGACATCAGTTAAATTGGGGAATAATATGAATTATTTATTAAAAAAAATAGATTGGATTAATCGTTGAAGATAAGCCTTTTGACCAGATTATCAACATACTATAAAATAGACTTCACCAAAATCCATATAATTCACAAGTTTCTCAATTAAAAAACAAATATAGTTCTAAGGAATCAAAGTCCTAATAACCATCGGTAACAAAAATGTCTGACCAATAGTTTTTCATGAAAAACATGAATAACGAAAGCATAAGATATCTTTTACCGTTTAATATAGTTTTATTAA
>MVJJ01000011.1 GCA_003266145.1 Methanosphaera sp. SHI613
CATCAGTAGAATTTACATCTGTAATATTTGAATCAGAGTCCTCCGTCTCATTTACATCAGATTCACTTTCTTTTTCGTTTACTGTGAATGTTGCAGTTACATTTGATGCCTTGATGTATCTGTTTTGATTATAAGACACTACTACATTATATGTTCCCACAGCTGGCGTGCATTCATAGCTAAAGTATCCATCATCATCGGTAGATTCGACCGAATATGCATAATCGGATATGTTTATATTTATATCACCAGTTATGACTTTATTGTCGTTATCTACGAGGATACCACTTATTATAACGTTGTCACCTACAGTTACATTACCTATTGAATCAAGCAATATCACTGATTCTTTTGGAGTATGTTGTACATAGTTAGTTTGATTAGTTATCATCAGCTCATCGATTACTCCATCGGTATCTATGATAAATGTATTTGATTCTATGGTTACGCTTCTATTAAATTGTGTTGTATCCACATCATCCATCACTTCATCCAATATGTAATCTCCTGGTTCAGCATAGTCTAATAGATTGCTGACATTTGAAATGCTATTGTTTAACAGTGTTATGGATGCACCATTGTAGATTAACTTATCGCAGGTATTGTTTGTAAACCTGTTGTTTATCAAGGTCATGTTTCCAATACGTAGTATTTCTCCTGTTTCACCATCATATATGTAGTTGTTGGTTATGATATTAAGTTCATTGTCATTATCTTCAATAATAGAATCGGAAAGCGTTAAATTTCCAGTATTTCTGATTACTTCACCTTTATTATCTTTAAAGGTACATAATTTGACAGTCATGTTTCCGTCATTGTCAATGGAATTCGTACTGGATGCCTTGTTATTGGTAAAATTACAGCCTTCCACAAGAGCCGTGCCAACATTGCTTATACATGTGTTATAGAGTGCATAGTTATCTATAAAGCTGTTGTTTATACATGACATCTCTCCGGAGTTTGAGTGCAGTAAGTATCCGCACTGCTTGTTGGATGCGAATATTGAATTTGTTATGGATAAGGATCCTTCACTATAAACTACACCAAATGAGGATAATGTATCCGAAAATACTGTGTTGTCAACGTTTAAGTATCCGTGATTATATATTGCTGAACCTGTGTGTGCAATGGTTTTTGTAAATAATGAATTGTTTACATAGAGATTCTTATAGTTATGTATATTTCCATGATTTGTATTGGATCCGGCAAATATGTCATAAATCTTATCAAAATTGTCTTCAGTGTATTCTTCAATACCATTATCAGCTAATGTTTTAGTGATATTATCATAGAGGTTAGTGCTTTTGATGGTGACATTATTCAGGTATAAATCGACCATATTGTTAATATGACTGTTTAACTCTAATGTCATGTTATTTAATGTTACACTAACGGCGTTGGAGAATATCAACTTATTAACTGTTAATTGATGGTTGTTTCCATTGATAGTCAATGTCAGGTATTCATTATCGATTTCATCATCAATCATTAGATTATCTTCCAATTCAATTACATGGCTTTGGCTTGATTGGATAGTGTTTAAATCAGAGACTACTTCATGTAGATTTTCTGAAGTGTTCACCTGATGTGTTACTTTCGTATCCACGTTAGCAGTATCCGTCTGCGAAGCTTGTATATCCTCCTGAGGAGCATCGGATATGTCCTGGGAGGTTTCATTTGCTGCAGTTACACATGTTAGGCTAACCAATAGTACCAATAGGAATAGCATATACTTTTTCACTTTTTCACCTCCGTTATATTTAATGATAAAAAAACTATAGATAATTGTTTGTAATGCATAGAGTATATTTTTTATGAAATTCGCGAATAGTTTAAGGATTTGATTTAACAAATCATGAAATAAGATTATACATAATTATTAAAGAGTTTTTTATTTATGAATCCATTTTCATAGATTATATGAATTTCATCCAAATAGTTTTTTTAGGTTTCATTCAACATTAATACTTTTTTATGAGAGCATTATTACGAATTTGTTTTATATCATTTTGAGAATACTTCATGTATATGACTTGTATGATATTTGGTGTTTTAGTAATTTTTTGTTTTTTCATAGAAAAATTCAAAATCAACTCGTACAAAAAAAGGTATGATGTTGTAGTTTTGTGCTTTTTTTGGTACGACCCAGTAAATGTAATACTTTTTTAATAGCAATTTATGATTTCTTGCTACTTTATAATTTTGATACAGTTACACCTATATGTAGCATACAAAAAACACTATTTTAATCATACTTCGAATCGTTGAAATTTCCAGAAATAGCCGATTTTTTTGCTAATTTTTGTACTATATTTTGGGTAGGACTTTCTTATAAGTCTATTAAGAGACTTGTAAGGAAAAACTTATGTAGTACAATATAAAAATGGACTTCAAAAATACAAATTAAAACTATGAAAAAAAATCCACGATAAAAAAATATGAATAATTTACTAAACGAAAATCTTTAACAAAAACGTAACATAATGTTATAATTGATTTTTTGATAAAATAAAAATTAAATCTAGAACTTTAGAAAGTAGACCTTATTTTCATATGAGAATTGTACTGTTTTAATTTATGAATATTTTCATCGTTATTATTTTATAATTGAATAATTATTCTATTTTTAAATATAAGATATTTTTATTCTATTATAGAATAAATATTCTAATGATAAATAAAAGATTTATGTATTCATAATATAAATACTTATTCTATTTATGAATAATTTTATATATCTTTTAATTCATATAAAAT
>MVJJ01000004.1 GCA_003266145.1 Methanosphaera sp. SHI613
AAGCAGAGGAAGCTAAAAAAGCTGAGGAAGCTAGAAAGGCTGAGGAAGCTAAAAAAGCTGAACAAGCAGCTAAACAAGAATCTATAGAATCTCAGAAAAACGAAGAAAAATCCCAAAAAACAACTGATGATACATCAGATGATATAAGTGTCATATACATTGGAAGTAAACCTGTAATGAATTATGTCTTATCAATCGTTACATTAATAAACAATGGCGTTAACAAAGTCAGTGTTAAGGCAAGAGGTAGGGCTATCAACAGGGCTGTTGATGTTGCTGAAGTTGTCAGACATAAATTTATCACAAAAACCGTAGTTGAAGATATTAACATAGCAACTGAAGAAGTATTCAGGGCAGATGGTTCAGCATCAAATGTTTCAACCATTGAAATTATATTAACAATATAATTTTTCATTCTTTTTTTTAAGAAAAAATAAGCATAAATATTTTTATCCCTTTTTTTAACAATTATTGATTAAAATACATATTATTATAATTTTTGAGGTGTATTATATGGAATTAATAGATATTGGGCTTAATTTAATGCATAAATCATATAATAAGGATAGGGTGGATGTAATTGACCAAGCAAAAAATGCAGGAGTTTCAAAATCAATCATAACTGGAAGCAGTATCACATCCAGTAAACTAGCAGTGGAATATGCCAGTAAGTATCCGGACGTGTTATATGCTACTTGTGGGGTTCATCCACATGACGCTAAAACATGTGATGAAAACACAATCCAGACACTACGGGACTTGGCAGATAATGATTGTGTCGTTGCAATAGGAGAATGTGGTCTTGATTATAACAGGAATTTCTCTCCACAAAATGTTCAGCGTAAATGGTTTGAAAAACAAGTGGAACTCGCAGAAGAATTGGAAATGCCACTATTTTTACATGATCGTGAATCCTATGATGATTTCAGCAAGATTTTGAAGAATCATAAAAAAATAGCCACAAGGTCTGTTGTTCATTGTTTTACCGGGACTAAATATGAGGCAGAGGATTATCTTGAGTTAGGCTGTTATATAGGAGTCACCGGTTGGATATGTGATGATAGACGTAATGATGATTTATTAAAGGCAATAAAAGTCATTCCACCTGAAAAGTTAATGATAGAAACTGATGGTCCATTCTTAATGCCAAGAGATTTTGAACAAAAACCTAAAAATAACAGAAATGAACCTAAGTATCTGCCACATATACTTAAGAGAATAGCAAAAGAAATGAATATCGACCCAGAAGAATTGGCAAAACAAGTAACAATCAACACCAAAAATTTCTTTAACATATAATCTCCCCTTTTTTTTATTATTTTATTCTCGTAATTCGTTATTCATTCTATTAAAACACCCCCTTTTTTTGAATTTCTACCCTAATAAATTGATAATAATCCATAATTAAAAAATTCATTCGTAAATTATTCTATTTTTTATTTATGATAGTTATAACAATTACTTTTATAAATGTAAAATTATATATAATTACATAACTACTAAACAATCGTAGGAAGCGAAATAAAAGTATGACATGTGAAAATTTAAAAGAAGAACATGTGCAAAAGTTAAGAAAATTAAATGATGAATTACCTTCATTTGGTGACTTTGAAGATTATTCTGATAAATTAAAAGCATTATCTGACCCTACACGATTGAAAATATTATATTTGCTATCTGAAGGTTCTTGTTGTACATGTTCTATACAAGAAATTTTAGATAAGCCACAGTCAAATGTATCTCATCATTTGAAGATATTGAAGAACGCTGGGTTTATCGATAGTAAAAAAGATGGTATCTGGGTTTATCACAAAGTTAAAGATCCAGAGATAATCGATTTGTTGGATAATTTAAATCATTTAATTACCAATTAAAAAAAAATTAACTTTTCTTTTTTTATATTCTTTTTTAAAAATTCATTATATGTATTCCCTACTCATATTGAAAGATTACTGATTCTAAGTGATTATTCATTGTTAAAGCCAAAATACGCTTTTGATGGATTTATGAATATTTAAAATTAGCCTGTTATTGTAGGGGGTTAAATAAGGTAAGCATGGAATCTAATCGATTTTATCCATACTTATTGGTCCTTCACTTTCGGACCATGTTTCAACGTATCTGCCCGGTGCCATACCTTCATATTGACCTTTCTCATTTTCGCTTATGGTAATGTATGACTTATGGACATTGGATTGTGAATTTGATGATTGCTGTGAAGCTTGTTTTGATGAACTGCCCTGATTTTTATTGTTGGATGTGCTTTGTGATTGATCATTGGTAGTATTGTTTGTCTGATTCAAACTCATGTTTTGGCTATCATTCATTGTTGTATTGTTAGTGTCATTGGTGGTATTGTTGACTGGATTTAGCATGCCTGTAGAAAAGACAACTATTCCAAGCAGTATTAAAACAACAGCAGCAATTACTGCAATTTGCATATTCTCTCTCAAATTATTACCTCTTTTTCAATTGACATGATAATTTTATCATTATTTATATTTAAAGTTTTTGTATTTTTCACAATAATATAATCAACAAAAGATATGGTGGCTTATTTTTAATTATAATGGGTTAGATTGTCTTTATATAAAAATCTATTTGATTAAACCATCATTTTTTAGCATAATGTTAATTTAAGATAAAAAAATATACTTTTAATCGATTTGATTTGGAATAGAATTTCATATATTTATTAATATTTAAAATAAAGCGATAATTATATAAGTTTTAATTTCGATAATTTTCTATTATAAAAAAATAAAGGAGGAAAATCAAATGGTAAATAAGAAAATAATCTTTACATTATTTATCATAATGGGTATACTGACTGCATCCTCTGTAGTATCTGCCGGATTATTTGATTCATCATCATCTGATGATTTAAACGTATCAGATATTACCATAGTCAGTGAAGGCTACTCCATGTACAAGGTAAACTGTGAAGTAACTCCTAAAAAGGATTTTAATTATCTTGAAATGCAGGTAATCTTCTACGACAGCAGTGATGCAGTAATCGGTAAAAGCGCTTTAGTATGGAATACGAATAATCCTGCAAAAGACCAACTGATAAAAGTTTCAGGTACTGCAATGACCGATGATGCAAGTTCCACACCGGCACGTGCTGAAGTATACTTTGTAGATACTGCATTTGGAAGTACAAAAGATGATGCAATATTCATTCAAAACGTAACAATGTAAATCGATACTTTTTTTCTTCTTATTTTTTTTCATAACGAATTTAACCAATTATCTGGCTTAAAAAAATAGTAATAATGGGAGTTAAACAATAAAAACTAGCTTTTATACGATTATCTATTTCTGATTCATATATCTTCTAGTATAAGGACAGGCATATATGCACTTTCCGCATACAGTATCCGGTTTTCCAAGATTAACTTCGGATATCTTCAGAGCATATGCTTCACATTTTTTATCATCATAAAAGTCATTTCTTTTCAACTTATAGTTCCACTCGATACCGCTGATTGCATTGCCCTTACATGCATCCTTACATATGTTGCAATTACCGCATTGTGATTTGAGAATTGGCTTGCCGTACTCTAATGGTGCATCAGTCATTACAGAGGTTAATCGCAGTGCAGATCCATACTCCCTGGTTGTTAGTAAAGCCGATTTTCCAATCCATCCAAGGCCCGCCTTAGTAGCAAATGTCTTGTGTGGCAGTTCAAATGAATTGAATTCTCCAAAATCCTTTCCTAATCGCTGTTTGGTCTGTGCATAAGCTTTATAACCTCGTTCAATTAAATACTCCTCACAAAGCATGCCTAACTCATCTAGCTTGTTGTTCATGTCCACTAGTTTTAACACGTATTCCATGGTCGGTGCATTGGACATTCTTTTAAGAATCTCCCGGGGATATGCGATGTAGAATATTACTCCCGAGTTCAATCCGGGCATTATGGTCACATCGCTGATATCTGCATATCCAACTTTAAATGCTCCGTTATCCATTAGATACTTTCTTAAATCAGATGATAATGTCATATTATACGCCTATTGTTGTTGAAAAATGCTAATGATTCATTTTACGTGTTATGGTAATGACTTATAATGTTCATATTCATAACTGATTAAGGTAGGATTTCTAAAGCATTTGATGTTTGAGATTAATATTTTCTCATGATTGTCATCTTCAAATTCTAAAGATAAATAGTAGTTATCCTTTGCATTTAATACCTTATTTTTGAATTCAGGATCATTTAATGTTTGAATTGCCTTCATGTCGTTATCGTCATAGTCATCTATTTGTTTTAATCTATTAAGCGTGCATATGAAATGTTCGCCATTGGAAAATAGGGCATAGGACTTTTTCCAATCATAAATTTCTCCTGTAATCAAATATTTTTCCATAAATAAATCTCCATATTAGATTCTTCTAATTATGATTATCTTCTATCTAATTATTAACTATTATTATATTAATACATTATGTTCTTAATTTGAAAAAAAAGTATTACTAAGTTTCTGTTGTTGTTTTATGTGAATTTCTGTATTGTTGATGTGTGTCTACTTAAAACGATTGGTGATGTCATCAAAGAATTTAATTTAATTATCTGTAATTTCTAATCTGAGGTTATATTAAACATTCACTTTATAATATTAATATTTAAATCTAATTTTAATTAAAATATTTTATAATATCTAATTCTTATTTTATTTATATTAGTTTAAACAAAACTTTGTATTGGTAAGTAGATGTTTATTTCTATTACATTTTAATCATTCTATCAACTTTAGTAAATCTAACCTCTTCAAAACATGATTAAATCATTTGATTGGTATTGTTGGGTGTATGGTTAGTAGAGGTGATTTTATGCTCACTCAACTTACAATAAATTCTACTATTCTTGGATATTATCATCAAGATAGTAACTATTCTGAAATTACTTGGAATAATCTGGAATAATCTATTGAATAATCAGATAATTATTCTTACAATAATATATTCATATCCTTCCCAAAGTAAGGATAGTAAAAACTGATTAAAAGTGTATATATTTAACTTTATTTACCCCAAATAATAACTAATATAATTTACAATTGGAGATGAATAAAAATGACAGAATTACCATTAGCACCAATTAAAAGAATTATCAAAGAAGCCGGTGGAAAAAGAATCAGTGACGAAGCAGTAATTGAACTAGCAAAAGTCCTGGAAGAAATTGGAGAAGAAGTAGCCGTAGATGCTAACAAATTAGCAAATCATGCTGGACGAAAAACAGTCACCGGTGCTGACATTAAACTAGCACTCAAATAAAAAAAGAATGATGAGTATATGTTAGCATTATAACATATACTACCTTCTAATTTAACCAAATAAACACCCAAACAATTAGTATTTGCTTATTTTAAATAGTTATTCAATATTTTTAGATTATTTTACCACTTCTATTTTTTGCAGTACAAAACATTTATTTGTTTTAATGGGGTATGTGTTATTTTTCCCATCTAAACATATTATAGAATATAATGTTCCACAACAGATGTACTGTAGCACAATAAAATATTGTAGTACACATATTAAATTATGTTCCACAGTAAGTTATTGTAGCACATAACTCTCATATATGAAAAAAATTTTTTCATATTTAATAATTTAATTTATGAATCAAAAATAAATTATAATACATTTCAGGATATCTTAATATTTTACTACAAATATGAATGATAAAAGGAGTATTTTAGCCCATTCATGTATAAATTATATATAATGTTAGCTACATAATATTAAATATCAAATTATAGGAGTTTATGATATTATGTCAGAATTACCAGTAGCACCAATGAAAAGAATAATAAAAAATGCAGGTGCAGAAAGAAGTAGTGATGATGCTGCAGTAGCACTAGCAGAAGTACTTGAAGAATTTGCTGAAGAAATATCAGTACAGGCAGTAAAACTAGCAAAACATGCTGGAAGAAAAACCGTAACTGCCGACGATATTGAATTAGCAATCCAATAAATTACATTACATGTATGTTAAGATATTAACATACCCTTAACTTTTTTTCAATCATGCTTATTTTTTTTAGATAAATTCTCTAATTTTTGTAGACACGTTTTTCATTTGTATACACAATATTTTCTATGACCGTATATTAGCAGATATCCATGTTTAATTGTGGGAACATTTATGGCTTGTATGTACATTTAATTGTTGTCTGTACAACTATGTTTTAGGGGTACATTTTTTTGTGGGGACAAGATATATTATTGTACCAAAGCTTCATGCTTTCAATATTAGTTTACATGATTTTAGCTTTAATAATTTTCATATTTGTTCATAAATTATATTATATTATACTTTATTTCTTTAATTATATCATAGATCTAGTTTTATTTTAATATTATATGATGGTAAATCTACATGAGTTGCTATTAATTTATAATAAATTATTATTTTCAAATAATTAGTGGAACATATAACTATTGGCCAACAGTTTACACATGGTAAAATAAAAAGATGATGGATAATCATCATCCAATAAAAAAAGTCTATCGATTAGTTGAAATATACGGTCTGGCTGCCCTTACGTTTTTCCAGGTTGCATGTTGCGGTTGTTGTATATCCATCACAGGTTATGCTAATGCTACATTTATCCGGATATTTTGCCATTGAAGCGGTATCTGGTATGTATATGTTTCCCTCATCATTTACGGTATAACTTTTAGGTGCCTCTTCAATCAATGTATAGCCATCCCTATAGTAATTCATTGATAATGATATGACTTTTCCCGCATGCTGACTGCCTACATTAACCGTAACCTGTTCACCTGTATTCGGATTACCGTCGGCATAGAATGTAGCCCAATTGATTTTATCCAACTTGTCTGTATTGGAAGAAGAGCTGCCGGACTCCTGACTTTGACCGTTTGAATTATCACCTGTGCCGGTCGGGTTAACAATGTTTTCAATAACGTTAGGGTTATTATCATTATCGGTACTGATGATGATAAAAGTACCTGCTATTAATGCAATGCAGAGTATAACCGTAACACAGATAATTATTAAATTATTTTCCCTCATTTTACACATCCTTAACTTTCTTTAGTATAACTATGAATATCATATGATTAAAAATTATTGGAAAAATGAATATTAAATGTGGTTAAAAAAAGAAGAAAAATTGGAAAATTCCAATTTGCAGTTAGAATCTGGATTAAACGTTTAGAAACTTCTTCTCGAATATTCGTATAATCCGTTCTGCAACGAATATCAACAGTCCTACCAGAATTATGTAAATCCAGCTTGTCGGGTTGATGTATGTTGTTTTGAATATCGTCTGTAACTGTGGTATGTAAATAGCACATAGCTGCAATATAAATGATAATATTACTGATATATACAATGTCTTGTTTGTCTGTTTGCTGTTACTTTTACAGTTGAAAACATTGAATAACTGATAGACAACAAATACGCTGAATGCTATGCTGCTTGCCAGAAGATAACCGCTTCCCCTGTTTAGTTCATAGATATATACCCCTAAGGTTCCACACATCATCACAAGGCCGATTAACGTTATGTGCAGGAGATTCTCCTTACTAAGCAGATTATCTCTTGTAGGGCCGACATTCATGACATTCCTATCAGAAGGCTCAACACCTAATGATTGTGCCGGAGGGCCATCCATGATAATGTTTATCCACAATAACTGCACAGGATTAAACGGTAAGGGGATATAAAGAAGTGATGAAAATAATATTGTAAGTATAGCAGCGATATTAGTAGACAATTGGAACTTGATGAATCGCTTGATATTTGAATATATTGTTCTTCCTTCTTTGACGGCATATATTATCGTTGAAAAATCATTATTTTCAAGAATCATATCACTGGAGTTTTTTGCAACATCCGTACCGGAACCCATTGATATTCCGATATTTGCATTTGTCAGTGCCGGTGCATCATTTACACCATCACCGGTCATTGCAACAATGTCATCGGATTCTTTGAGTGCTTTGACTATGCGTAATTTCTGTTCGGGAAATACTCTTGCATATACGTTGTACTTTTTGACGGCCTCGATTAAATCCTCATCGCTCATATCACTTATCTGTTTACCCGTTAAGACGTCTTCATGGTTGTCAATGCCCACCATTCTTGCAATACTACTGGCTGTATTCTTATGATCGCCTGTTATCATCTTGACAGTAATTCCGGCATTTTTACATGTGGCGATGGATTTTGACACATCCTCTCTAGGAGGATCCATCATAGCCATTAATCCAGTAAATATCAAATCAGATTCGAGCTTGTCGACATCATTTATATCTACGTCATCCAATTTCTTATATGCAAACAATATTACTCTAAGGGCATCATCAGTATACTGGATAACCTTTTGTCTGATGTTGTCTTTATCCTCTGATTCCAGCTTGGATATTTGACCGTTATTGCTTTTATAACTACATAAGTTAAGCACTATCTCTGGAGCACCTTTGATAAGCAGGTATTTTTCATCGTTGATGATGTTGATTGTACTCATGCGTTTTCTGTTACTGTCTAATGGGTATTCATGAATTCTTTCTGAGCTATAATCCATTGTACTGTTATTGAGTGAATATTCCATTATTGCGATATCAGTGGGATTTCCTATGGACAGTTGTTTATTTTCATCAATTTTTGCATTGTTACACAAGCAGCCTACCTTGAATGTCATGTCATTGTCTGTAATGTAACTTTTTGTGACTGTTTGCTTATTCATGGTCAATGTCCCTGTCTTATCGGTACATATGACGTTACATGAACCGAGAGTTTCTACTGCAAGCAGCTTCCTTACGATTGCCTTGTTTTTGGCCATCTTTTGCATCCCCAATGCCAACGTCAAAGTCAATACTGCTGGTAATCCTTCTGGTATGGCTGCAACCGCCAGGCTTACGGCGGTCATGAAAGTGTTTGCCGCCGGAATTCCCTGTATCAATTCAAGTGCAAATATGACGATACAGATTATTATTCCCATCAGACTTAATGTTTTACCGAGTTTGTCTATCTTTATCTGAAGGGGTGTATCTTCCTTGTCGTCCTGGATTAAACTGGCGATTTTACCGATTTGTGTATCCATTCCTATGGCGGTCACAACGCCCTTTGCCCTACCGCTCGTAACGGATGTATCCATGTATGCAAGGTTACTGTGTGAATCATCATCGGATATTTCATCCGTCTTATGTACTGGCATTGATTCACCAGTCAGTGATGATTCATTTATCTTCAAGTCATAGCTGTCGATAATTCTTAAATCGGCTGGAATATTGTCTCCTTCCTCTATTATTACAATATCTCCAATGGTTATATCTTCGGTGTTTACCTTGATTTTTTTATTATCTCTGAGTACTACTGTTGTATTGGTAGTCATGGACTTAAGATTTTCCATGGCATTTTCAGCCTTCATTTCTTGTCTATATCCGATAACCGCGTTTAATATAACGACAAAGAATATTACCATCGAATCAATTATGTCATTGATTAAGAATGCAACTATTCCGGCTATGATAAGCAGTATCATCAGGGGCTCGGTAAACTGTGAGAGAAATTCTTGTAATTGGGACTTTTTTTCTTGTTCGATTAATGTGTTTAACCCATATTTTTCTTGTCTTATGATTACTTCATCTGATGAAAGACCATCTGCACTAGTTTCTAATTTTTTTAAAACATCTTCTTTAGAAACTTCTTCCCATTTCATCTTTGTTCTCCTGTTTAATGATTGACTTATTATAAGTATACTTTTTATTGATTATTATTATTTTTATCATGTATAACTTTAATAATTAACTATCATTATTGATAATGGGTATAATATATTCAATTTTCTTTGTCAATGTGTTATAGGGGAGTATGTGATAATCGGACTTTTAATACTCATTTTTCAATGATTGATTGGAGATTATTTTAGTAGGTATATATTTATTTGTAATCTGGATTAATGGTGTATGGATTATTGATTTGAAAAAAAGTATTAAAAGAATGTGGGGGTGGTGGTGATGATTTGTTTTTATGTGTTTATATCTCGAATCCACCGTCTACTTTAATTATTTGACCGTCTAGGAATGCGGAGTCGTCACTTGCTAAAAATAGTGCTACTGCTGCAATATCTTCTGGTTCTCCACATCTTTTTACAGGACATTGATCAATCATTTGCTGTAATGCTGCTGGTCCACCGATACTGTCTACCATTGCTGTGTGGATAAGTCCTGGTGCAATTCCGTTACATCTTATTTCAGGTCCGAGTTCCCATGCAATTGATTTGGTCAATCCTGCCATTGCATGTTTTGAGTCAACATATGCTGCAAATCCGTGGTGTGCGCCGAATGAAGCTACTGAACATGTGTTTACTATTGTTCCTTTACCTTTTTCTTTCATGACTGGTGCCACTAGTTGTGTAAGCACCAAGCTTGATGTTACGTTTACGTTGAATATCTTGTTCCATTCTTCAATGCTTAAATCCATTAATGGGCTCATGCTTAGCATACCTGCATTGTTGAAGAGTATATCTACCGTACCGTATTCTTCCATTGTTGCATCGAATATTTTTTTAACATCATCAAGGTTGGACATGTCGGCAATTACGTATATTGCTTCATTTCCTTCTGCTTTTATATCGTCAACTATTGCTTTTGCTCTTTCTTCATTTCTTCCGGTTACAACTACTTTTGCTCCTTCTTGTGCAAATAGTTTTGCTGATGCTCTTCCCATTCCTGATGTTGCTCCGGTTATGATTGCTACTTTTCCTTCTAATTTTGCCATAATATTTTCTCCTAATTTATCATAATTAATCATGATATTTATAATTATATCTTTTTAGCTTCATAGTATATAAATCTTTTTGAAACTATCCCTATTCTAGAAATATTTTATAAAAAACATAAATTAATAATCATTGCACATTATTTATGAGAATTAATAATCAAATATTTATTCGTATCCTTGATTAATTGTATGAAAAATCGTTATAAATTATATTGTTTAAAATAGTATGTTATTTTTTATGTTAATTGGAGATTAAAAGGGGAGAAGAGTTATAGTTCTTCAAGAATCTGGAGACTAACCGGTTTTATGATCTTAAAGTTCACGTTATTTTTCCAGAAACCTTTGATATATCCTTTTTCTTGTAGTTTGTCAAAGTAAGGTTTAAGTTCGTCATGCCATATGTCTATTTCTTTGAATTTTTTGTTTGATATTGTTGTTCCAACTTTTTTATCAAGTAATATACTACTCAATATGGATTGTGCTAGATTTATTGTCATATTTTTGCCTCCTTTTGAAATATATTTAAAAAAAGTTTTTATTTACTTTTGGTTAGTATAAGTTTCACTTTCTTATATATCTGTCATGCTATATAAACTTATTCATAACTATCTTAAAAATATTTTAAAAAAAATAATCATAAGCTTTGAATTACTCAAAGCTAAATTTAACTAAGTTGATATGAATCAAATCGTTATAACTAAAGCTCATTCCCTTTTTAAATTTATCAGTTTAATTAATCGGATATTTCATTTTTCAATGTTTAAATTGATACTTGATTACACAAAGACCTTAATCTACATAATACTATTTAAATATACATAAACGATAATACACATTTTTTCTTATTTTTGGAGATGATTAAAAATGATTTTTTGTTTATGATCTATTGCTATACTAATTTGGTTTGCATGATTCCTATGAATCTCATTTACAACTTTTTTCCTGATTAATTCTAAATATCCATATTCCCGTTTAACTATAAGTTAGGTGATAATAGTTATGAAATACATCTTTCGTGTTTGATTCAAAACTGGAGTTATTTAACCTTTTAGATACCATGGATAAAATATTTAATTTCAACAATTAAATGCTTTAGTTATTACTACCCATTTTTGTCCATAAATCCTCACAGTTCAAAAGATATTTTTTACTTAACACTCATAAATTGCTCATGAATGTAATGAGGCTTTACATGGGATTTATGGACTTAATGGGTTCAAATGGAATAACCTGCCATTAAAATATGAATTTATTTAATTACATATAATTTGGCATATTATTCCATAAGTTAATATTGAATAAAATTTATGATGATACACTTTATTCTATGAATCACAAATGCTTATTCAATATCTTATTTCTACATTGAAGCACTTAAACAATTTATTTTAATTGCCTATGAAACTTTCATGTAATGGTGAATGGATGTTGATCCCATTCACATATTCTAATATATCATAAGTTATATATAAATGTTGGCATATAAATAATTATAAAAATTTTAATATTATTCCATAGTCTTTATTGTAATACATTTGAAAATACAAAATAATCTTTGATGAT
>MVJJ01000013.1 GCA_003266145.1 Methanosphaera sp. SHI613
GATGACAATGAATCAGGTAACACGGATGAATCCACTAGTGATAATGCCATTGATGATTCGGATAAAAATGATGATGGAAGTGCTGCAGTTTCTTCAAATCAAAATACAACAGTTCTTGGCAATATCAAAAACAACAACAAAGCAACTGAAAACACTCAAAAATCACAAAAACGTGTGGATAAACTATTGAATATGAGAAACAAAATCGAAAAACGAGTCAACAATGATTTAATGCAGGTAACTTCTGCAAGTACAGAATCTGGAGAAAACAACGCTGAAAACGAAGAAAACACAACAACTGCTGATGATAATACAAATGATAACAAAACAGCGGTTGATACGAACAATAAATCCAATAATCAATCAAATAATGTCATACCTATAGCTGCTGCTATAATAGCTGTAATAGCTATAATTGGAGTGGTGATTATCAAAAAATAATCATCCAACTCTATGTTTTACTTTTTTTTATAAAATTTAATTAATAATCGCCATTTTTTCTTTGTATGCTATACTTTTTTTTTCATGAGTTATATTTCTATAACGTCAAAGCTTGTCAGATCAAGCAGGTCAAATATCAATACCTTTGGACTGACACATACTTCTCCTATTCCTGTTATCAGTTTGTAGGCCTCAAATGCCTCCATACATCCTATTATATTTGGTGTTGGTCCTATTACTGGTGGAACTCCACTTGTTACCTTTTTAAGACTTTCAATAGTTCCATCATCAAGTGGCTTGTCCTTTGATGGAAGGTTAAACATTTCCTCATAGCTTTTAGAATCCGGTAGGAACACGCTTACCTGTCCCTGTGTTGCATGTATTGCTCCGTGTATGAATGGAATGTTCTTTTTCTTTGCACAGCGGGATACTATTACCCTTGCAAGTACGTTATCAAGTGCATCTATTACTATATCAGAGTCATCTATTATCTTTTCAATGTTGTCCTTGCTTACATGTTCGTTGTATGCTGTTACTTCTACGTATGGATTTATAATTCTTACCTTTTCCTTTGCGGTAGTGCTTTTGGATATTCCCAGGCTTTCAAGTGTTGCTAGTGATTGTCTGTTTAGGTTTGATAGGTCGAAGGCATCTTCATCTACAAGTACAAGTTCTCCCACTCCCATTCTTGCTAGCATTTCTATACATTCACCGCCTATTCCTCCACAGCCGATGACTGTTATCTTGGCTTGTTTGAATTTTTCCTGCTGTTTTCTGTCTACTATACTCATCTGCCGGGATGCTATTTCCCAGTATCCATCTCCAATGTATCTTGTTGGCATTTCTTATCACCTTTTTCTTCTTATCTTGGTTAATATGTTCATAAACTCGTCAAGTGCTTCATCATAGCATTTATATCCATATCCTTCAACTAGTCCTGATTCATATATCATAATATTACTTGTTTCTATTTCAGCTTCATTATATCTTATATTTTCCAATTTTTCTATTGTCTTTTCTATGTTGATGTGGTATGGCAATTGGTATCTATAGCTTCCATCAGCATATTCCAGTATAATCTCATCATCATCTTCAATAGGACTTAAATTTAATAGAATTCTCTTATAACCTTCTTTTTTTAACTTGTCGCATATTTGTTTATGTTTCTCCTCTTTTATTATTTCAGATATATCATCCACTTCAACTATTGCATCAGTATCCAAACTTCGGACTTTAACTATCTGACAATTCGTGTTCTCTTGTATATATGATTCGCATCTGTTTATTTTTTCTATTGTGTCCTCTTTAATTGGGGTGTCTGTTGCTATTCGTGTTGCTAGACACGTCGTTGATTTATGATATTGGATGTTGTTAGTTTCAAGGTATTCATGTATTTCCTTTGATGTCAGTCGTGCTTCTATCAGTGGTGTTTTCATGTCGTATTCATATGTTATGAGTATGCCTGGCCGGTCTGCTACAAGATCGCTTATGTTGTTTCCGTCACAGATGTAGTCATAGTCCTTTTCTTTTGCTGTTTGAAGGATTTTTTCGTACATCAACCTGCGGCAGTTGTAGCATCGCCGTGAATTGTTTTTAAGTATTTCATTGTCTTCATAGAAGTTTACAGTTATGATTTCATGGTTTATTCCAAGCTTTTTTGTGGAGTTTCTGGCATTTTCTATGAAGTCTTTTCCAAATAGTCCATTGTCTATTGTTATGGCAAGTG
Organism: Methanosphaera sp. SHI613; assembly: GCA_003266145.1. Taxonomy (GTDB): domain Archaea; phylum Methanobacteriota; class Methanobacteria; order Methanobacteriales; family Methanobacteriaceae; genus Methanosphaera. The sequence continues at coordinate 2,168 of MVJJ01000013.1, forward strand.
TCTTTTCGGATACTTCCTTTGACAGGTGTGCCAGTAGTGTTGAATCTGATCCTGCCGAGAATGCTATTATTACCTTTTTATCCTTCAGGATATTTTTTACTATATTTATCTTTTCTTCTAGATTCATTCTATCACTATGATTGTCATATGCACTTTTGTTTATAATGCTCTTTTTTGGCACTGTTATCTATAGATAACTTTATTTTGATTAGTATTTAAATATTTTAATCCATTTATCTTTCTATAGTATAGTATATATAGCATCAATTATATAACAATTGTTATATGGAAGTGATTACATGACAAAAATAGAATTGGACGGAAATAAAATTCAAGAAAATGAAGTTGAATACCTAAAGGAAATCTTTGATTTACCCGTTTTTGACGGTGATTATGAAGATATATATCAGTATATTATAGGATTCTATTCAAAGACATTAATAACCTTAACGAATAGTTCTAATGTGGATAATGATTTGATAGATGTATTTGAAAGAGCATCAGACTATAACAATCTGGTTAAATTTGAAATATTGGATTAATCATCCTTTTTATAATAATTTTTTTAGAAAATATTATTAAAGTATTTTGTATTTTTGATTCCTACCATTATCAATTATTTTTCTGATTTTTAGGATAATGTTTATATATTGTTAATGATATATTTATACTAGTAGAATATAACAATTGTTATATTCGAATTTTTTATAAAACAATTTAGCGGAGGATAATAAAATGTGCGAAATATTCTGTTTAAACTCAAACAAACCCCAACAAGTAAACGAATGTCTAGAATGCTTTTACAGGCATTCCGATAATCATCCACATGGATGGGGATTAGCAAATATGCAGCAGGGCAACATCATGATAAGTAAAGAAGCCCAAAAAGCATCATGCAGTAAACAATTAAAAGATATACTCGCAAATCCACTAGTCAGCAAAAACGTATTTGCCCATATAAGACTTGCAACAGTAGGAAAAATAATATCACCAAACTGTCATCCCTTTACTAAACCAGATGCAAGTGGCAGAACATGGATGCTGATACACAATGGAACAATATTCAATTATCCTCCACTAAATAAATATAAAAAAATAGAAAAGGGGGATACAGACTCTGAAAGAATATTATTATACATAATAGATAAAATAAACGAATTTGAAAAAGAAAAACAATCACAATCAACAATAAAGGAAAGATTCAATATACTCCTAGAAGTCATAACAGACATATCAAAAGACAATAAGTTAAATCTGATGATACATGATGGACAAGCAACATACATCCACTCGAATATGAGACAAACACTACACTACCTAAAAGGTGAAGATTCCTTCCTTGTAGCCACAACACCAGTAACCGAGGATGAAGGATGGAAAGAGGTAGAACTAAATAAGCTATTTGCATTAGTGGATGGAAACATCATATATGAAAGTAAAGAACACATAAATGAATTCATACAGACAAAAAAACATGAAGAATACCTGAATAAATCTATCAAATCAATAAAGGAAGATGAATAAATGCAAAATCAAATAACAGAAAAGATGATACAAGAAAGAATATACAATCAGTTCATCAAGGCCACAAATCAGAGAAAAAATCTAATAGGAATCGAAATAGAAATGCCCCTATTAAACATGAACAAAAAAGCAGTAAACTTCAATCTCATCCATAAAATAACCAAAGAATTCCAAAAGGAACACTCAGACTTTCAAGATACACAAGTAGACTATGATGGAAATATATACGCACTAAAAAACAACAAAACAAGGGACATACTCTGCTATGACTGCTCATACAACAATATTGAATTTGCAATGGGGCCTGAAGCAGACCTTCACACCATCAACGATAGATTTGAAAAATACTATACATTCATCAAGCAAGCACTGGAAAAAGAAAATCATACAATAACAGGAATGGGGATAAATCCCTACAGAAAATACAACAATCAAGAACCAATACCCTCTGAACGCTACATGATGCTATATCATCACCTACAGTCATATAAAAACTACACAGATAATCCTATACAATTTCACAAATATCCATCATATGGAATGTTCTCATCAGCATCCCAGGTACAACTGGATGTTCACACAGATGACCTGATAGATACAATCAACACATTCTCAAAAATAGAGCCATATAAGGCACTTATTTTTTCAAATTCACTATTGACAGAAGAAAATCATGACATAATATGCTACAGGGACATACTATGGGAATATTCGACACATGGAATCAATCCACGTAACATAGGAATGTATGATACACAGCTAAGCGACATATCCGACTTGATAACATACCTGCAGTCATTAAACATGTACTGCGTAATGAGAAACAATTCCTACATAAACTTTCCATCAGTGAGTCTATATGATTACTACATGGATAAGACTATAACAGGTGAAAAATATAACGATGGACACTATGAAAAAATAGACATCACACCCTCAATAGATGACATAAAATACCTACGACCATTCAAATTCATAAACCTAACATCCAGGGGAACAGTAGAATTCAGAAGTGTATGTACACAACCTGCAAAGGATTCAATGACAGTTGCAGCATTCCATCTAGGACTAAAGGAAAATATGAACAATCTGAAGCAATTAATCGAGGATCAATCCGAAACATATACAAATGAATACACGCCAACACAACTAAGAAAACTATTGATACAATCAGAAATACCTGAATATCTCGATAAAAACCAATTATACGAATTTACAAATAAAATAGTGAATGTAGCATCAGATGGCCTAAAACAAAGAGGAATCGGTGAAGAAAAGTTTTTAAAGCCATTATATGAAAGAATAAAAAAACAGACAAATCCGGCAAAAGATATCCTGAACTCATTAAATAATAATAGAACAATGGAAGAATTAATAAAAGAGTATGGCTAATACAATAATATAGACAATAAATTATTATGAGGTATCACTAATGACAGATGACCATTACCCGGACACTCCAACAACACTAGCAAAGGTAAACTCCACGGAATATGATGCAAGACTACTTGGAGAAAACGAACTAGGAAGCGTACACATCCACGGCCCATACGGCAACGACAAATCAAACATTAAAATAGCCTATCTTATAGGAATGCATCCCTATGAGAGCAAATCCCACCGTGCACTATTCGAGTCAATAAACAAACTCGACAAAAACCTAAACTACAAATACTACATCTACAACATAAACGTAATAAACGAGGACAGTGAAGATGAGGGCAGAATGGACGGACAACTGCTTGCAAAAGAATACGTGGCGGAGCATATAATAAACGGTGACTATGACTTCTTTGTAGACATACACTCAAATAAGGGAACACGTGGACCAGGCAAATATGAAAAGACAAACTTCATATTCGCACCATCATTCGATTCAAAATCAGAATACTACATGAATGATATACTCTTAACATGGAATCAAATAGAATACTACGCTCCCGAATATCGTACAAGCCCCGAATACATAACAGTACCCGTAGCAAAAAGCGGCATACCAACAATAGTATACGAGACATACTCCTATGAGAAGATGCAAAAAACACTTGAATATGCAGAAAAGCTCATTCAAACAGTAGATCACATTGACTTTATCGAATAGATTCCTTATTATCATTATGAAATCCATACATTTAATAATCACCAAAATAACCTCCTTAAAGCTCTTTTTTAATGTTTTGATTTCATGAAAAAAATTTCATCATCACTATGAATATAACATTTTTCAGTCAATATTTTTACACTTGCAATCAATGACCAAAAATCATCCAAAAAAATATATCAATATCCAATAATCAATACATTCATCACCATACTTTCAATCACATGACAAAAATATGCCATGAAATAAGATTTTTCTTATAAAAAAAAGATAATCTCATCAACTTAAATAAGATATTAATAATAGAACGATAATAAATAAAAAATATGAGAACCAAAAATGTACTATTAATAATCATAGTCATTTTAGCTATAGGGGGCCTGTCTATAGGTGCATACATGCTAATTACTCCTCAAACGACATACAAGAATGTAACGATAGATGGAGTGACATTCGAGGTAAAAAACAGCACG
>MVJJ01000113.1 GCA_003266145.1 Methanosphaera sp. SHI613
TCTTCAAGGCTACCTGCGGCCATACCCTGTTCAAGGATTGCATCAACTTGTGAGTTGTTGTATGCGTTAGGATTTCTGTAATCAGATTCTAGGTATCCATCTTTATCCTTACTTAAGTATTGTTGGTATACTGCTGAGTAAGGGTTATCGGAGGATTGTTGCATTACAACAGCCTGTGAATACATCTTGGTGTAGATTGTATCCCAGTCAGCTGATTTTAGGACTACTTCAATACCTAAATCTTTAGCTTGTTCGGATATGATTGTTGCAAGTGATTGTCTGTCTTCTTTGTTAGGTGGGTAATATACTTCGAATGATGCTTTTACGCCATCTTTTTCTCTGATTCCATCACCGTCTGTATCTTTCCATCCTGCTTCCTCTAAGATTTTCTTAGCTTCGTCAGGATTATTATCAGTTATTTTTGCCTGTTCATTTGCAAATGGTAATGAATCTACTCCTGTATATTCTACTTTTCCAACACCTTTGTATACGGATTCAACTATTGCTTGTCTGTTGATTCCAATGTTCAATGCTTTTCTGATAGCAGGATCAGATGTTACATTGTTACCTACAGGATTTCCTTTATCGGTTTTAAGTCCGGTATCAGGTAGGTATGGTAGTGAGAATCCCTGTGCTCTAGGACTTTGGAATTCAACTAATGAGTATCCTTCTATTGATTCGTTGTATGCTGAAATTGGTGCTTCAGCTACATCAACTTGACCTGATTTTACCATTTGTACAACGTTATCTTCTTCAGGGAAGACCATTGTAATCTGTTTGAAGTATGGTTCTTTACCATAGTATTGGTCATTGTATTCGAAGATTGCTTGTTGTCCTTTATCCCATTGTTTGAGTTTGTATGGTCCGGAACCTACTGGGTTTGCACCGTAGGTTTCATTGTTATAGTCTTTTTCAGGTACGATTCCCACATATCTTAAATCATATATGAATGTGGATTGTGGTTTTTTAAGTTTGAATTCTACGGTTGTATCATCGACAGCTTTTGCTTCTTCCAGGTTAGTAAGGTCAAGTTCTCCATCACTTACTTTTGCTTCTGTGAATGTGAAAGCAACATCTTTTGCTGTTAATTTTTCACCGTTTGTGAATTTAACATCGTCTCTGATTTTTACTGTCCAGGTTAATCTATCATCACTGATAGTATAATTTGTTGCTAAGTCATTAACAAAACTACCATTTTCATCTGAACCGAATAAAGTACTTTGTACTAATGGATTAAAGTTTAAGTGCCCATTACCCCACCCTGTTAGTGGATTGAATCCGGTTTCAGGTTCTCCTGTATGTCCAGGTACTGTTATAACGATGTGTGTTGGATCGTTATCTGTACTGTTACCTAACATTGAAGAAGCTGCAATAATAGCTATGATAATAACTGCTAATGCTACTATAGCATATTTTATCTTATTATCCATAGTTATACTCCTACTAATATTATAATAAAAAACTTATTTTATAAGTAATACTTTTTATAGAAAAAATGCTCTAAAAGTAATACATCTAATAAATTAATTATTACATACTTTAAAGTTTGGTTAAACTAATATTTAAATATTACTTAATAAAATTAAAGTAATACATTTTCATTGATAATCACATGAAAAGTAATAATTTCTAAAAAAAGAAAAATAGTTATAAGTTATTGATATCATTGAATTGTACGATATCATCAGTTATAACTTCAAGTAAGTCCTTATCGTGACTTACAGCCAGGATCCCTATCTCATTTTTCTTACAGTATCCAAGCAGTGCATCCCATATCTGTACCTGAGTTACAGCATCAAGCATGGTACTTATTTCATCTGCAATTATGAATTTGGTCTCAGGATTCAATGCCCTCAATATACTGAAACGTTGCAATTCACCACCAGACAATTCACTAGGCCATCTGTTCATCCAATTATCCTTCAATCCGAAGGTATCCTTCAGTTCTTGAGGAGGATTCCATGATTCTTCCAATACCTTATGCATCTTCCATTTAGGATTCATGGTCTTTTCAGGATGCTGAAAAATTAACTGAACAGGATGAAAACCTTTCTTATTAATTTCGTCACCATCTATCGTAACGTTTCCGGAATAGTTTTCTATATATCCAGACATTATTTTACATAGCGTACTTTTACCTGTTCCACTATCACCCATCAGTCCTATGACCTTATTACTAGGTACACAAATACTGATATCCTTTAAAATAGGTTTGTTCTTCTTATAAGCAAACGAAATATCCTTTGCATCCAAAAGCATCTAATCATCCTCCCTACTATATTTATGACAACGTATCATAGCACCATCATGACTTATCAGTTGAGGTTTATTTTTCAGACATTCATCGCTTCTGATAGGACAATTTTCAGCATATACACATCCTGTCACGTCCTCCAACGGTTGTACACCCTCGGTGAGATTAAATCCATTTTTTGGTAGCGAATCAATCAACGCTCTGGAATATGGATGTAACAACTTATCAGAATCCCTGAAATTTTCCGAATTGTTTATTTCAATCACGTAACCAGAATAGAATATTGCTATTCTATCTGCAACTTCCAATGCCACATTTATGTCGTGGGTAATAAGTAGTACGCCTTTATTTTCTTCTTTTAAAGATTTTATATCATTGATGGTTTCCTTGACACTCTTTTCATCCAATCCAGGTGTTGGTTCATCAGCAATCAACAAATCCGGATCTTCAAGCAATGCAGTAGACAAGAGTACTTTCCTTGCCATACCCCCGGACAATTCAAATGGATACAAATCATCAACACTTTCATCCAGTCCATATTTATCAAAGACCTTCCTTTGAATCAGCCTTTTTTTCTCATATTCCTCTTCATCCTCACATTCACCGATAGCCTGCTGACTTACCTTCATTAAAGGATCCAGGAAATTGACGGATTGTGGAATCAGACATATTTGGCTGCCACGTAATTTCTGTTTAAGTTCCTGGTCCAATACTTCATCCTTGTATTTTATTTCACCTGTTACATGAGCATTATAAGGTAATATACCTAAAATTGAATGAGCGAGCAAACTTTTTCCAGAACCACTTGATCCTAATATCGCAACAATTTCATTTTCTTTCACGTCAATAGACAAATCAGATATTACCTTCAGTTCATGTCGATTCAATCCCTGAACATATTGTGTGAATGATATTGATAGATTGTTTACTTCTAATAACTTTTTCATGAATATCACCTTAGTTGTTTGCCTCGGATGGATCTAATAATCGTTTTAGATTATCTCCAACTATGTCAAATAGTAATACGACTATTAATAATGCTACACCAGGGAAGAATGCCAGCCACCATGCACCCATTGCAAGATATGACATTGACTCGGATAATATGATACCGATAGCAGGTTCATGTGGTGATAGACCAAATCCAAGGAATGTTACGCTAGCTTCGTGCATAATAGCATGTGGAAATACAAGCAGGATACCTACAAATATTTGAGACAATACCAATGGTAATATATGCTCTTTTGCTATCCACAATTTACCTTTACCAAACCTTTCGGATAATGCGACATATTCTGACGTGTTGATTTGCATGACTTCTGCTCTTAATACTCTTGTAAGGTTTATCCAATGTGAGAATGCAACGGCAAGCGTCACACCAAAAGCACCTTTACCAAGTGCAATGGATATCATCATAATCAACAAGATATGAGGTATTGATGCGAATAAATCAATCAGCCAGGAGACGAATTCATCACAGTATTTGTTTATACTTGCAACAAATGCCAATATCACAGAGATTACTGCTGATATTAATGATGCACCTATACCGATCATGATACTTAAACTTAAACCCTTTATTGTTCTGATGAACATGTCTCTTCCCATCCAATCGGTACCGAATGGATGTTCAAAGGATGGAGGCTGCATCTTAATGGCGAAGTTTGTAGGCAAGTTTGCATCAATCAATACACCACTGAGGAAAATAACTACCAGAATCAATACTGTTAATCCTATAGTAAGTAGAGTTTTTTGTCTTAGGTTCAATGATGAGAATAAACCCTTGTTATACCATGGCATTTCATTCATCGTTTTCACTCCTTATTCTTGGATCTACATATTGATATAATAGGTCAGCAATGAAATTTCCCATAAATACAAAGATTGTACTTATGATTACTATACCTAAAAGTAATGGTACGTCTGATCTTAATCCTGCAGCTACAGTTGCCTGACCTATACCCGGATATGAAAATACCTGCTCTACGAGAATTGTTCCACCGAATAATTCATTAAATGACAAAAACTGTAATGTTATTGCAGGAAGCAATATGTTTCTTATTCCATGATTTTTTATTATTCCCCAGAAACTTTCGCCTCTAGCTTCAGCAAATAAGAAATAATCACTCTTTTTAACGTTGATTAACTTATCCCTCGTATACATCGTGATGGAAGCTATACCAACTACACTTAATGTTATTGCCGGCAATATCAGCCTATCCAGCCATTGCCAGAATGTTACCGTATCGGATAATTGTCCTATCGGAACGGATAATCCTATAGGGAACCATCCCAGATATACCGAAAAGAACATTAAAAATACCAGTCCTATCCAAAATGTTGGTGAAGACTGCAATATGTAACAGTACGTTTTAATTATCTTATCTGTCAATGTTCCTTCCTTAGCTCCTGCAAGTACACCCAATCCAAATCCGACAAATGCGGATATTATCCATGATACCAGCATGAGTGTGATTGAAGCCGTGAACTTTTGCAGGATTACCTCTGTTACGGGTACTCTGTATATGAGTGAAAAACCCATACTTCCGCTTGCCAATGTCTGAAGCCAGCCGAGTACTCTTTCTGTTAATGTTAAATTTGTACCCCAATATTGTCCCATTATCTGCAATTGTTGTTGACTTACGATTCTTTGGCCAAGATATGCTCTGACCGGATCGATAGGTGACAATTGAACCATGATAAAACTAATAGCGGCGATAACGATTAATAAAATGAGTAATCTTATGGCTTTAAAACCTAAAAATTTAGCTAATCTTTTACTATTTATTTTAATCATCTCTGAAAATTTATTTATAAAAAAAAGTATTCAAAATATTTAAAAAAATGATTTATTGGGTAATAAATCATTTTAAGTTATTTTAAATATTATGATGTTGCGTTTACACGTTTCCAATCGTAGATGTTACCCCAGATGTCTCCACCGTGTGGATAAATGAGGTGTGTTCCGTTGGATATGTCCAATGAATCATCCACGAAGTAAGCATAGTCTACAGTTCCAATCCATAGGTATGGATAGTTAGAGTTAGCTTGTTGTGCTGCTTGAGACCATGTAGCATATGAACTGTTTAGGTCTTGAGACATAGCTGAATCTATGTATGTATCTACAGAAGAATCATTCAATACTTCTGGGTTGTCATATCCTTCACCAGCTACTCTTGAGTCATATTGATGTTGTATTTCATATGGGTCTGCTGAACCGAATCCCCATACTACTCCAACTTGGTTTCTTACAGGGTCGATGTCATCCCAGCTTTTACCTTCTGGTGTGATTTCAATACCTAACTGTTTTGCTTGTTCAGCAACAGTTACAGCTATAGCTTGTCTTTCTGATGCTTTGGAATTGTAGTATACAGGGAAGGATGCTTTTACACCATCTTTTTCTCTTATTCCATCACCATCAGTATCTTTCCATCCTGCCTGTTCGAGTATGGATTTTGCTTCATCTACTTTACCATCGGTAAATGTTGAGTTAAATGCCCATGGTAATTGGTTAGCTACACCAGTGTATGATATGTTACCATATCCATTGAAAGCACCATCAATTAACTCTTTTCTGTTAATTCCTATATTTAATGCTTCTCTTATTGCTGGATCTCCGGTTACGTTGTTACCGTAGGTGTTATTATCTTCTCCTACTTTTTGACCATTGTCCATCTGTGTTGGTAATGAGATTCCACGTACGTCGATTGAATCGAAGTATTCTAAGTGGTATCCTTCAACTGTTTCGTTTGTGTATGATAATTGTACTTCAGCTATATCCACTTGTTTGTTTTTGATAGCTGCAAATGCTGCATCAGCGTCTAAGAAGAGGTTTGTTATTTTCTTGAAGTATGGTTTTTGGCCATAGTATTCATCGTTTCTTTCTAAGATAAATTGTTGTCCTTTATCCCATTGAACTAATTTATAAGGTCCTGAACCTATTGGGTTTTGACCGTAGGTTTCATTGTTATAATTAGCTTCAGGTACGATTCCGACATCTGTTAATTTGTTAATGAAAGTTGAATCTGCTTTATCCAATGTAAATACTACTTGTGTATCACTTGTTGCTTTAACTTCTTTCATTGAACTTAAGTCTGCACCTTCACCAAATTCTTTAGCTGTATTGTATGAAAATGCAACGTCTTTAGCTGTTAATTTATTACCATCAGTGAATTTTACATCATCACGTATGTCTACGGTGTATGTTTTATAATCACTTGATATGTCATATTTTGTAGCTAAGTCGTTTACGAAACTATTGTTTGCATCTCTTTTAAGAAGAGTACTTTGTATCAATGGTTCTGTTCCTGAGTCGTGATATCCCCATCCATGCATAGGGTCAAATCCATATTCAGGTTCTTCACCGTGAGCTGCTACACATGCTACCAGTTCATCAGGAGCATGTTCGGATGTTCCACCACCCAACATTACTGCGGCTACTCCAATTACTGCTATTGCTGCAATAATGGCACCTATTATATATTTTTTATCCATTTTTGATAACCTCGTTTTAATAATAATTAAAATGATATTTTGTGATTAATAGTTGAAAACAAATAAGTTATTACAAATATAGCTGAAACAAGCAAACAAGTAATACTTTTTTATAAACAATTATTAATGATTATATATCTGTACGGTTAAATATTTAAATATTACCAATTTGAATAAAAGTAATACACGTGTCATCATTTTAACAAAAAAAGTAATACCAAAAAAATAAGTTCGATTAAACAAAGATGAAAAGAAGTAATTATAACAACAAGAAATAACAGAGATAAGCATAATAATATATTTCAAAGAAAGATAGGTGTTATGAAATGAAAGGTAGCAAACTATTAATAGATAAACTAAAGGAAAATGGGGTAGATACAATCTTTGGTTATCCTGGAGGAGTACTACTGCCATTCTATGATGCACTATGTGAATCGGACATAAACCACATACTGGTAAGACACGAACAAGCAGCAGCCCATGCAGCAGACGGATACGCAAGGGCATCAGGCAGAGTCGGTGTGTGTCTGGCTACCTCAGGACCTGGAGCAACAAACGTGACAACAGGAGTTGCAACAGCAAACATGGACTCATCACCAGTAGTCGTACTGACCGGACAAGTACCCACAGCCGCAATAGGCACAGACATGTTCCAGGAAGTGGATACCATCGGAATAACCATGCCAATATCCAAACATAACTTTCAGCCAAGAAGTCCGGAACGGATAGCAGAAGACATCGACAAGGGATTCTATATAGCATCAACAGGAAGATGCGGACCAGTAGTAATCGATTTACCACGAAACGTACTTGAAGAGGAAATAGACATCAGTTCATTCAAAATTGATACCGACATCCCTGGATACAAGCCAACAAGAAAAGGTAACGTGAAACAAATAAAAAAAGCAATAAAAGCCATCAATGAATCAGAAAAACCTATAATAGTAGCCGGTGGAGGAGCAATAATAAGCAATTGCTCCCAGGAGCTATATGAATTTGCAAAAATAACCAACATTCCAGTAGCAACTACCCTCATGGGAAAGGGAATCATATCAGAATATGATGAGTTATCCCTTGGAATGATAGGAATGCATGGAATACAAACAACAAACAAGGCACTTACAGAGTGCGACTGCCTAATAGCAATCGGCTGCAGATTCTCCGACAGAAGCGTAAGTAACGCTAGTAAATTTGCACCAAATGCAACAATCATACAAATAGACGTCGACCCTGCAGAAATAGGAAAAACAATACACGTGGACATACCAATAGTTGGAGATGCAAAAATAACCCTAGAGGAATTCATAAACCAAATAGACAAACCAAACACCACAAATTGGACAAAGAAATTAATTCAAAGAAAACAGGACAATGAAGAACAAATCTCCTATACACAAAGTCCATTAAAACCACAGCAGTGCATAAAGGAGATAATGGAAGCTGTAACACCAGAAACAATAGTAACTACTGATGTCGGACAAAACCAGATGTGGATGGCACATTATTATAAAACACAAACTCCAAGAACATTCATATCAAGCGGAGGACTAGGAACCATGGGATTTGGACTTCCGGCAGCTATAGGAGCACAGTTTGCAAAACCTGACGAAAACGTGCTTGCAATATGCGGGGATGGTGGATTTGCTATGGTATCACAGGAACTTGCAACAATTAAAGAAAACGATCTGCCTGTAGTAATATGTATAATGAACAACCGTTATCTTGGAATGGTAGCTCAACTTCAAAAGCTATTCAACGACCATGTATATGCAACTAAACTGACAGAAACCCCTGACTTTGTAAAACTGGCAGATGCCTATGGACTTGAAGGCCAACGTGTAGAAAAAATCGGTGAATTAAAAGAAACAATAACCAATGCATTCAAATCAAGAGAAGCTACCGTAATTGATGTTGCAATAGACCAGGAAGAGTTACTTCCAATAGTACCTCCGGGACAAAGTCTGGATAATATGAAAATGACATTCGATGAGGAATAAAAAATGAATCATAATCATACAATAAGTATACTGGTAGAAAACAAGACGGGAGTACTTCAAAGAATAGCCGGATTATTCACAAGACGTAACTTCAACATAAACAATATCAGTGTGGGTAAAACATCTGATGAAAACCTATCAAGAATAACAATCACCACATACGGGGATGACAAGACACTAGAACAAATCATAAAACAACTAAACAAACTCATAGAAGTCATAAAAGTCCGAGAAATGAAACCAGAAAACACAATACGAAGACAACTAGCACTCATAAAAATACACGCCCCAACAGAACAAGACAAATCAGAAATCATACAATACACAAACATATTCAGAGGAAAAGTAGCAGACGTAACACCAAAAACAATAACCATAGAAATAACAGGAAAACCAGACAAAATAAACGCACTAATAGAACTAATAAAAACATACGGAATAAAAGAAATGACAAAAACCGGAATAACCGCAATCACAAGAGGACAAAAAACACTATAACCCCCACACACTCCTTTTTTTTAACAAATCGGAAATATTTTATATATCAAATACATGACAATCATACGAAGCTTGTTTTATCTAAAATTAACGATTAGACCAATCAGTTAACTCCTATGATATTTCAAATGCTTTCTTATCGAGATTACTTTGAAAGAATGAATAATGAAATCATGCTGATAACATTTGTCTTATTATTAATCTTAACACATTTGACACCAATTCCCTATAGATAATTAAAAGCTATAAATAAGAAGCGATATAAATATAATCACTTATAATTTATTAAAACAAAACAGGACAATAACAATTTATTATCAAACTTTACATAGGAGAAAAAAAATGAACGGAAGTGAAGCACTACTAAACAAACTAAAAGAAAATGGTACAGATGTAGTATTCGGTTATCCCGGAGGAGTACTTCTACCATTATATGATTCAATATATGACTGTGACATAAAACACATACTTGTAAGACACGAACAAGCAGCAGCCCATGCAGCAGACGGATATGCAAGAGCATCAGGAAAAACCGGTGTATGTATAGCAACGTCAGGACCCGGAGCAACAAACCTTGTTACGGGTATTGCAACAGCACAGATAGACTCCAGCCCGGTCGTAGCACTTACAGGTCAGGTGGGAACACCTATTATCGGTACAGACGCTTTCCAAGAAGTGGATACCATTGGAATAACCATGCCAATATCAAAATATAATTTTCAACCAAGAAAATCATCAGAAGTGCCTAAAACAATTGATGCAGCTTATCACATAGCATCAACAGGAAGATGTGGAGTTGTAGTGGTAGATTTACCTAAGGACGTTCTGGAACAGGAAGTAACTGATGAAGATATGAACGTTAAAATAGACATAAAAGGATACAAGCCAAATACAAAAGGAAATCCAAGACAAATAAAAAAGGCTATCAAAACGATAACAGATTCCAAAAAGCCAATCATATTAGCCGGTGGAGGAGTAATCCTTGCAGATGCATCCCAAGAGTTACTTGAATTTGCAACAAAAGCAAATATCCCTGTAGCTACAAGTCTAATGGGAAAAGGTTCAATACCTGAAGATCATGAACTGTCACTTGGACTATTAGGAATGCATGGACTTGAATCAACAAACTATGCTGTCAATGACTGTGACTGTCTAATAGCAATAGGATGCAGATTCTCCGATCGTACAACAGGTAAAGTATCCGAATTTGCACCAAACGCTACAAAAATACACATCGACATAGATCCGGCAGAAATAGGTAAAAACGTTGACATAGACATACCTATAGTTGGGAACGCAAAGACCATACTACAAAATCTAATAGAAGAAGTTGATGATGTTGCCCATGAGGACTGGACTACATGTGTAATTAATAAAAGACAATCATATAAACCTAAATTCAACTTCGGATGCATACCATTTAAACCACAAGAATGTATAAAGGAAATAATGGATGCAATCACCCCGGAAACAATAGTAACTACTGATGTTGGACAAAACCAGATGTGGATGGCACACTACTTCAAAACAAGAAATCCAAGAACATTCATATCAAGCGGGGGACTAGGAACCATGGGATATGCATTACCTGCAGCTATAGGTGCCCAAGTAGCAAAACCTGACGAAAATGTGCTTGCCGTAGCCGGTGATGGTGGATTCCAAATGGTATCACAGGAACTTGCAACTATAAAGGAATATGACCTGCCTATCGTAACATGTATCCTAAACAACAGATACCTCGGAATGGTATATCAATGGCAGGTACTCTACTACAACAATAGGGTTTCCCAGACAAAGCTTGCACCTACACCTGACTTTGTACAGCTGGCAAAGGCATATGGAATAGACGGGGTTCGAGTAGAAGAAATAGGTAAGCTTAAGGAAAACATACAAGAGGCATTTGAGGCTAGAGAAGCCAGAGTAATCGAAGTGCAGATTGATCCATCAGAACTACTTCCTATGGTACCGCCTGGTGAGAAGATTACTAAAATTGTTGGAGAATATAAAGTGGAGGAATGATTAATATGACGAAAGAAAACAAACATACCATAAGTATTCTTGTAGAAAACAAGACAGGAGTACTTCAAAGAATAGCCGGATTATTCACAAGAAGAGACTTCAACATAGACAACATCACCGTGGGAAAAACAGCAGACAGTAACATTTCAAGAATAACAATCACCACATACGG
>MVJJ01000097.1 GCA_003266145.1 Methanosphaera sp. SHI613
CTTATTACTTCAATAGCTATCATGAGTTTATTGTTAAATTCCTTGAATGAAGGTACATTCATGTCATGTGTTTTTTCTTCCAATGCATCCAATTGCCTTTGAGCTTCAAGCAAACCTTCTTCATCCCTTACAATTGCAACATATTTCCACATGATATCTTGTATTTGCTCTTTGATGTCCTCCGGATCATATTTACCAGCAGTCCATATATCCTCAATACGTTTAATTTCCTCATCAACATCATCCTGAGAAACTGGTGTTAATTCAATTTTATCAATATTTTCAGAACATTTCAATCCTGCAGCCTTACCGAATACCTGCGTATCTGCCAATGCATTACCACCTAATCTATTGGCCCCATGTACTCCGGATGTTACTTCACCTGCTGCATAAAGATTTTCAAGGTTTGTTTCACAGTCAGGAGATATTCTTATACCACCCATAAAATGATGAGCAGTAGGTGCTACTTCCATTGGTTGATTTATAATGTCCACACCCACATCCTTGAACTGCTGAACCATGGTATTTAGTTTTGTTCTTACTTGTTCTTCAGGCAAGTGTTCAACTGAAAGATAAACTCCGCCCAATGGAGATGCTCTTTGTTCATGAATTTCACTGTATATTGCTCTTGCTACAATATCACGAGTCGCCAATTCCTGACGAGGATCATAATTAATCATGAAGCGTTCTCCTTCAGAATTGATTAAGTGACCACCTTCTCCTCGTACTGCTTCAGTAATCAGTACCCCTCTACGGGATTTTGGTGAAAGCATACCTGTTGGATGGAATTGAACCATTTCCATATCCATTACATCTGCTCCAGCGTTATATGCAATCATAACTCCATCCCCCGTCTTCTGTGATGCGTTTGAAGTGACTGGATATAACCATCCACAACCACCTGAGGCTATGACAGTATTTTTTGAGTTATAAATTACTATTGAACTATTTTTTAGATTCAAACCCATTGCTCCGACAATTTTTGAATGGTCATCATCAAACAAGAGTTTAGTAATCATTATTTCATCATGGGTTGTAATGTTTTCACGGATAACCTCTTCCCTAAGGCCCAATATCATTTCATGACCTGTTTGGTCCCCTTTGAAACAGGTTCTTCGGTATGATTGTCCACCAAATGCTCTTTGATTTAATCTTCCATCTTCTTGCCTATCAAATAATGATCCATACTCTTCAAGTTCTATCAGACATTTTGGTGACTCTGTAACAAGTTTATGAACTAATTTCAAATCATTGAGGAAGGCTCCACCTTTAAGTGTATCCTGGATATGTAGCTGTAAAGAGTCTTCTTCATCAACATAACCAAATACTGCATTATATCCTCCTTCAGCCAGCATAGTACATCCTGACTTAAACCGTAAACCTTTGGATACTATGATGACTTTTGCATCTCTTTTACTGGCTACGATTCCACATTTACAACCGGCTCCTCCTGAACCGATTATTAATACGTCACATTCATATCTTTCTATATCCATAATCACACCTCTTTATTTAATAATATTTTCCAAAGTACCTATATTTTCAATAGTAATACTTACCGTGTCATTCTTTTGTAGTTGACCCACACCAGGAGGAGTTCCTGTAGCAATGATATCCCCCTTATTCAATGTCATAATTGTTGAGACATATTTAACCAATTCTATTGGTGAAAAAATCATATTGGATGTATTTGAATTTTGTTTTATTTGTCCATTTACTTCCAATTTAATATCCAGATTAGATGGATCTATATCCGTTACGATACATGGCCCTACCGGACAAAATGTGTCAAAATTCTTTGCTCTGGTCCACTGTCCATCTTTTTCTTGCAGATCCCTAGCAGTAACATCGTTTACAATTGTATATGCCAACTGAACATCCTCATTAAATTCATCATATTTGATGTCGTCCATTATGACAATTCCAAGTTCCGCTTCATAATCAACCTTTTGGGATATTTTCGGATAAATGATTTGTTCATTATGTGCTATCATTGAAGTTGATGATTTCATAAACAACAATGGCTCTTCAGGCAGTCTCATATCCAATTCCTTGGCATGATCAGTATAATTCAAGCCAACACATATTATTTTGGTTGGATTTGTTGGTTTCAGAACTTTTATACCATCCATATCCTCTTCATGTAATATCTTTAAATCATTTGTCCTGCATAAATCATCATGTGCTTCAAAGATATTTGAATAATCAATTTTGAATAGTTTATCATCCTTAATTATCCCTATGGAGATGTTACCGTTTGAATCTTCATATTTGACATATTTCATATTAATCAACTGATTTAATCAGTAATCTTGTAATATTCTTTCAATAGGCACTACCAGTAAATCTTTAGCACCAATCTTTCTTAATTTGTTTATTGTTGAAAAGACATCTCTTTCGGAAATAACAGAGTTGACTGCTACCATCTTATCATCCCCATATATTTCAGATATTGTTGGTCCACCCATTCCAGGTATGGCTGATTTAACTTCATTTAATTTGTCCTTTTCAACATTTATCATCAATAGTTTTTTTCCTTCCGCATGCAATACCCCGGATATTCCTAGTTTTACTTCATTAATCTTGGTATTTTTATTTTTATAACTATCCTTATTGGCAATCAGCACTATGGAACTTTCAAATATGGTATCCACTTCACGTAGATGATTGGTTTTAAGGGTTGTACCGGTACTTGTTAAATCTGCTATGACATCAGCAACTCCGATTAATGGAGCAACTTCTGTAGCACCTGTCAACGCCAATATTTTTACGTCAATTCCCTTTTGCTTAAAATATTGTGAAGTTAAAAATGGGAATTCAGTTGCTACTGTTTTGATATTTTTTAAGTCATCTGCTGTTTTTATGTCCGAATCTTCTGGTGCTGCAATAACCAATCTGGTTTTTCCAAAACCTAAATCATGTAAATATTCCACATCCACATCTTTTTCGGCTATCAAATCTTTTCCGGTTATTCCAATATCCGCAGCCCCATCTGCAACATATTCAGGAATATCCGCAGCTCTTGTAAACATTACACTTATCTCTGGATCAAATGTATTTGAAAACAATTTCCTGTTTGAATTATCAATTAAACCAATGCCCGCTTTTTCAAGTAATTCCACTGATGGTTCACTTATACGACCTTTTGATGGAATAGCTATTCTAATCTGCATTAAACAACCTCCATTTTTTTCTAATAAATATATAAACTTAAAACATTTATTATAACTATTATTATTCAATTCAGTATTTTAATTATTATAATAATGTATATGTTTCTTAACATATTTTTCTTTTTCGTAAAAAATAGGATTAAACTACATCAAAATGCAAAAAAGAATAAGATTTCAAAAACAAATATATTAACATTAACCAATTAAATACATATAAAAATAGAACTAGGTAAAAATATGCTAAGATTTAAAGGAAAAATAACATCGGGATTAAATAAAGCTAGTGAATTTATGAAAAAGGAGATATACTCCCAACAGTATTCACAAAAATTAGGTTACACACCATATTACGGAACATTAAATATAACTTTAGAGGATAATATTCAACTGGACGTTAACGGCAAACTGAAAAAGAATTTGAAGATATTGAATGGAAACAAAGAATATGGTGATGTGTACTTCTTAAATGCCAAGATAACCAATCCAGAAAACAACAGGATAAAAAAAGGAGACATACTTTTTCCTACAAAAACAGTATATTCATTTAATACTTTGGAATTTGTTGCAGATGAAAAGTTACGTGATACGCTACAACTGAATGATGATGATAGTGTTATTATAGAACTTGTATTATAATGATGAAATATTATTTGAACAAAATACAAAAAATATTAAGTATAATAAAATTGAAATATTATAATATATTAATAAACATTACGGAAATAAATTTGCATAATTAAAATGACATATACAAGGAAGCAAGATAATATGGCAGCAGAGTACAAACTAGTTAACGAAGCAGTAGTGGATAAATCAATGATAAGAAAAATAGGTGATAACGAATACCTTAAAATCATTCCACATGAAAAAAATGTCCAAGTAAGTAAGATTATACAAACAAAAATAACAGAACCTATTGTACAAGAGGACACTATAATCATTAAGGCATATCCACAAGAAGTCAAATTATTTAAAAATGAAAATCAAGACGTGAAATATGAAACCCGATGGATAACCATGGATGACAAACGTTTTGACATACCACTAGCGGACATTAAAACCATCCATTCATTATTAGAAGCAAAAAATGTCATTGAAGGTAACATATTACACTTATCCAATGTATTGAGTTTAGTAATTAAACAAAAAAGCATTAAAGAACAATTAGATTTAATAAAAGATGAATACCAATCAGAATCTTCAGAAAATTAGATTATGCAAAAAATAAGATAAAAAAGATTAAAGAAATCTTTTTTTAAGAACCCTTTTTTTATTGAAAACTGTTTTTATACCAATATATGAGTTATTACTTAAATCTGTGTTATTTTTTATACAATTCACATATTTCTTCGTGAGATAAGTAACCCCTGAATTCCGGTTTTTTAGCTAGTTCATATATTTTCATTACATCAATATCCTTGTTTACAACATCCATTGCAGCCTGGGTAAATGTTTCCAATTGAAGATAATCTTCAGGTACACGTCCTTTATTTTCTACTTTTGCTTTTGTTATGCTCCATATATTATCCCTTTCTACATTGGATTTGTTTGCCAGAAATTCACTTACATGATTAACTATTTCTTCATCATAGGTCCTGTTTAATATGATGGCACTGGTATCCACATCCAATTTATTCAACAAATCTATGTGTGCTTTTATGTCTATAGCGGCAGTTTCGATACCACCTTTGCTCACGCTTGATACCATTATCACTGGGATATTACCCGCACGTGCTATTTCAACTGTGGAGTAAGGTGTTTTTTTGTTTAATAATCCGGTTGCCGCACTCATTACTCCTTCTACAAGTATCAGATCATAACCTTTACCCTTGACTTGTTCCAAAATGTCCTCCAATGGTGTCCATCCAATGTTGCTTATCTGTATTGAAGCGTAATCTTCCAGTTTTTCCTTGTTGACATATAGTGATGGGGATAAATCACGTATATCCGGACCCACCTTCATTACATAGGTGTGAATTCCGCGCTGTCTTAGTGCACCGACGATCCCACTTGCCAGAAATGTTTTACCTGACTCGGAACCTGTACCCATCAACATTATCATTGGAGGTACTTCCGGTTTTGGCCGGTTAAATTCACATATCCGATTGGTTTCAACTGCCAATTCATGGAATACCTTGTCATGAAGTTTCTTGTTTCTTTGTTGTATATCCTCATATTCATCGACGGCATCAATATACTCCAGGATATTATTTACTACTTGTGGATTATTGTCAAGCAGACAGTGTACAGTAGTTCCAAGAATGTTACCCTTCTTGTTTGCTACACCGGACAATACCCTCTCCGGTTTATATTTGTAATTTGATCTTTCGATATTGGAATATATTACATTCTTGTCGTTGGATTCGATTTGCCCATATGTATGACAGTGAAAACCATTTACCTTCGTGTCTTTGAGATTTTTTGTAAACAATGTGGAATCATCAACAATATCAGCGTTTATTCTATTTGTGTTAATCATCGGTTTGAATGTAACATCAAGTAAGTTTAATCCTTTTCTTATGATGGGTACAGGTGAATTTCGTCCAACATCAGTCTCTTTACCAAGTATCTGAAAACCTGCACACATTCCGAATATGAATCCGTCGTTATCGTTTATCAAATTTATTTCCTCAGCTAATTCAGGAGTTATAGTTTCAGACTCCACCAATGTTCCACCAGGAATTATCAGTCCATCCAACTCTTCATGGGCCTTCTTTCCATTTTCTATCGTACCATCAGATTTGACTATATTAGTAGGCAAATGTCCAAAATGTTCATATAATGTTAAAGCACCTTTTACTTCAAGTAATCCTATTTTTTTCATTTATAATCACAGCTATCAATATTATTTTATATGAAAAATTAATTCATTAATATAAGGTATGTAACATATACTTAAAAAAAATTACTTATAATTTCTTAAAGAAAATAATTAAAAGTTTAAAAAAAATTAGAAAAAATAGAAATAATGCCCTGACGGGGATTTGAACCCCGGTAAAGGGATCCGCAGTCCCTCGTGATATCCGCTACACTACCAAGGCATAAAAAAATTATGCAAGTTCATAATTACAATTTAATATTTATCCTTAAGGATTATTAAATTTTTCGTTTTATTTTGAAAAAATAAGAAAAAAGAAAATAGTCAGAATAATCGAAATTATTCCAAGTATATTGCTGGTTTGTATGGGGAAGCATTTTGTGCCTTGTTCTGTGGGTCATATGTGACTTCATCATAGACTATTACCTTAGCACCAATTTCCTCTTCAAGATATCCTATTGCATCACGTATTACTGCTACCTCATCAACTACGCCTACATAGTTAATCTTATTGAATGATTTACCTGTTTTTGTGGCAAATTTAGATAACTCTTTCTTGTTGTCATAAAGGTTTGCTTGCATGGATTTCTTGATTATTTCACCGACATTTGGTTTTCCTACTTCTTGAGCTATATCATATACATCATATTTCCATTTTGGTGCTGTGTATATGTGAACCGTTTCAGGATCAGAATCAGTGATTTTTATAACCTCTTTAATATCCTTAGCCAGGTCTTGAACGATTTCTTCTGCTTTTTCTATTTTATCGTCAATTACTGAGTCATCTTTTTGTGGCCATGAAACTTCAGACATGAATATGTCATCATCATTGTATTTTTCCCATATTTCCTCGGTGGAGTATGGTACGAATGGTGATAATAATCTTATCCATGTATTTAATATGTAGTTTAATGTTTCCGTCTCTTCTTCTGTTATTTCTGTTATTCTGTTTAGGTAATGGTCAACATCTTTTCTAAATAGGAATAGACTTGCCTGTAGAGCTTTTCTTGTTTGGAATCCTTCCAGAGCTTCTGTTGCTTCTTCTACCTTTTTATTTACTTGGCTGATTATCCATTTGTTTATTGATTTTTCTACATCCGGCACGTTATTTTCAAGGGATAGGTATACCTTTTGACCTGTGATTGACTCTACCTTTTCGGCAAACTGTTGGATTGATTCAAGTCTTCTCTGGATACCGTTTACTTCACTTTCTCTCCAGTCGAAGTCCTGCCATGGCTCAGCAGATGACATTAAAAAGAGTCTTACAGTATCTGCACCATATTTGTCTATTGCTTCACTTAGAAGTATTACATTTCCCTTGGAGGAGGACATTTTCTGTCCTTCAAGCAGTCCCATACCGAATACTGTTATTCCTTTTGGCCAGTATTCCTGTGGGAATATTGCTGCATGGTGGAACATGTGGAATGAGAGATGGTTTCCTACAAGGTCCTTAGCCGATAGTCTCCAGTTAAGTGGATACCAGTACTGGAATTCCTGCTGTATCTGTTTTGTTAATTCTTCATCGATTTTATTTTCGGAGCCATCATTAGCACCGTCCTGATTTAGGAATACTTTGTTGAAGAATGCATCGTTTAGGTCATCAGGGTTGATTTGGTTCATGAATTTTGCTATAGTATAATATGACATGTAGATTGTTGAATCGGTTAATGGTTCGATTAACCATTTTTCATCCCATGGCATGTGCGTTCCTAGACCAAGTCTTCTTGAACAAGCCCAATCTTCCAGCCAGTCAAGGTAGTATTCAAAGTTTGACCTTATTTCCTTTGGAACTACATCCAATTGTTCCAAACATTCATATGCCTTTTGGGTCCATTCTTCATCGGAGTATTTTACAAACCATTGGTCGTGCAATTCTTTAACTACACACATTGCTCCACATCGACATTTTACTGGTTTTTCTGCAAATTCATATAGCTTGTCTGCAACATTTTCATTGGTGAACTTTTCAATCACGTCATTTCTGACATCTGCTACACGTTGACCTGCGAATTCACCAGTGTTGTCTTTCATTATACCTTTGGCATGTTCCAATTTGTAGATTTCATTGGTGGCTTCCTTTAGGTTTTCATCTTCTTGACTTGTAACATTGTATTGTTCTATGAAGTCTTTTGCAGGAAATTCTGAGTATCCCTTTAAATCTACAAGGCTGATTAGTTGAATGTCATCCAATTGTTTTTGTAAGTCATATTTTTCTATTAGTTCCTTGTTGTTTTTAAGGTCTTCTAATGCGATGTAATCGGCCGGTGCGTGTGCAGGTACTGAAAATACCACACCTGTAGCATAGTCAGGGTCTACAAATGATGCTGGGAATATTGGTAATTTTGTACCGTTCATCGGATTTATTACGTAATCTCCTATGAAGTCATTAGGATTGACATCTTCTATGATTTTCATTGATTCCTTTTGATGAATTATGTTGGAATATGATTTTTTGCTTATTATCCATGTTTCTCCTTCATAGTCTACTTTGACATATTCAGCATCAGGGTTTAACCAGAAGTTTGTTGCACCGTATAATGTTTCCGGTCTGAATGTCGCTGCCACGAGGAATGTATCCTCATATGGGAATTTGATGAGGGTTAATTCGTTTATTCCTACACCTTCTCCTTCAAGTAGGTCGTGATCTCCTACTGGGTTATCATCGTCTGGACAGTATTTTACAGGGTGTGATCCCTTGTGGATTAGGTTTTTGTCTTTTAGTTGTCTTATTTGCCATCTGACAAATTGTTGGTAGTGTGGGTCTATTGTTCTGAATTCTCTTCTCCAGTCTATGGAATATCCCATATTTGTCATGTCATCATGATATTCGCTACTGAAGTATTTGACTATGTATTCTGGATCTGTGAATTTTTGTAATTCATCATCAGGTACCTTGTGGACATTCTTGTATATGTTTAATGTCCATGGGTCTTGTCTTTCTATTCTTTTTGCTATTCCCACAACCGGTGCTCCTGTTACGTGCCATGCCATAGGGAAGAGTACGTTGTATCCCTGCATTCTTTTAAATCTTGCATATACGTCAGGTACTGTATATGTTCTTCCATGGCCTATGTGCATTGCACCACTAGGATATGGAAAAGCAACGGTTAAATACATTTTTTCTCTGTTATCTGGATTTGATTCGAATATCTTGGAATCTTGCCATTTCTTTTGCCATTTTTTTTCTATTTCTGTTACCATCTTTAAACTCCATTAAATAATAATTAATAAATTAACTTGAAAGATTAACATGAATTATCTACAATAATTATATTTATATTTGAATGAATATTTTAATTTTAGTATTTAGGAGATGTTTGAAAAATGATGTTTGAATTATTGTTTCATCTAGAAGGAATTATCCATCAACAAATAGTTGTAACCAAGAATAAATAAAAATATCTGTTTATGAGATAATTAAAAAAAGTAGTAGAAAAAATCAAGTATGGATATACATTCAAAATAGAATGAGCAAATATAAAGAAACTTTCAAAAAAAATGGGCAATTTAGATAGAAAGTTTATATATAATAGTAGCAATATAATTACTTGTATTACCAGAATAGAAAAACAATTAATAAAGGTTTTATCATAAAAAAATTAACATTCTTATTCAACATAAATTTTTTAACTCATTATATTAATTAATTGTAATTCTATTTATTTTTTTTTAAGAACAAATTTTCAGCTCTATTAGAACAACTTTTTAAAATTCTCTGAGATTATTACAAATCATTGATTTTCTAAAAAAATAGGAAAGATAATCTATATGATTATTTCAAATCAATAGAATTTATTTTTATTCAACTTTTTTCTTCAAGATAGGTGCTTTTAAACGTTTATGTTCTGATGAATCTATTAATTTAATGATATGTTCCACATCATTTAATGAAATATCCAATTCTTGGGATATCTTCTCCGCATCCATATTCATATCCACATAAAGATACACTATCCGATCAACATAATAATAGGATAATCCCAATTCCTCTTCATCTGTTTGATTTGAAGTTAATCCTGCAGAAGGTGCTTTATCTATAATGGAAGCAGGTACCCCTAATTTTTTAGCAAGCAACTTAACATCTTCCTTATATAAATCGGCAATTGGTGCTAAATCAACGCCCCCATCACCATGTTTGGTAAAATAACCCACATAAAATTCTGTCTTATTTCCGGTACCTATAACCAAGGAATTGTAAATGCTTGCAAAATAGTACAGGAAAGTCATCCTTAATCTTGGCTTAACGTTCATCCGAGCCAACTTCTTATTATCACTAGGCAAATGATCCATATTGCATAATGACAGGAACTTTTCATAAATATCATCCAAGAGTATGTATTCTACTTGAATATCCAGCATGGTTTTGATTAAATTTGCATCGAATAAATCTTCATCAGAGGTTGTTGATGAAGGCATTACAAAAGCTTTTACATTATGAGAACCTAATGCCTTAACAGCCAAACAAGCCACAACTGTTGAATCTATTCCCCCACTTAAACCCAATACCACACCATTGGAGTTTGATTCTTCAACTTTCTGTTTAATAAAATCACATGCATCTTCAATAAAAACATCCACATCAAATTTAGGCAAATCTATCATAACACACACCAAGTTAATATATATTAATTAATATTATATCTAAACCAGTATAATAATTTAGTTATATATAAATACGATAGAAATACGCATATATCATTAATTCATAGTATATCATAAAAGTATTTAAATAAGAAGTTAAAAATTAATATTTGGACTATAATAATAAATAATAAAATAAAATTATACAATGATAATCCAATCAGATAATTATTATTTAAGAATAAAAAAGAAAAATAAGTATTTAGAAAAATCATAAAAATAAATAAAACATAGGAGATTAGATATATGGCCATAACAGATTTAGTTACATTCAATAAATCAAAAACAACATTCATATTCGTTGGTGGAAAAGGAGGAGTGGGAAAAACAACAGTATCTGCAGCCACAGCATTATGGTGTGCTAGAATGGATAAAAAAACACTTATCATATCCACTGATCCTGCACATTCCTTAGGTGATTCCTTTGATCGATTAGTAAAACACGTTCCAACACCAATTACAAAAAATCTATCCGCCATGGAAATCGATCCGGATATTGCAATGGAGGAATATAAAGAAAAATTTGCCATGCAACAGCAATACAACGATGCATTAGGAATGTTCTCAGATCAGTTAGACGTCATGAGTTCATCCCCCGGTATTGATGAACTGGCAGCTTTTGATAAATTCATGCAGTATATGACCAACGATGAATATGATGTTGTAATATTTGACACGGCCCCTACAGGACATACGTTAAGGTTACTTTCATTCCCTGAAATGATGGACTCTTGGATGGGAAAAATGATTAAAACAAAACAAGCTTTGGGTTCTGCTGCTCAGAAACTTAAAAACATTATTCCATTTATGGGTTCCGAAGATGAAGAATTACAAAATACTGCGGAACTTGAAGAAATGAAAAAACAGATTATTGAAGCACGTAAAATCCTGACAAATCCTGAGAGAACATCATTTAAAACCGTTCTAATCCCAGAAGAAATGTCTATAATTGAATCAACAAGAGCTATGGATGCTTTGAACAAATCAAACATAACAACTGATGGTGTTATCGTCAACAAGATACAACCAGACAACAACCATTGTGAATTCTGTAAGGCAAGACGTCAAATACAGAACAAACGATTAGAAACCATCAGAGATGTTTT
This sequence comes from Methanosphaera sp. SHI613, assembly GCA_003266145.1. Classification (GTDB taxonomy): domain Archaea; phylum Methanobacteriota; class Methanobacteria; order Methanobacteriales; family Methanobacteriaceae; genus Methanosphaera. The sequence goes on from MVJJ01000097.1 coordinate 11,739, forward strand.
CTCAGAACAGATTATAGCAGAGATTCCTCTTCAAGCACATGAAGTACGAGGTATTGATCAGTTATATGAAATCTGTGACATATTATATGGTTCAGACCCAAGTAACGGACCGATAGCATTGTAAATATTATTACAATATTTATAATCTCCTTCTTTTATTTTAACTTTTTTAATGAATACCATTCAATATTGACTATTTTTTAAAGAAACTGTACTCAGTATCATACTTATAAAATACTGGAATTTATTGTAACTTTAAAAATAGCATGGATAAAGGAATATATAAACATAAATTTAGGTATGACTAAAATAAAACATTGTCAAAAAGCATAATACAAATCCAGAGTACAACAGCATGTCAAAATAGAAAATAAAAGAGTTAAATCAAAAAATATGAGCAAATAAGACATTAAATACCTATAAAAAATAATTCAAATAGTTAAATTATAATAAGATAAATAATTAATTAATATATCAAAAAAGGACTGATTTAAGATACATTTAAATATTAATATGACATTATATATTATTGACAAGGGAGGTGAAAAAATGAGTGAACTACCAATTGCTCCAGTAGGAAGAATAATAAAAAATGCTGGTGCTGAAAGAATAAGCGATGATGCTAAAGAAGAATTAACAGCTGTATTAGAAAGCATAGGTTTAGAAATTTCAGAAGATGCTATCAAAGTAGCAAAACATGCTGGAAGAAAAACCGTTAAAGCTGAAGATATTGATTTAGTAGCAAATATCAAATACTAATTACAATACCCAATAAATCAAAAGATAAAATAACCCTCTTTTGATATCCTTTTTTTAAAAAATAATAAAATGAAGTAAAACTTCATTAAAACAAAAATAGACTTTTACCAAACTTAATATAAAAAAATCATTTATATTTTTTCCTTTGATTCCATATTTTCCTTAGGCTACTTAAACCACCGGAATTACCACCAAACATGTCCATGTTCTTTGCCAACTCTGCAACCTTATAACTTGCCTTGGAACCATTTTTAACCAGACGACTACCAAATGGAGTCTTCATATGTTCAACGGCATTATGGATTTCATATATCGAAACGACATTAATTCCAATAGACAATGCCAAATCATTACTGGCATGTTCCTTATGAAAACCTAAAACCTTGACGGCAGGTACTGATAGAGCACCCACTTCAATGGTAACACCCATACCAGAACAATAAATGACACCATCAGATGCATTCATAAGACTGATTAAATCCACATCACCATCAATTATATAAACGCCCTTCTTCGTTATGAACTTGCTGACGTATGCCACATCAAAACGATATGGAATTACGAGCACATTATGGGATAACATCTCAACCTGACGAATCATTTCAGGTATATCCTCCGGCCTTGTATCCCCACCTAAAAACAAAACATAAAAGTCGGATATTCCATAGTGTCTATACAGATCATCAGGATCCTTTAATATGTGTCTTAAAACATACTCCGCTTGAGGATAACCCTTAATGTTTACAGTATTTTCAATACCATATAACTTTTTAAGTTTCTTTTTATATCCATTACTAGGAACTGTGATTAAATCAGCATATGCAATCATTTCAATAGGATTATAGATATCCTGTTCCATATGTAACCTAGGAATATCCAATTTCTTTGCAGCGGAAATTCCTTTTCTAACATCCCCCGCATTACCACAAGTTAATACCAAGTCTAATTTTTTACCTTTAAGTGCACGGTAAGCAGAATAGGTGTCCTTCATGACTAATTTAGCTATCGTAGCATTGCTCTTATTAACACCACTTCTACGTCTACTTTGACCTATGGCTTTCATTTCAAGACTATAAGGCCTTAATAAATCCGAAGCCATATCACTATGAGTTAATGATAAAACATTGGCGTCTAACTTTTCAATAACTGGTATTATTGTTTTTGCTGGTGCTGTTTCTGCTACTACTGCAATATTCATATCATCACTCCTTTAATTATTTAAAACATGCACTATATGCAACCATTATGATTGACAATACGAAAAATAAATATATCACCAAATCAGTAGGACCTGTTTCAATCCATATAATAGTATGTGCAAGCAACATTGCATATAATGCTATAAATATACCTTTATACTCCCTTTGAACATTATAAAATATTTTCAATAGTACTCCCAATATAAACATTTGAACAAGCATTGCCCATAGACCAAAATCAAGCAAAGCCGGTCCGAATATAGTAGATGTCGTTGAATGAGCATATCCTAGAGTTGTAGAACCAACAATTACCCTAGGATCGGTTGATTTGAAAAATCCCATTAATGTATTGTACAGTAATTGCCCATTTGTACTATGCTGCATGAAGACGGCATGATCCAATACCTGAAGAGTATAACCTGCCCTATAAAATAGCAATTCCAATGGATTTAATGTCCAGGTCTGCCATTCAATAGACTTTACGGCAACATAACCTACCACCATCAATAATACGAATATTGATGCCAACGACAGTATGATATATTTCCACGGCAAATCTTTTGTATAATATACTGTTATAAAAACACTCAATACAATAGCCATTGCAGTTGTTCTATAACCTGTCAATACAAATAACAACAATCCTATGAGAAATAGGACGTAATACTTTTTATCATCATACTTTGCCAACAATAAATTTATGGAAGGCAGAAACAACAGGTATGATGCAAGCCATATTCTTGTTACGGCTTTTGCCTTTAGATAACCACTGAATAAGGGGATACCTCCCAGATATATCATGTTTATTATTTGAAAGACAATACCCAATATAACTATTCCAAGAAGTGTCCTTCGAGAAGTTAAATACTGAAGTCTACTTTCATCTATCCTGAAATCATGTTTGTCCAAAAGATATTTGCTTGTAAAGATACCCATAATATAAGCAATTAATCCAAGAAATACGACAATCAAAGTGAAATTATTTATACCCACTAACTCTTTTAAATGAAATTCAAAACCTATAAAAGAAAACAGCAAATATACCAATACCAACACTACAAGTATCATTGGATTAAAAATGTCTAATTTTTTTATGTTCATAATTACCACGATGGGAAATAAGCAGTAAATTTATTTATATATATTATATATATAATAAAAGTAGTATAAAGACTTTTTTAATATTAAAAACAAAAAAATTCTTAACAAAATAATAAGAAATTAAATAATAATGAAATAACAAGCAACATTAAAAGTGGAAAACAAAATGTCAAATAAAATTATAAAAAACAGTTTTATCTTAATAATAGGCAATCTATTATTCCGTGTTGGAGGATATATAAATCGTTTATTAGTAAGTAGAATGTTAGGCCCTGAAGGATATGGTTTATATGGTTTAACACTCCCATTTCAGGGAATATTCCAAATATTATCTGCAGGAGGTCTTCCACCTGCCATTTCCAAATATGTTGCAGAATACAATGCAAAGGATGAAAAACAATTAACCAGACAGGTCATAATAACATCCACAAAATTCATGATAATAATGGCCATACTCCTAAGCATTGTCCTGTTATTCTCATCAGATTTTATAGCAAATGCAGTATTCCATAAACCCGCAGTAGTTTGGCCCCTTAGAGCAGTTAGCCTCATTACACCATTTAGTGTCGTAGTTGGAGCCATGCGAGGAGCATTTCAGGGTTTTTATAAAAATGAATATACTGTATATAATAGACTTGCAGAACAGGTATCGACTATAATATTTGCATGCGTATTCATATTTGCCGGTTTATATGCAATGGGTGCTGTTTTAGGTACTGCCTTTGGATTTATAGTATCTGCATTGACGGCTGTATTTCTCTATAAAAGATATATCAGCCCATTATTGGATGATGCAACACCACTTAAAATGTCATTCAATGAAGAACTAAAACTGTTATGGGTACTTATTAAATTTGCAGTTCCTGTTGCGGTTACGGCATTATCTGAAATGGCCATATATGACATAGGAACATTCATTATAGGAATACTGATGTTATCAACAGATGTTGGTTTCTATAATGCGGCAGACCCTATATCCAGAATTCCATTGGTAATATCTTTATCCATATCAACTGTGCTACTTCCTGCTGCAAGTGAGGCATATGCATTAAAAGACAAGAACCTGTTGCAGGAATATGTTGTGGATTGTTTAAGATACAGTATATTGACCGTTCTTCCGTTATGCGTATTAATCAGCATATTCAGTTTACCTATAATGATTATATTATTTGGAAGTACATATGCGCCTAGTTCAGGAGTCTTAAGCATACTTGTAATTGGAATGAGCTTTTATACCATCTATATGATATGCAGTAGCATATTGCAAGGTATCAACAGCCCTAGAATACCAATGTACATATTGCTGGTTGGTACTGTGATAAACCTGATAAACAACTTTTATTTCGTAGACCACTACGGAATACTTGGTGCAGGTATCGGAACAACAATTACAACTGCAATATTGATGTGCGTAATATTGATGATTGTCGTTAGAAAGACCGACATTAGAATTCCATGGAACAATATTTTACGTATTATCATTGCAAATATCATTCTAGCGGCGATATGTATATTTATTCCCAAAAGCATACTCGGATGCATAATCGGATTTATTATAGGCATCATAGTATATTTGATTTCAATACTGGAATTGAGGATTATGACAAAAAGGGATCTTAATTTCTTTATGAGTTTTTTAAATAAAATCCCATTCATGAATAAATATGATGAAAAAATAGTTAAATATATAGAAAAAAAGAATTTAATATATAAATTAGAATAAGTAATTGAGTAGGACTGTTATCTTATGAACAATGATAGAAAAGTAACATTAACAAGAAAAACTAATGAAACTGACATCAATATAACATTAAACATAGATGGTAATGGAAACAGCAATATAGACACGGGATTAAAGTTTCTAGACCATATGCTTACTTCCTTTGCAAAACATGGATTTTTTGATTTGGATATTAAATCCGTAGGGGATATTGATGTGGATGACCACCACAGCGTTGAGGATATCGGAATACTTCTTGGAGAATGCTTTAAAGAGGCACTTGGTGATAAAGTAGGAATCGAACGTATGGGTTATAGTGTTGTTCCTATGGATGAGGCCATTAGTCATGTTGCAGTGGATATTAGTGGTAGGAGTTATACTGTTTTTGAAGCTGAATTTGAATACCGGTTGATAGGTGATGTAAGTTCACAGAATGTTAAACATTTCTTTGAATCATTTGCCAACTCATCTTTGATGAACATACATATAAATGCAAAGGGCGAAAATGACCACCATATCTGTGAAGCCATATTTAAAGCAACTGCCCGTGCATTAAATGATGCTACAAAGATAACACATGACCAATTATTAACTACAAAAGGAAAATTATAATACTTGTGAAAAGTATTATTTCAACACCCACTTTTTTTATTGAAAATTATTTTTCATAACAATTATTCCCGATTGGAGTACCACTGTTCAAACTCATCCTCCGTTTCATAGTTATGAAGAAGTTTACTCTTAAATGCTATTGAACCATCCCTTTTATGAGGTGTCCTCGTGACTGTATCGTTTGTTTTTTCCAGTTCCCTAGCATCTTCTGCCAACATGGATGCGGATTTCATCATCTCATGTGCCGCTACAACCAATGGAATATACTCTTTAGGATCACTTACCCTAAAACAGGCCGTTACATCCATTTCAGATACCTGTGCAGCTATTTGATATGCTGCAATAGCCTTAGCCTCAGCATATGGATTACTGAATCTTGCATAGCTGACGGCTTTTTGTGCCGTGACAATTATCTCCGGAAATACGATAGGAGTTTTGTTTTTAACAGAATATAAAACCTTGTCAATTTCTTCATGCAACAATCGGACAACACCTGTTATCGAAAGAACATTCAATACATATGAATTGAATAATGCCATTTCAGTAGCATCCAAGAACTCCCTTCTTGCTCCTATCATAGCATCTGCACGGATTAGAACATAACCAAGATCATGCTCTTTCATGAATGGAATTGCCCTTTCACCAGGTTTATCACCGATGATTATTAATGGAAGGTTAAGTTTTGTTATTTCCTCAATTGCATGTTTTATTTGTCTTGCACCAGGGTTTGGACTGATGAATAGCAATAAATCAACATCAATCTTTTTTACCCTTCGTATTATATCATTAACCTCATTTTGTCCCATTTTAGAACCAGTACTTATAGTTCTAATATGAAAATCATCCCTATCTGCTCTTTCATCCAATATTAAATCTATAATAGTGGAAATTCCAATATTTCCTACCTTTACTACTCCAACTTTAATCATTAAAATCACCGATATGTCCAATAATCTTTATTAGATTATACATCTTAAATCATCAATACCTCTTCTTAAATAACATTACATCCTTTTCAATCGTTTTCATAACTTTTCTGAGTAAATTCATATGCAAAATCAGGCAAACATGCAGTGTGAGTATGAATATAACTTGCCACAGCATTCTTATACAATAAACCATCATGTGTTCCGTTTATTCCTACACCTCTCTGCATTTCAAATGCAAAATCATCCACATTCTTTCCTTTGTAATCTACCTTGGAGTAATGAAACTCGTGTCCATGATATAGGGAGCCCACCTTTTGTATTGGATTTTCGTTTATGACCTTGGCGATGGTGTAGCTTAATCCCTGCACTTTCTTTGTTAAGCAGGACTTATAAGGATAGAGTCCCACCATTTGCTCATTATCAATCGATTTGGTCAAATACATTAATCCTCCACATTCGGCATATATTGGCTGATTATTGTTTGCAAAGTCATTAACTGACTTCAACATACTTTTGTTACTGCTTAGTTCTTTTTTATATATTTCTGGATATCCTCCACCGATATAGAGTGCATCCGCATCAGGAACTTCTTCATCATGTATAGGGCTGAAATAAATTATTTCCGCATTGTTATGTTCTAATGCCTCTATGTTTTCATGATAATAAAAATTAAATGCCTCATCGAATGGAACAGCTATTTTCGTCTTTTGTTTTGTTCTTTCTTTATTCCATATTCCCTCATAATCGTTAGGTATGTCTTCACAGCTATCCATAATCTCAATCAGCATGTCCAAATCAAGATTGTCTTTAACCAATTGTCCCCATTTATCTATTAAATCCTTAATTCGTTCTTCTTCAACGGCCGGTATTAATCCAAGGTGTCTTTGTTCCATTGTTATTTCAGGATTTCTTATTATTCCACCGATTACGCGGGTGTTTGATAATTTTTCTACTGATTCTTTTGTTTTAAGGTAGTGTCTTTGGCTTTTTACGTTATTCAGGATAACACCCTGTATGTTAATTTGAGAATCCAATGCTTTAAAACCCAAAGTCATTGCAGCGGCACTTCTGACCAAACTTTTACTGTTAATAATCAATACAACTGGAGCATTTAACGCTTTTGCTATTGATGCTGTACTTCCAATGTCATTTACAGGACTTATTCCTTCATATAATCCCCTTACACCTTCAATTATTGCATAATCAGCATTTGATTTTTGCATTGCGTTTTTAAATGAACATCGAATTTGCCCTTCCGACATGAAAAATGAATCCAAATTACGAGAAGGTATGCCCGTTGCACAATTATGATATGACGGATCAATATAATCCGGACCAACCTTAAATGATTGTATTTTATGTTCATCAGATAATGCCTTCATTATACCTGTAGATATGGTTGTTTTACCTACACCACTACCTGTTCCTGATAATAATATTCTCTTCATAGAAATAACCTATATCTTTAAAAAATTAGAATTAATTGTATATGTTAATATATTTCAATATCATAGAATATAGATTTTTTGTATTACAATTTAATATTTAATATACGAAAAAATAAAAAACATTACATATAAATAATAATAATATAATGCTAATGGAGGATTGCACATTATGGCCAAAGAAAGAATAGTTGCCCTATCGCATCAATTAAGAGAATCCGGTGTAAACGTAAGTATTCGAAGTACTGAAACAGCATGTCAAGTATGGGATATGTTTAAGGATGAAAATGAGATTTCACGAATGAAAACCGCCCTTAAAAGTGTGTATGTAAAGGAAGCTTATGATGAAAAGAGATTTGATGACATATTTGATGAAGTATTCCAGGTAAAAAACGACAATAAACTAAGGCCATACAACCAAGGGCGTGAAGATCCATCCATACAACCCGAAGACATAATGGGAATGCCCGATAGCCAACAAAGTGAATCTACAATAGAATCAATGATGCCTCCTGAATTTGATTTGAACGAGTTGACTGAGATTAAAGTTCATGAAAAGGATCTCTTGAAAACGGACATCAGCAATGTCAACACATTTGATGAACGTATTCTTGATTTATGTCGTAAATTAAGTCAGAAGATTAGAACCAGAAGAAGCGTACGTAGAAAAAGAATGCACTCAAAGAATATCGACATGCCCAGAACAATCAGAACAAACCTTAAAAATGGTGGAAAACTAATCAAACTGCAACATGCCAAGCCACACATACATAAAAGCAAACACATATTCCTAAGTGATATCAGTGGATCCTGTGACTGGATTAACAACTGGTTTTTCACGATATTATATGGATGTCAAAAGTCATTCGATAAAATTAGTTGCTATGAATTCGATAATTCAATAATTGAAACAACAGATGCCCTGAAACTAGAATCATACTACGAATCATACCAGAATATTTACAACCGAAGAATACAAAAAGGGATGATACATGGCCAATCCGACATGGCAAATGCTTTTAAGGAATTTAGAGATACTGCAAACTTAAACCATAGAAGTATAGTCATAATATTAAGTGACTGTCGTGACTGGAATGGAAATAGGGAAAATGGTGAACTTGAAAGCGCTAAAATAATGAAAGATATTGTAAGACAAAGTTCCAAGGTAATGATATTCAACCCGGAACCTAAAGAAAAATGGAATACCCCAACAAGTTGTGTTAATGAATATGTGGATGCCGGAGCACATGCATATGAAATTAAAAACTTAGAAAATCTTGCTACTTTAATAACGAACCTATAGGAGATATAATATGAAATATTTTGTAAGATATGGAGAAATTGGTACTAAAAGTCCAAAGATAAGACGTAAATTTGAAAATAATTTAATTAAGAACATTCAATCAGAATTAGACTGTACCTTTGACAATAATCAGGGAAGATTAACCTTGATTACTGATGAAAAAGATTCAAAAGTCAAAGATGTTTTGAATAGAACCTTCGGTATAGTATCATATAGTCCAATACTTGAAACCAATACAAACAAGGATGATATAGACAATTTAATCTCACGGACAATTAGAAGCATTATAGAAGAAAACAAATTCAATCCGGCAGAAGAAACATTTGCCGTAAGATGCAGGCGTGTCGGAAATCATGACTTTACAAGTCAGGAAATGGCCGCATACTGTGGAGGTGTCGTGATTAAGGAATGTAACGCCAAGGTGAACCTTTCACAGCCCGACTTTACTTTATTTGTGGAGGTACGTGATGATAGAACATACATCTATCATGAAAAGATAAAGGGATTGGGCGGTCTTCCTGTCGGCAGTCAAGGAAAAGTAGTATGTCTGATATCCTCAGGTATCGATTCACCCGTAGCGGCATATCAAATGCTTAAAAGGGGTTGTCAAGTAATATTATTACACTGTGACAATAGTCCATACAGTGATGGCTCCGTAGAAAAAGTTATCAAAAATGCCGATAACCTAAGAAGGTACTCCATTGGAAATCCAATAAAACTTTACTCAATAAAATTTGGAGAATACCTTAAAAAAGTATCAACTGAAGCTCCCCCACGTATGACATGCGTACTTTGTAAAAGTGGGATGTATCAGTCAGCGGCAATTTTAGCCAAACGGGAACATGCCAATGCCATAGTGGATGGAAGCAGCATAGGACAGGTTGCATCCCAAACACTTAGCAACCTTGAAGCAACAAGATATCATTGTATGATGCCTATATTCAGCCCATTAATAGCAATGGACAAGATTGAAATAGAGGCAATTGCTAAAAACATAAATACATACGAAACATCCATCATACCTGATGGGGGCTGTACGGCCGTTCCTAAATATCCTGAAACGCATGCCGATTTAGAATTGGTCAAGGAGATTGTTGAAAAAATTAATCAAAAAGAATGTTTAGAAAAAATAGCTGAATCTATCACCCGAATAGATTTCTAAACCATCCTTTTTTTTATAAAAAAAATAAGAATTATTTATAACTTATCCGCCAAATACTGGCCTAATCTTCTGGATAAAGCTAAAATAGTGTAAATTGGTGGTAGTCCCGGTGCCTCAGGCAGTACTGATCCGTCAGCAACATACAAGTTTTCTATCTCTGTTTCCAGATTGCTATCCACAACATCACCAATTCTAGCTGATGCCATCAAATGAGCTCCCCTTACATGGGTTGAGGATATGCTTTCAATATCTGCTCCTGCGGTTACGAGAATATTTCCTGCTATTGCTGCACCTCTTGCAAGTAAAGCTGCATCTTCAAAGTCTATACCTTTTTCTACCTGATTTAAGTACACATGTCCCTTTGTCTTATCAGGTACTTTTATCATTAAACTTATTATATCATCGACCGTAGCATCGGGATGTGTTTCCTGTATTTTTGGCAGTAAAAATTGACTTGTGTGTGGTGAAATCACTATATGGGGTAATTTGATAAATTTGTTCATCTGTATTTCATGGTCCTGCCGGGCATTCTTATAGTATCCTCCGACCGTTATGAACGGATCTACTGCAAATGTTTCACCGGCCTTGATTCCAGCTGTTCTTAGAAGTTTAGGTGTTTGCATTCCACCTGCCGCCAATATCACAATATCGGCCAAGTATTGATTAGCCTTATCTGTTTTTATTCCCTTGATTTTATTGTCTTCGACAATCAATGCTGTTGCCGCTTCATCGGTTATTAGTTTAACACCGTTTTCTTGTGCTACTTCCAAATCAGATAGGCTGCTCCATTTAGCCCCATATGGACATCCCCATGCACATTTTCCACATTGTTTACATTTTGATGAATCGATTGCCTTTGGCATGTCCTGCATATCCAGACCTAATTTAGTTGAGGCATCCTTCAATAATTTAGTTATTTTTCCTTCATGAGTTTTAGGCATTGTGGCTATTTGTAATTCTTCTTTTAATTGTTCCAGCTGATTTGATATATCGATGCCATATCCTTTTAACTCATCCACAAGGGATGGTACCATATTACCTGCTATCACTAAAGAAGATCCGCCTACAACGTCTGTTTTTATCAGTTCCATTTCATTTCTATCCCATACATCATAATATTTATAAGCTTCTGATGCATCGGATAATATTCCTTTTTCCACAATTGTTATATCAACATCTGGGTTTTTGGAAAGTTCTCTTGCTACACTTAATCCTCCGGTTCCAGCACCTACAATTAACACGTCAGTCATCTATTTATTCTCCTTCATCATTGTTTTCTCTTTCTTTTCTCAATTTAGCTTTATGAATAGGTGTTAAGTTAAGTAATTCCTCTTTATCTTCTACAACAATATAATCATCTGTCTGATTATCATCATGAGCGAATGTATGTTGATAATTTGTTGAAACGGAACTTGTATCTTTTGATTTACGTTCACCCATATATTTTGCTATATTTGAACCTATTATTGCGGTTATTCCACAGATTATTATTGCTGCAAGAGTAGGAATCAGTGCCCCTAATAACAAATCCATAATTACTGTTGATGTGCTTACTTCAATTGGTATGCTGGCTGATGGCATGTAATCATTCAATATTAGGCCTGTAGGATAACTTAATATATAACCCACCAGTGCATATAATACACCGGTAATTATAGCTTCACGTTTTCTTTGATTGATAAAGGATACGATTAATCCTATCAACACAAGAATTAAGAGATAGCCAAAACCACATCTTGATAGTATTAATGCCAATACTACAAATATTATTATTGAAAATTTCTTAAAAAAATCGGTTAAAGACATAACTTAACTTCCTTGATATTACAATATAAATTAATCTAATATTTTATTCTATATATATTATTATTAAAATATTATTTAAATACTTTAGTAAGTAAATCAGGTAGACTCTATGAGAAGATAGTTATGATAAAAAATTTTACTGATAAAATACAATATATTACTAGGAGGATTGTGTAATATTAAATTCAAAACGTTGGAAAATCCAAGTTCTAAGGATAGTTACAAACTGATAACCGAAGGATTAGACAAGAAATCAATGATTATCTTACTTGCTAAATGCCATGTTGAATATAATGGACGTGCTAGAAGTAAACTTGATGTTGGAGATAGATTGATTGTAGTAAAAAAAGATGGAACATTTATAATTCATCAAGAATTAAATTTAGATCCAGTTAACTGGCAGGCTGCAGGCTGTAAAAACAAGGTCAAATTAAAAGACGATACTGTTATATTAACTAGTAAAAAAACAAAACCTGATGAAGAGATAATAGTTTACATAGATGAAACATATAGCGTTACTTATTACAACTGTGTAGATACCAAGAACTTGGAAATCAGAGGATATGAAAAACATATGGTTGATTTAGCATGGGAAAAGCCGGAATTAATAGAAAAAGGTTTCAGACCGACAAGACGGGAATATCAGACTGAAAATGGATTTATTGATTTGATGGGTAAAGACAGCGAAGGTCATCTGGTCATACTGGAATTTAAAAGTAGAAAAGCAGGAACCAATGCTGTAAAACAACTGAAAGGATATGTCGATTGTTTTTTAGACAACAAGGATTTTGTAAGGGCTGCTATTGTAGCACCGGATATAACTGATAATGCTCGTGAAGAGTTGGAAAAATTAGAAATGGAATTTATTGAAATGAATCCGCCATTAGACTTATTGAAACAAAAAGCTTCTACTTTAGATTCATTCTTTTAAATGGTTACATTAAAAATTCATAATCCTCTCCATTTATTCCTATCAATATCGCGTCAACGATACATGCAGTATTCCATCCAACTACTTTTGTTGCCACATCCTGTAATTCAAGGGGTATTTCCTCTGCACCATATGGCCTGATTATAATAATGGCTTTATCGAATGTTTGTGCATAATTTATATGTTCCTGTATAATTTCTTTGTTTGATTCCCATAAACCTGAAAGCACAATCAATGCATCACTATCGGCTATTGCATTTGCGAAGTTATCACTGGTATCCGTCACATCTTCCCATTTGAATGCTTCCGTTGCGGTAGATAACCTTTCCATGAATGTATTATAATCTTGACTATCTATAGGATATGTGATAAATAAGTTCCATGTTTTATTTTCTTCGGGAAATAAATCCAACATAATATCACCTAAATTAATGAACGTCTTTCTATTTTCACTTCTTCTGTTGTATCATCATCATATATTGTAAAACAATCGTTTGGACATATGCTTGCTGGAGTTTCTATTTCATATAGAGTCTTAACCATTCCTTCAACGGTGTCATCACCTATGAATGCACCCTCCATAGCTATGAGATTGTTTTCATCAAGATATAACAGTTGACTTGTTTTAGTGCATGCTCCACATCCTTTACAATTTGCTCTGTCAATTTCAACTTCATACATATTATCATCCTTACTATAATATAGTTATATTTTCAAGTATAAATAAATAATTATATGATAATAATATGAGTGATGACTATGAAAAACATTAAGATTGCCAGTTGCCAGATGGACGTCGTGGATGATAAAACAAGAAACATAACCCATGCCATAGAGTTGATTAGGGAGGCATCGGCAAATAATGCAGATTTAATTACATTACCAGAGATGTTTAACACGCCATATGCCAACAATAAATTCGTTGAAAATGCAGAAAGTGAAGATGAAAGTCCAACGTTGAATGCAATGTGTGAAGTTGCCACCGCTGAAAATATCTACCTGCAATGTGGTTCCATGGCCGAACGTGAAGAGGATGATATATACAATACGGCATATCTAATCAGTCCTGATGGAGAGATAATAGCCAAACATCGAAAGATGCATTTATTTGACATTAACTGCAATACAATGAAGTTTACCGAATCGGATACGTTAACTGCAGGTGATGAGATTACAACTGTGAAAACGCCCTTTGCTAGAATATCCATTGCAATATGTTATGATGTTAGATTTAATCAGATGTGGACATTGATGAATGAAAACGATACGGATTTAGTGTTACTTCCAGGAGCATTTAATAAGACAACCGGTCCACTTCACTGGCAAACACTTTTAAGGGCACGTGCTATTGATAATCAGTTCTTTGTAGCTGCAACCAGCCCTAGCCAAGTGGATAATCCTTTTTATGTTGCTTGGGGTCATTCCATGATTGTCGATCCATGGGGAAATATATTGTCTCAGGCAGATAAGAAAGAGGAAATTATTTATTCAAATTTAAATCCTGAATTGATTAACTCTGCAAGAGATCAGATTCCAATACAGGTAAATAAAAGAGATGACATCTACAAGACAGTGTATGTTAAAAAATAGTTTAATTCCAGAAATACTCGAATACCAGTTAATAATTAAAAAAAATAAAAAAGAGAGTGTTTAATAAGTTATATTAAAAGTTAATATTTTTATTTTTTAGCTTTTTTCTTTTTAGGTTTAGGGTCAATCTTTTTAAGTGCCTTATTTGCTACCTTTTTGAATTCTTTATCTCCGGTTGCTGCACGTCTAGCCTTTTTAATAGGATCAATTGCTTTTTTATCTTTAATATCACCTAATGCTTTTGTAGCGGATGTTCTTACACCCCAATCATCATCTGTTAATAATTCTATAAGAGGGTCAACTGCACTGGCAACCTCCATTTCACCTAAAGCTTTAGCTGCAAATTTTCTTATTGCAAAATCATCGGAATTTAATGCATCTATTAATTCTTTTGCAACTGTGTCATCACCAATATCCTTCAATGATAGAATTACATATTTTTGTACTTGAGGATTATCTGTTTTTAAAGTAGCTATCAATGGTTTGATAGAATCAGCACCTATATTTGCTAAGGATTTAGCTGCTTGAAACCTGACATGAGGATTTTCATCAGAAAATGTTTCTATTAATAAATCTATTGCTTCATCAGGGTATTGTTCTAATTCAATACATGTTTGTTTTCTAATTTCATAATCGTCATTATTCATATTTTCTTTTAATGTATCAAAATCACTCATATAATAAACTCCACATAAGTTTCTTAGTATGTATTAATTATATATTTTGAAAAAATACTATTTAATTGTTTTTTTAATTATTTTATAAAAAAGTTTTTAGAAGGTGAAATGTAAACAATAATCATTTCTCCTCTTATTTATTATTTTCAAATAATATGCATTGTTGTACTTGAGAATAATCGGCACATGTCATTTTTTTGGCATTTAATTTTTAGATGAAGGATAGGTTAATATTTAGTCATGAACGCCCCATAGTTTTCCACACATGCAATAACTTAGTTAGATATGAAAGTATGATTTTTAAAGTATTATTTTAAGAAAATCGGTATATTTAATAGAATAAAATATGACAAATTATGATAAAATATATATCAATCAAACACCATACTTAATAATAACAAAAAATAATTTTTTGTTTATATGAATAAAAAAGATAATGTAATATATTTAACATTGTTAGATATATCACAGAAATGAATTTTTAAATCAACTAATAAATATTTGGAAAGGATATCATTATGCGACAAATATCCTTTTTCAATACCCTATTTTTAATAAATATAACAACTTTTATTATTGCTTAATACATAATTAGTAATATCATTATTTACTATGCAACAACAAATTAAGGAGAGTATTTTATGAAAGAAAATGAAAACAAACGTTCCACAAAGATTCAAGATAAATATTCCTCCTATAAAGAAAGTTTTTATGATGAAAGAGGTTACAGACATATCTTTGTTAATATTCCGGCCAAATTAAAAGCCCATTTTATAGAATATGATTTACTACCTGGAATAACATTATATTTCAACAAATGTGATTTGATTCAAAGATATACCAACAACGATCCAATTATTCAATATACCAATCCCAAAAACATGACCGTGTTTAATTATCTAATTAAAGGACAAGCACAAATAGGCGTAGATGACAATAAATATATCCCCATAAAAGAAGATGACATATACATACACGCAATACCGACTTATGAAACCACATTTAGTTTTTATGGAGAAACAATGTTATTGCATATAGTCTTAGACAAGAGCGAAATAGAAAAACGCAAGGATACATACTCAATCGAATACTACAAATTATTAAATAAACTCTTTTCAATAACTGAAAATGAAAAAAACATCATATTTAAATCAGAACACAAGATTAAAGATATTCTGATGGATATGAGAGTATATGACGCAAAAGATGATATATCACAGAGAGTATATTACCAGATAAAAATTATCGAGATAATAACATATTTATATGAATTGAACATTAGCGCTATGGACAACAATTATAAGACATATACCGATGCACAGATACGTGTTGTCAGAAAGATTAAAAACCATCTGTCAAGAGACATAGCAAGTTATATCTCATTGGAGGTATTGGCAAACAGTTATGGTATAAACTTAACTACTTTAAAAAATTGTTTTAGGGATATGTACGGCAAACCGTTATACACATGGTACAGAGAATACAAATTTTTAAGAGCAAAGGAGTTAATTAAAAACACGGATTATCCTATATCCAAAATTGCAAACATGATTGGTTATAAAAGTAGCAGTAAATTTACAAAAGCGTTTAAAAAAGAAATGGGCGTTTTACCATCAAGTTATCGTAAAAATAAGAAATAACCACCTTTTTATTTTTTTTAAAATAATTGACGATATTCTATTAATAATTATCTCTTTTTTAATTATGTTTAGATTATATCCAACAATATCTGATTAAAATATGATATTGTTTAATAAAAACCATTTTTTTTATAATTAATACAGCAAGCTTAAAGTAAAGTTTAAATAGTTAATGAAATATTTACAATAAGCTAATAAAGTAGTTTAAACAAAATAAATATTATAGAAAAAAATACTTTTCAAAACAAAAAAAAAGTAAAAGGAGATATCATGAATTATTTATTAGCAATAATAATATTGGTTTACATTGCAATGATGGTTCTGGTAGGATATATCGCCTGGAAACGTACAACAAGTAATGAAGATTACTTAATTGCCGGACGTGAAACAAATCCATACATTATGGCATTAAGTTACGGTGCAACATTCATAAGTACCGCGGCAATAGTAGGTTTTGGTGGACTGGCCGGTACAAATGGTATGGGTATCCTATGGTTAGTATTCTTAAATATTGCCGTTGGGATATTTTTAGCATTTATCTTCTTTGGAAAACCGACAAGAGCCATGGGTAAATATTTAAATGCCATGACCTTCCCAGAATTCCTATCAAAAAGATTTAACAGTAAATTCATACAATACTTCAGTGGATTGTTAGTCTTTGGTGCAATGCCTGTATATGCAGCAAGCGTATTAATCGGAGCTGCAAGATTTTTAGAAACAACATTAAGTGTAGAATTCCAACTCGCAATTATAATACTGGCAGTAATCATTGGATTCTATGTAATATTCGGTGGAATAAAAGGAGTAATGTATACAGATGCATTACAGGGAGTAATCATGTTCTTCGGAATGCTCGTATTACTCATCAGCATATATTGGATGTTAGGTGGAGTAACAAATGCACATACTGCATTAAGCAATATGGCACCACTATTTCCGGCAAGTGCAAAGGCCACCGGGGCAACAGGATGGACAACATTCCCCAAGACCGGTAGTGTGTTCTGGTGGAACTTGGTAACGTCAATTATACTTGGTGTAGGAGTAGGAGCAATAGCTCAGCCTCAACTGGCTGTTAGATTCATGACCGTAAGCAGCAATAAGGAACTAAACAGGGCAGTACTTGTTGGTGGAATATTCATATTTGTCGCCACATTCTCAGCTTATGTAGTAGGATCACTTTCAAACGTGTACTTCTATCAGACAACAGGTCAAATAGCCATTCAGGCAGCCGGTGGAAATGTGGATAAAATCATCCCTACATTCATCTCATCATCCATGCCACAGTGGTTTACATACATATTTACACTGACATTATTATGTGCGGCAATGAGTACCTTAAGTACACAATTCCATGCACAGGGATCTGCCATGGGTCATGACGTATTCTCGGCAACAAGAAAGGATGAAAGGGGAAGCCTACGTTTAAATCGTATAGGTATCCTTGTCGGAATAATAATCGCTGTAATATTGGCATTTATCTTACCGGCTGGTGTAGTAGCACAGGGTACTACAATCTTCTTCGGAATATGTGCAGCCGCATTCATGCCAGTATATATCTGTGCATTGTTCTGGAAGCGTACAACAAAACAGGGAGCTATAGCAGGTATTGTTGGCGGAACAATAATCAGTTTATTCTGTTTGTTATTTACCCATCAAAAGGAAGCAGCGGGAATAGGCTTATGTAAGATGTTGACAGGACAGGCTGTTTTATTCACATCAATGCCATGGCCATACGTTGATCCGATGGTAATAGCTCTACCGTTATCCTTTATCATAACAATAGTGGTAACACTTCTTACGCACAACACAAAAGAGGAAGAAAAAGAGATTGATGCTATGTTTAGAGCTAAGGATGGTGAAAAAGCATGATTGAAATATTAGGTTTATCAGATCCTTGGATTCTTGGAGGATACCTTGGCTGTGTTCTTATCACGTTAATATGTATAGCATATGGTGCTATTAACTGGAATAGTGATAAATAATCACTAATTCCCAACTATTTTTTTATTATTATTCATCGATTATATCTTTCTTATTAAAAATCCTACTTTTTATAGACATTACTATCCTTTTTATATTTAATTTATATATTAAAAGAGATAAATATAAAGAATATAAACTTTAAATGTGGATAAAGAATGAAATATGCTATAATAGATATTGGTTCTAGCATTATCAAATATAAGATATATAACTATGACAATAAGACAATAGAACCAATAATAAAAAATGATGAACGCGTAGGATTAATTTCATACAGAGAAGATAATCAATTAACACAAGAAGGTATGACAGTTTTACTTTCTACCTTAAAGAAATTTCAAGAATACTCCTCTAAATTGAATGTGGATAAATCCTACTACTTTGCAACGGCAAGCCTAAGAAATATAACCAATACCCAGGAAGTATTAGAAACTGTTAAATGTGAATTAAATGTAGATATAAATATTTTGACAGGACACCAGGAAGCAGATTATAGCTTTAATTCACTTAATATGATGGAAATACCATGTGATGATGGAATACTATTGGATATTGGTGGAGGAAGCAGTGAA
>MVJJ01000045.1 GCA_003266145.1 Methanosphaera sp. SHI613
GCCATATTTACACTAGTGATAGCAATCATATGCTTTACATATTCCCGAAAAAAAGGAAAAGAAAATCAGGCAATAATCGAATCGATGAGCAAAGAAGAAAGATATCGTTATCCTGATGAAATACAAAATGAAAAATGAATAAACCCCAACTTAACTTTTTTTATGAAAATTAACAAATCAACCAATAAAATAAATATTTATTGGATAAAATATTATATAATCCCCCTAATTATGATTTAAAATCATAGATATCAATTATTTTAACTTATTTTATGATGTGATAATAGTATCATAGTATTTGACAAGAACTAATTAATCTGATAGTTTATTTTAACATTTACCAAAGAAAATTATCACTTAATAATTTATAATTATTAGGAATAATTGATAAAAACTATATAAATTATGATAAATATAAAAAAAATCATTCAATAAAAAATTTAATAAAAAGAATTACTTTATACAAAGTAATTATTAGATTAAAAAATATTTTATTGATGTAATTATAATTATAATGTGATAAAAATGAATAAGAAAAATGTAAAAATTTTTACATTTATTTCATTAATCTTTGTGACATTATTAATTATAGGAGGAGTCTCAGCGGCAGTTGATGATAATCAGGTTGCCACGACAGACGATGATACCATAACAAGCGATGCCGTTACAGCATCGAATGATGTTCAAAAGAGTAATGAGATAATAAAGCAAGATGTTCAAATCAAATCAGCACAGCTTCAATATAATGCAAATGACTATGCAGACATAAAAAGTGACATTGCTGATATTGAGCAGCAAGGAACAGCGAACGACGACGGCCAAATTGACTTGACTGCAGGTACAACCTATAGTATAGACAAATCCATATCATGGGGTTCAGATACATCAGAAGTTAAAACATTAACCATTAACGGTAATGGTGCAACAATTGACGGATCCAACACATACCAGTTCATGACGGTAAACGAAGGATTCACATTAAATCTTAACGATTTAATAATCAAGAATACCATTTCTGACAAAGGATCTGCAATTGCAAACTATGGTACATTAAATCTTAATAATGTAAACTTCACAGATAATGTTGCACAGAAACCTACTACTGGATTAGCAGCAGGAGCAGCAATATACAATGAAGGAACAACCACAGTACGTGATTCAACATTTACAAACAACCGCATAATTGGTGGAGTAAATGGTGATGACGGTGCAGCTATCCATACAAGTGGAGCATTATATGTATATAACTCCAAGTTTGACTCTAACATCGGTGAATATACAGATACTTCTTCATCAAGTAACGGTGCTAACGGTGGAGCCATAGGCGTAGTTAACAGTATTTCTGACTTTATAGTTGATAATTGTACATTTACCAACAACAAAGGTAGACACGGTGGAGCAATACTTGTATATGATTCACAAGGTAGAAACCAGGGAATTAAAAAAATCATCGGTTCAACATTCACTGGAAACCAAGCTATCTATGGTGGAGCTATAGAAACATACAATGACTTAATCATAGAAGACTCAACCTTTGAAGAAAACAGCGTTAAAGGTATAGGATCAGGAAACCGTAACCCACTAGGTGGAGCAATATGTGTAAACAACATGGTTTTAGATGGTACTGCTGGTAGTTTATCACTTAAAAACGTGACATTTACCAAAAACACTGCACCTGAGGCAAGTACTGCTGAAAGTCTACAAGGTTATGGTGGAGCAATATATAACAGTGGTCCAGACAGTACTATTGATAACTGTACATTCACCGAAAACAGTGCATATTACGGTGGAGCATATTATGCAAATACCAATAAAACAGAATGTATGGATGTAACAATTACCAACAGCAACTTCATAGAAAACACTGCACATGATGGAGCTGCAATATGGGATAAACACTATCAAAGTTCAACCACTCCAAGTTCAATGACAATTGAAGATTGTCAGTTCAAGGATAACAATGCAACATATAGTTATGGAAGTACCATAAAAGGAGATTACAGTAATTTAGTTGTAACAGACACTAACATTAGTGATTCAAACAGATATGCCATAAATCTCCACATGAGTGAACTAACAAAATCCATGAGTAATGTTACAATCAATGGCTTAGGTAACATAAATAGTCTTCAAACAATGAATCCTAGTGTATCAGTGACAGATTATGCTCAGCTGGTTGCAGTATCTAAACAGATTAACAATGATTATACTGGTACAGCAGCTGTGACCATTTCACTAGAAGGAACAGATTACACTGAAACCGAGCCAATAGTATTTGAAAACAACTCATGTACTGTAACAATCAGAGGTAATGGTAAAACCATTGACGCTAAGGGTATGCAATTCTTAACAGTTGCACAAGGTAAAACTGTTCAACTAAATAACTTAACCATTGCAAATGCAAAATCAGATAAAGGTGCAGCTGTTATAAATCATGGTACATTAACAGTTAATAATTGTGTATTTGAAGATAACCAGGCATTATACTATGGTGGTGCAATTTATTCTGACGGTACTAAATTAACAGTTAAAAAATCAAACTTCACAAACAATCAAGTTACCACACATCAAGCTGCTGGACGTAATGACTATGGTGGAGGAGCAATTTGTGCCCTCGGAGAATTATCCGTTGAAACATCCAACTTCGTAGAAAACATTGCAGCACACAATGATGTAGAACCAAATGGTGATGGTGGAGTAGCAGGAGCAATTCTAGTACTAAATAACACCAACACAATCTCAATAAAAACATCCAATTTCACAAATAATGAAGCACGTCACGGTGGAGCAATAACAATAAACAACAATGATATAGTTAACACTAAAAAAGTAACAATAGACAAAAACAACTTCGTTGAAAACACTGCATTATACGGTGGAGCAATAGATACATATCAACAGGTAAACATTACCAACAACAACTTCACCAAAAACACTGTCAAAGGTCAAGGTAGTGGTAACAGATTATCCATGGGTGGAGCTATCGTATTAAATACCGGTAACAGCGCATACACAGCAATAGTAACAAACAACACCTTCAAGGAAAACGAAGCACAGGAAGAAGGAAGTTCCGGTGTACTATTAACAATGCCTGGTACAACATTAACCTCATCAAACAATGTATATGAAGACAACACTGCATACGATACTGGTGTAGCAACTATACAAGGTAGTGCAACATTCACCAACGATACATTTACCGGAAACGAAGGTACAGCATACACCGGTGTATTCACACAGGCCGGTGACGAGTTAACCAT
>MVJJ01000148.1 GCA_003266145.1 Methanosphaera sp. SHI613
ATTATTTATTACTATTTTGTCGATAATTTTATAAAAATAATGATAATTTAAGTATTAAACTTATTTTAACGGACACTATTTCTATTATTTCATGGAAATTATAAGTCATTGTTTATGTATTATTTGTATTATTATAAAAAAGTAAATTTATATATTAGTAATAATATAAATTATATTAGTTAATTAGCTATACAAGAATGAATATATTTAAAATTCATATA
This sequence comes from Methanosphaera sp. SHI613, assembly GCA_003266145.1. Taxonomy (GTDB): domain Archaea; phylum Methanobacteriota; class Methanobacteria; order Methanobacteriales; family Methanobacteriaceae; genus Methanosphaera. The sequence continues at coordinate 222 of MVJJ01000148.1, forward strand.
AAAGAAGAACTATTGAATTAAAAATTCATGGTAAGTTATATAGTATAATTCAAAATTTTTTTTACTCAAAAAGATTTTGAAAAAACTTCATTTATATAATAATAATTTTAAATATTACATTCTTTTTAATAAGGGAAATAATCTACACAATTACTATCCTGAGCAATGATATTATAGCTAAGACATAGAACAGTTAAAACTGCTTCTATTATACTACATAACTTTTTTTACAACTAAATTTTTTAGAATAATAACATTTTCAACCGTATTCTCATGTGTATATTTTGATAATTATTATCCGCTTAATACTTCTTTCAAATCTATTTAACGATAATTTCTAAAAAAAGCAGTAACAAATCGATTATTTAAAAAATAGTAATAAGGGGTTTAAATAAGGTCTTTTAATCTCTTTTAGGGCCCATATAGATGACAGGCAAATGAATCTCTGTCTGAACTTCCTCGACAGGTGTATCTTCACTGGCTGGAAGATAAATCTCCGTTATAGGACCTACAATATCATAATGATTTTCAATTGCATAATCCACCATTTCACGTATGGACTCATTGAAGTTCTTATGAGAACCCACATGTCTGGCAGCTAAAACAGTATGAGCCGTTAATTCCTTCAATCCTAATTTACCCATACGACCGGCAGGTTTACCATCAGCAAAGAAATCCTTGATAGGCATACCCACCTCAAAAATCTGATCATTTTCAGCATGTTCTTCAAGGTCATTATCATATGATCCATATGGAAAACCAACGGCTTCCAATCCATTATCATGGATAAGCTGAGCTACTTCTTCAATAAACTCCGGAAGTTTACTGAAACTATCAATATGTGGTACGTAAGCTACTTTCTGATCTGCTATCTTTTTTTCAACAATTTTCATATCTTAAACTCCAAAATATTTATTCAATTAAATTATATATCAATTTTCCAAAAGATTATTTTCTTTCTAATTTCTCACTTAATAATATCTTTATAATTATAATAATATAATACTTTTATCTTTGCAGGTAATCTCATCAATACATCATGTGGAAAATAATTTTTTGCCATACAAAGTAGCCTTTTGTGCCAGTGTCCAGTATCATACATATGATATAATTGGAGGACAATAGTAAAAAAATCTCTTCAATATAACATCATAAATCTGGAACAAGTTTTACTATTTCCTCTGACAATCAAAATAATGGAGAAATCAAATGAGAAATTCTAAAAATATCATGATACTGGTCATATTCTCTTTGATACTGGTATTTGGTCTTCAAACAATTTCAGCAGCAAGTTTGGATACCGGATATGATTGTTCAGTAAATGACAATACAATCAGATCAGATGATGATTATGATGAAATCATGATGCATGAATCAAATATGGACAAATTAAATGATAAAAATAGTTCAACATCCAAGGATGTAAACATACAAACAACCACCCATCAGATATCGGGTGGATGTGACCCCGATGAAAAGATCACTTCAGACGAGTATCTTGATGAACGCTCAGATTCAAAAGTTATAAACAAGAAACAGGCAAACATCAAGAAAGTACCAAGAGAAAAAGAAGCAATATCAATACATGTTGACGATGTAACATGTAACGTAAACGAAAACGCATTCATCAATGTACAATTTAACTCCAGTGACGTTACAGAAGGAGTGCTCATATTCTACGTTGATGACGATGTGGTGGCAACACACAACCTATCCCACGCGGACAATACACTCCTATTTGATACCTACGGCTATGAGGTAGGAGTACATGACATATACGTCGAGTATACGGCAAGCTTAATCTACGAATCAACAGATACACATGCAAACCTTATAATAAACAGGCATCCTACCTACATAGACAACTTCAGCAGCCAATTCAGCCAGGACAATGACATCAACATAACATTTGACCTATTATCAGATGGTGAATATGTACAGGATGCAAGCATCGGATTATACTACAACGACCAACTGATAAAAACCGTAGCTCTTAACGAAACGACAGCCAACATCATATTGCCAAGCAGTTATAACCAGCAAATAATAAGAATAACCTATGATGGTGATGACTACTATGAATCATTGGATGATTACCAGCTGATAAACATTGAAAAACGACACTTGACAATATACACCCCATCAATAACAGCATACCACGCATCACAAAGTGACGTGACAATAACAATAAACAACGATACAAGGCTTGTGGATGGTGTCATAGAGCTTTACGTCGATGACCTGCTTGTCTATGCAGGCAATGTCACATCAGACAAACCAGTCATTTCACTTAATCTGACAAATTACCTTGAAGGAACATATCCTCTAATAATAAGATACACTGATAGTGACGTCTTTGATGACGCCTCATACACCACGACACTAAAGGTAAACAGAATAAAAACAGTCATCTACTCAAATAACATCACAGCATATAGAAATAATCCCGTAACACTAAGGGCATCAGTATACAACTACGTTGACGATACAGATGAGGGACTTGTAGAATTCTTCCTTGATGATGAGACAATTCAAACATCACAGATAACCAACAACACTGTCAGCTACGAATATGTTATCCCGGACACACTAGACTATGGAGAACATAACCTAAAAATCATATATTATGGAAGCGACAAATATCAGCAATCCGAAACAAACACGATTTTAACATTAAAGAAATATAAAACAACATTATACATTAAAAACACGACAATCGATGATGATGGACTCATAAACGTTAACCTAAACCTGTACTCATACAATCAAACAGTAGATGATGGAATAGTCAATTTCTATGTTAACGGACAACTGGTCGACACTGCAGATGTGACAGATAACCAGGCAAAAATAGTATTGCCTCCTGAGTATCTTCCGAACGTCGCATATGATATCAGCATAGTCTATACAAATTCCGATTATTTCAACGATTCAACACTAAACGGCTCAATGCAGCATAACAGAACAAACACCACCACCGGCATATCAAAATATCTGTCAAACAACAACACACTTAACATAACAGCCTATGTTTATGCAAAGGATTATTCAAATATAAATGAAGGTAGCATAAAAGTATACCTAAACGGCTCATTAATAGACACATGCAACGTTACAAACAACACGGCCACAACAGCCTATGACATGACAGGCTATCCAAGCGGAAACTATACCTTATCCATAGAGTATTCCGGATCAAAACGATACGATTCCTCATCCAACACAACAAATATAGAAAAAATAATCACGCCAAAAACAATCTACATAAACACGTTATCTTCAATAAAATCAACACCCGACTCAACCGTAACAGTCAAGGCAAACCTCACAGACTATGAATCAAACCTAATACGTGACATAATCAACGCTACAATAAAATACGACAATCAGACAATAAACGCAACATTCGAAAACGGATTGCTTGAAGTAAACATAACCTCACCTGAAAGCACGGGAAAATACACAATAGAAATAGTTACAAACAATTCCACAGAATATAAGCAGGCAAAAAGAAACATAACCTTGAACGTAAACAGAAACAACACATACATCTCATCACCAAACGTCATATCAAGTCTTAAACTGGAAGAAGTACAATTGAACTTAACATTAAACGACAACAATGGGCCTGTACAAACAAAGACCCCTGTTCAAATAATGATGGATAACAACATAATCTATCAGGGATTTTTCCAGAACGGACTATTGCAGTACAAATTTAAACTCAACACTTCCCATACCCAAAGCCAATATAACATAACAGTAATCGCTGGCCAAACAAAGACATACTCATCCAGTACAAAAGACATAACATTAAAACTACAAAACAGAAAAACATACATCAAGTCAGAAAACATCTATTCCAAAAAGGGAAATCAGATAATATTCAATGCAGAACTCTACGACAGCATAACACACAAGAGAGTAAACAAGACCGTCCCCGTAGTAATAAAATTAAATGACCTTACAATACTCACAACAAACACGACAAATGGAAAGATAATAGCAACATACCCTAACGGATACAACAATACAAACTACTCCATAACCATAAAATCCGCCACGACAGGAATATATGAAAGCTCCCAGTGGAACGGAACATTAATAAACACAAGAGACCCTGTCAAGGTATCCGCAGGAAACATATATGCAAATGCAAATTCAACAATAACCATCAGGGCCACAATATACAAGGACAATAAGCCTGCAACAGATAGAATACCTGTCGCGATAAAGATAAACAACCTGACAATAGCAACAATGAACGTAACAGACTCAAAAATAGAATATCAATATAAATTACCCGACAACCTTTCACAGAAGGAATATAACATAACAATAGTGACTGCCGATACACAGAATGTCATACAATCAACAACCAACTTCAAACTATTTGTCACAAAGAACTATCAACAGATAAACACAAATAACATCACAGCCCACAGAAATGACATGATAAACGTCAAGGCAAACCTCACGGATAAAAACGGAAACATCATCAGGGCAAATCACCTTGTTAACATAAAAATAGCCGGAATAACAATTGCCAACGTAAACGCCGTTGACGGAATCATAAACTATAACTACACTCTGCCAAATCTCAAGGCAGGCTATTATGATATGATATTAAAAACAGGTCAGACAAACTGTTATCTACATGCAACATGTCAGTCCGTATTAAAAATAGTGGATTAGGGTTTTAACCTCTAATCCCTTAAAATATTTCTTTTAAAGATTTTTTTTATTCAATTATGATAGGTTTATGGCGCTTCTAGGATAACTGCTGATTAATCCATATCTGAATATACTATAACCGTATGAACCGCCGGCCATGACTGCCTTGGCATCACCTTCAAGTTCTGCCTTGGATAATCTGTTCAAGTTGTCGTCATAACTTTGAAGTACACTAACTACCTTACAGTACTTGGCATGACTAACCACATACTCGGTATTTGATTGTAGCCAGCTACGTCCTGCGTTATATTCATATTTGTATATCATAGGAAGCATCACGTCAAGATACTTACTTAACTCAAGGTAATCCTGACCATAATAAGTCTTCGTACCAGCTTTTTCTGCAAATACACATGCTGATAATTGTATATTCTTATCATAATCCTTAATTATGGTATTTACTGATTTTACGAAGTTTGTAATTATGGATGGATTAACGATACTTGGCCTTAATCCGGAATATCTTACATAATCAAGACATACACCGTTTACACCGTTTATCTTAATTACATTTCTTACAAATGATCTTATTTCGTTCTGTCTTGATGTGGACACGTCGTCACCTGAGAAACATATCACCCAAGCATGAACACGAATAGGAGTATTCTTACATAATGCAGCAACGTTTCTTAAGTTTGCAGTATCACCTGTTGAAACTCTCGTCTGTACATATACGTCAGTGATTCCAACGTTTATCCACGTATTCACTATGCTTCTTGTTATGCTGTAACCTATCTGTACGAAGTATGAGGTTATCTTTGAGTTAATCAGACTGCTTTTAAGGCTGACGTCCTCGGTCAATTTACAGTTATATGTGTATGCGCTAATAGTTGCACTTCCATCCTTGGTGAAAGTGACACTTGTACTAAGTACTCCATTATGTACTGTCTTTTCGGTTGACTGGGATACGCCCGCTCCATTTACCGTGATGTCGATTGTTATCTCGGGAAGTTTTGAAGCATCAATATTGCTAAAGGATTGTCCATTGTAGACTTGATTCAATCTAGCCGTTATTGTACTTGCCTTGTTCACGTCATAGTTTTGATTGTCGAGTTTGAAGTAAACCCAATTGTTTATCTTAAATCCGTTGGCATTTTGTGCATTAACAGAATTCTTTAACCACCAGTTATAATCGGCGTTAACACTTCCATTATAGTTGGATACGTCAATCTTGTTATTTTCACCAATAATACAGTAGTTTATGGTTGTTTTTCCATGATTATTGTATATGGCTCCTTTGACTGTGTTGTTGTTTTTTGTTATTGTGGATTTTGTTATGCTAAGTACTGATTTATGGTTGAATATTGCTGAACCGGTATCACCAAGGTTTTTTGTGAAATTACAATTGTATATCGTGTTTGATATTCCATTGTCACATCTGACGTATACTGATCGGTTTGTATTGTAGGATATCAATGAGTTTTTAAGTACCAGCTGGTTTTTGTTTGTTACGTATACTGCAGATCCATGAAGTTGGGCCTTGTTTAACAGGAATCGTGATGAGTCTATGTTCAGGTTCTTGTTGACGTTGGATGTACTGCTTATTGCCGCACCGTTTATTGCATTGTTGTTTTCGAAGCTACTGTTTTTCACGCTTAAGTCATAGCTGTTGTAAATTGCTCCTCCTTCATTTGTAGCCTTATTGCCATCAAAGGATGTGGATGTGACCGTCAATATGTTTTTACTTGCAATTGCTCCACCATCACCTGCTTTGTTGTTTACGAATTTGGAATTGTTCACGGTGGTAGTTCCGGTTGTATATATTGCTCCTCCGTAATTTGAAGCAATATTTTTCTCGAAGTAAGTGTTTTTAACTTCCAATGGAGATTCTTTATTGTAGATTGCTGCACCATGCACTGCTTTACTGTTTTCAAATAAACAGGAATCTATTATTGATTTCTTGGTTGATTTTTCTATGAATACGCTTGAATTGGTATTGTCTGTAAAGTTACATGATAATAGATTCATGTAAGCATTTGAGTATATTGCCGCAAATTGGACTGCATTGTTAGTTGCGAATACGCATTTGTTTGCCTCTAAACTATTGAGGTTATATATGCATGAACCATATTTGGCAGTGTTTACAGTAAATAATGTCTTGAACATGTAGAGTTTTCCCTTATTGTATATTGCACCACCATTTTTGGCCTCGTTTGAATATATTCTCAAGTGTTTTATGCTTAAATCACCCTTGTTGTATATTGCACCACCATTTTCATCAAATGCGTTTTTAATGGCTAAAGTCTTTATGCTGACTCTGACGTTTGATGCTATTGTAAATAGGTGCTTGTTTTGAGCATTAATGATGGTTGTTTTAGGATTTTCTCCTACTATGGTGATGTTTTTGTTAATCAGGATTCCATGTTCGAGATATGTTCCGCTTGTAAGGTATAGTATGTCATAATTGTTTGCCTTTTTCAAAGCGTTTTTAATGGTCTTCATTGGATTGTTTCTGCTTCCAATATTATTGTCATTACCTTTATTGCTGATGTATATTACATCCGGGCTGTCATTTTCTTTTAGGTTGTTTTCATCCTTTTCAATTGTTTTGCTTGCATTCTGTGTTGTAGTGTCGGCTGTGGTTGGATTTATGTCATCGTCGCTTGTCTTGTCATTTTTGATGCTGCTTGTGTAATCATAGTTTTCTGTTTTCTGACTGTCTTCTATATAGATGTCATTGTTTACTTGTTTAGTGTTTGTATTGACATCTGATATAATTGAATTGTCATTTGATATTACTTTATGTTCGGTACTTAAGTTGTTATCATCTGCTGCAGAAATACAACTTAAGCACATGAATATTGAAAGGATAAATAGTATAGTTAATATCTTATTAAATTTTATATTTATAATAAATAACACCTTCCATATTAAATATTACATATAAACACTTAAATATTTAACTAATACCAATCATTAAAAAGTTGTGGCGTGTTCAGATTTCAAAAAGTGACTTCAAAATCATTGTCAAATCAAAGATTTTCAAAATAATTTGATGCCAAGAAAAAAAATAATAGTGGGGATTAGTTTCTAATGATAATGAATATCATGTATACTATGAAAATCGCAAGTAATATAATACCGTCCTTCTTGTTGAAGTCCTGTTTGTCATATGCCAGTATGTAAGAGATTCCAAGAAGAACTATCATTACAACAGTATCAATCAACATTACCTGTGTTGTCTGAATAGGACTTATTACATTGGTCAAACCCAGGATGAATAATATGTTGAAAATACTGCTTCCTATAGCATTTCCCAATGCGATATCCTGCTTCTTGTTTAGTGCAGCCGTAATACTGGTAATCAACTCAGGAAGTGACGTACCTACTGCTACGATGGTAAGACCAACAAGCGTCTCACTCATACCTAAACTGAGAGCTATATCCTTAGCCGAGTTAACAACCAAATCTCCACCTACAACAATCGCAATTAATCCACAAATGATATATACTGCAATTATCGGCGTTGACAAATGGGATTCTTCAACAGACATGTTGGATTTGTCCTTTTTTGCCTTGATTATAAGCCATGAGATATATGCTATTATGATAATAAGGAATATGATTCCTTCAATACGACTTATCTGATTTCCTGTCACTAAAAATATTAACAACAGAACACAGCTTATCATCAAAACTGGAAAATCTGTTTTAAGACTTTCCTCTTCAATCGTTATCTTATATATGACTGCAGTTGCACCTACAACAACAAGCATGTTAAAGATGTTACTTCCGATAATGTTACTCACGGCAATGGCGTTACTGCCCGTTACTGCTGATGCTACGGATACTGCTGCTTCAGGTGCACTAGTACCAAACGCTACAATCGTTAGTCCGATAATCATTGAGGGAATCTTCAGTTTATTCGCAAGGTCACTTGAACCCTCAACGAAGTAATCGGCACCCTTGATAAGAAGTACAAAACCCACAATCAATAAAACTATACTCAATATGTTCATATATAAACCTCATTATGTTATTTTCTAATAAGATTCTTTACTCTTCAAGATTATGTAATTCCTCATACAATATTGGTAGGAATGATCCGATATCCGTTACGATACTGATAACCTGTGCACTGCCACGATCAGCTAGTTTTGTAACGCTGGCATTGCTTATATCTACACATACACTTTTGATTCGTGCTGGTATCAGATTACCAGTTGCTACACTATGAAGAAGCGTTGCAATCATGATTACCATATCGACATCCTGAACCTCCTCACGCATACGCTGCTGAGCAACCTGTGAATCGGTAATCACGTCAGGAAGTGGTCCATCATCACGAATACTACCTGCAAGTACATATGGGGCATTGTTTTTAACACATTCATACATTACACCGCTGGTAAGAATTCCCTGTTCCACAGCATCCTTGATGCTGCCTGCCTTGTTGATTGTATTGATTGCACATAAATGATGTTTATGTCCATGTGCTACAAGTTCACCTGTTTTTGTCTTCACTCCAAGGCTAGTACCATATAATGCGTTTTCAATGTCATGGGTAGCAAGAGCATTACCTGCAAATAGCTTGTCTACGTAATGTTCCTTTATTAAATTCGCAAGTATTGGAGCACAGCCCGTGTGTATAACTGCAGGTCCACCTACAACGACAATCTTTCCACCTTTATCCTTGATTTCCTTCATCTGTGTTGCTACATTTCTGATGATGCTTCTTGTAGGCTTTTCGGCTGATGCTTCACTGTTCATAAATTCGAAAGTATTCTTTCCACGTGATTTTTCTGGTGGTGCAACTTTAACTCCCTTGTGACCGACGACTATCAGCTCACCTTTCTTGATCGTGTTCAATGGTTTACAGCAAGCCGTTTTATTTTCGCTGTCAACAACTAGCAAACAATCCATTTCAATATTGTCTATGTTAATCCATCTGTTGTCATAATAGATTTTTGTATTATAATTAGTTGTTGAATAAAAGTTATCGGGTACTGTAGCGTCTTTTTCTGATGCAACAAGTTCAACTTCCTCTTCCTCAATTAACTGTGCACCCAAGTCCGTTACCATGTCTAAAATTCTATCTAATTTTTTTTCATTTTCACATTCTACTCTGATTCTAGCGGTACTGATATCATTGTTATGTTTTCCAACATTCAACTCCTCTATCTCATAATCTCCATCCTGGTCGATGATGGTGTCCATGACCTTTTGAAGAGTGAATGAATCGATGATATGTCCACTTAATCGTATTTTTTGAACAAACATTTATTCAACATCCTTAGTTATTTTGTTATAATATGATTATTTTCATTTTATTTTCTTTTTACTTAATAATTACTATTTATCTAATTCTTAATTAAAAATACTTATGGTCGATTTTCCATATATTAAGCTTTTAATTGATTAAATAAGAATATAATGAGTATATAAAATAAGTAGGGTGTGGAGGAGAGTATATTTATAATATACCCATTGCCTTATTGGTTTTTAAGATGGATTTTTCGCCGTCTTCTTCTAATTCAAGCATTGCTCTTATACAATCAACGTTTTCAGGTACTACGTCTGATTCTTGGTGAACAGCTTGCATGTAGAATAATTCTCCATCTACCACATTTACGGATTCTTTCCATACTGGTATTTCATACATGTCTCCACGACTTCTACCTAAATCTTTAGCAAATTCCATTATCTCTGCTGTTGAGCCTAATTTAAGACCAGCATCTATCGGCATTACACGGTGAGCCTTTTCGAATGCATCAAGTACGTCGTCGGTTGATACATCGTTTTCAAGTTCTACCATTATGTTATGGGTGTGCATTAATGTTGTAGGTACTGCTAATGCCATAGTCATAACATCCATGCCTTCGATGATTGTCTGTACATCTGGACCATGGTGTGATGGAACAGTTGTAACTGGTTTAATAGCATTAATAGGTCCTTTTTTAGCGTCATTAGGGTCTGCTGCACGTCTTACCATTACAGCTCTTACTTTTTTAACTCCTGCAAGGTCATTTACAGGTTTTAAGGTACGGCATAAACCGGTTGTGTTACATGAAACTACACGGACATAATCTTTGCCTAAACTTTCTTCATAGTTTGCTTCAGCATTGAATGAAGTTCCGATAGGATCATGGTCTTCTCCACCTTCAAATATTGCCTTTAATCCTATTTTTTTGTAGGTTTCTTCCATATTTGCAATACCTACTCCTCCAGGAGTACAGTCGACTACTAGGTCAAGTTTTTCAAATAACTCATCAGCAGTACCGCTTACTTCTATTCCTGCTTCTTCAAACTGTTTTTCTCTTTCCGGGACACTTATATATAAATCATATCCTTTTTCTACAGCAGTCTTTGCTTCAAAATCAGGTGTTCTTTTTGTTATTCCAACAATTTTCATGTCATCTTGAAGAGATACAGCATCTGCAACTCTTTTACCTATGGTTCCATATCCGTTGATTCCAATATTTTTCATAGTATTACTTCCTAATCCATAAATATATTCTATAGCGATTAGTCAAATATTAGATAAACTAATATTCTATATTATTATATAAGATGTTACATTTTTATATATGTAATGATTTATGGACATGAAAGCCTATTGCTATGAATTTTATCAGAAGTATTTTTTTCAAGCCCATCATAATATATATGGTATTTTAGATTCTATCTAATATATGATGTGAATAAATGAAACAAACGCATATGCTTTATTTATATGATTGATTACTAAATCATCATGGTATATATTTAAAAAAAGAGGTGTAATGAGGGGGGGGGAGACTTATTTTAATTATGTGTTTGGTATTCTCTCTGACGTATCGGACTTTATGAATTTAACGCCGAAGTTATTGTACATGTTGTTTACCTGATTTTTGGTTGTACTATCTAAGTCATAATCCAACTTCAATATCAAACCTGAAGTATCATAATTGTTGAAACAACTTTTCACATAGGATACGCTCAGCCAATTTGTCGGCAATCCATGACTTCCCTCATTATAACTTCCTGAAGGATTACCCACAAGTACCTTTGTCTTGTCCCTACTTATATCCAGTATTGCAACATAATGATTCCATGTATGGAACACCAATGCACAGCCACCCTTTGCCAGTTCATTCAGTGCCTTGTCAAATGTCGTATTATAATATATTGTTGCAGACATGTTGTGCATTCTTGCAGCATTTGCCAGACCACTTGTTGTTGAACCGTCCGAGTAGGTTGAACCAGCATTGACTGATAATCTGTACTCTGATGTGTAAGTTTTCAGTGTCTGACTGCACATACTAACTGATGTAGGACCACAGGTGTATGAAGTGTTCTGGATGTCCCTTACTTCAGAGTAGGTGTATTCAACACCTTTAAGCTTAGCGGTTATCTCTTCAGGATATGATCCACCATTGGACAATACAAGGTTAAGATTTATTGCCTTTTCAATAACGTTCCACTTCTCACGTCTTATCACATGATAAACGTTAGGTTCATCTTTTGTTTTGAATGCAACATATTTTGACATGTAATTATTCAAGTATAATGAATAACTGTCCCTTACGGTTACTTCCTGATATTGCTGTCTTGTCAGGGTATATGTAGCGTTTTCATCAGCCCAAACATAATTGGTCATTAAGCTGACGTTCGGCATTCCATTTACTGTTTCAATTCTAGTGTTTAACGGATTTTTATTTCCTTTTATAGCTGTATTCCCGGAGTTCAACCCGCTTTTATCCATCGTTTGGATAATCTGCGTATCGGTATTGTTACCATAGACTCCGGACACGTAATATGCATCGATGATATGGTTTGAGTTGTCATTTGGCATGGTGTAATTGTACAATGCCTTTGAATTAACTACTCCTACCTTTTTAATCTCCTTATTATCTATCTTAAACAATACATATCCCTTGTTGATGTTGGTTTTATAATATCTGCTGCTGTTGAATGTTACATATGCACGTAACTCTAATTTACCCCCCTTTTGTGTAGCCTGTGGAATATCAAGTAACAGATTCACTATAGGAGTTTCCTTTTTTATGGTAACACTAACCGGGATTGTTGTCTTACTGTAACCTGATGATACAAATTCCAGTTTAAAATCATGATTTCCCGCGCTCATCTTACCAAGATATAATTCTCGTTTACCGTTAATTAATGAATTTTCCCCTATCAGTTTATTGTTCTGATATAATCTTATCTTTCCGGTTGGGATAATCTTAGCATCTTCATCAGTAACGTTTACACTTAAATAAACGATATCATTAGTCGTCTTTATAAGATTGTTCGAATTGATTATTGATTCTTTCACCGTAATCCTTGATGAAGTGCTTCTTGAGCCTTCAAAGATTTCATTACCACTATAGACTGCCTGTATTGTGATGTTTGTAGTTGCCCATGAAAGGGGTGTGGTATAATTAAGGATAGCCGAACCGTTTCTTACACGAATCTCTATGGCAGTATTGTTTGATTTGAGTGTTGCACCGTTAATCTTATATATTACTTTTCCACCGGATACCAGGTTTCCCCTTTCATCAATGACTTTTGAGGCTAACCTGATGTTTTCACCATAAACAAGGTTATATGATGTTACCGTGACTGTTGTGTCTAGTTTCATTCCATTTAATGTCAACACATCACTTCTGCAACTGTTATACTTGCTTGTTCCAGCATACACGGCTTCAAGGTTTATTGTCTTGTTCCATGATTTTGGTATGGTATAGTTGAGTATTGCTTCTGAATCAATTACCTGTGCATAGCTTATTTGATTGTTAACTTTTATTGTTTCCTTGTTGACCTTAAACAATACCTTTCCACCGTCAACGTTGTTGCCGTTTTCATCCTTGATGATGGCCTTAAGTTGAATGTTATCTCCTATTTTGGCTGAAAATCTTTCAACTTTTGCGGTTGTATCTATTTTGGAATCAGCTTTAATGCTTTTTTCGTTTTCAAGATTATTCTTTTCTATAGTCTTATCAGTCTTTGTCACTTCATTATTTTCAATGTTTGTCGTCTCAATTACTTTATTTTCACATGTATTCTTCACGGTATCATTCAGACTATCATGTGCGCCTTCATCAGCAGCACTTACGCAGGATAATCCCATCACTAACGTTAATATAGCTAAGAAAAACAGCACATTTTTAATCTTAATGTTCAAATTTTCATCTCCTTTAAAGTTTATAAAAAAATAGTGTGGTGGTTAGAGGTTAAGTTCTTTTGAAATGTAATAACCTAACACTCCTCCGATTACTCCAACTATTGTGTATAATACCAGATATATTAAAGAACTGGTCAGCATGTATTGCACGTATATTGATCCATAAATCATATACATGAAAACCAATGTGATTATTGTCACTATAAATGATCCTATAAGTGAAGCTAAGGCTCCGGCCACGGCAGCATCTAAAACTGACTCATTTTTCACCAATCCTATGATTATTCCGGTAAATAGAATGTATGGGGTAATGTTGGTTGAGGTTCCACTGATTAGGTATGTTAATATGATAATTATTATTCCCAATGGAACAATTTTTCCCCGGGTAACATAGTTTATGTCCATGATATCACCTCTTGTTTTTAAGTTCATCTCTTATGTAGTATCCTATTGCAGCACCAATAACTGACATGGCCACATAAAATATCAGTAGAAACTTGGCCGATTGTATTACAGCTATTGCATATAATGGGCTTTCGGTATAATATATTATGACCGTCGATATTGCAAATGTTATTATTGATCCTATGAATGATGCGATAAATGTGTTTAGTAATGCAATTTGTTTATCATTACCAACCATTATTCCCATCAGTATACCGACAAATAAGAAAAATGGTATGATTGTTGATGAATCATTGCTCAATAATGAAAAAATTATAATTATCAGGACTGCAATAATTATACTTTTTAACTTTATAGTTTCTTTTATATTAATGTTATCCCCTCAAAAAAATTTTAAAGAAGATGATAAATATTATTTATCTATTCTAGTGGTTGGCCTTCTATTGCACCAATCTTTGCAGGGAAGTATTCATCTACAATATATTCCAGTCCATACTTGGAGAATGATTGCTGTTCTGCTTTTTTACCTAACTTAAGCATTTTCTTGATTTCAGTCTGCCAGAATTCTCCCCTATAACGTGGATCTGCAGATAATTCTTTTAAACGTGCAACGTCAATATCTTTCAGTTTATCTGTAGGCAAGTCATAGTTTGTAATGTCTGATGCTGTTACGCCAAGGAATTTTGCATCTGGTGTAGCAAGGTCATGGTTTACGTGTGCAAGCTTAGCACTTCCTGATATTATAACCATACCGATGTGGAATCCCCATGGGTCTCCGTCGTTACAGATGTATACTGGAACGTTCAATTCGTCACTTGCACGTCTGATGAATCTACGAGTAGCACGTGCAGCTTGACCTTTAAGTCCTACAATCAATGTGTTGAATCTGTCGTATGCTTTTTCCTGTACCATACGGTGGAACATCCCCATGGTTTCCACTGCTATGATACGTTCTACGCCGCTATCTACGAATTCAACGTCATCAACTGTTGGCGGAATTGAATAACCTGATTTTCCCATTTTGAGAGCGTTGAATTCCACGTCGTCATCTCTGAGTGTTATGTCACCATATACTGCTGCTCCGTCCTCTTCAGGTAGAAGTCCAAGGTTTTCACGTGATACTCCAAGGGTTACTTCAATATCCTCTGTTATGTTGTTTGATTCCTGCTGGTTGTCAAATCCGACATCCCATCCTTCTGATACGTAGTACATCTCCCTCATTGTAGCGGTCTTTTGTATGTTTACTAATTCTTTACAGAAGTTTCCGACACACATCATCTGTGCCATTTTCTTTATCTGTTTGACGTTTCCCAATGAACGTGTACCTTTTCTGTCACCGAGTTCGAAGTATCTTTTATCTTCGTTGTAGATGATGTTACCTGTTCCTCTTGATGGTATCTTTATACTTGGAACTTCCTCTTCCAATATTTTTTCAAGTACTTCATCACCCATACCTCTAAGTCTGTTAAGTGCATATTCCTTATGTTTCATCATGGTATATATACCTCCTAGTATTCTTCATCTTCCGTTTGTATTCTCATTTTAGGTTCTTCGGTTTTTATATGCATAGGCTCAATTTCCGGTTGTTTAAGACGATTTTTCATATCCATAATCTTGGCTTTGTGGGTTACTTCATCCATTATCTTATTGTATTCCGGAACATCCTTTTCTGCAAGAAGTGCGGATTGTTTGATAACCACAGGTACGAGATCTTCGAATATTTTAGCTCTCATTTCCTCGTTTTTAGCCGCTTTTTTGGTTCTTATGTATTTTTCCAGTTTTCTTGCTATTTTCATTGTTGCCTGTCTTATTTCACGTACAATCTCTTCTTCAGGGGCTACACTTTGTTTTCCTGTGGAGAGGTATGGAACGTTTGTTGATATGATGTTTACGAATACTGATATTGGAGCATCATCAAGGCTTCTTATACCGTATCTTCTCCAGTCAATACTTTTCAATGCCTCTGTTATTGCACAGCTTCCCTGGTCGAACGTTAATGGTACACGATTTGCAAATCTCATGATTTCAGCTTTTCTCTGCTGACCTACAAGACGTCCTGCTTTTCCACCATAAGCGATACCTGCCTCTACGATAAAGGATACTCCACCACGGTATGCCTGTGGTTTTCTTGTTATGGCCGTTGAAAATTCAGGTAACAATATCTCATTTATACCTTTTTCTATCTGTTCATTACCGATTGGTTTTAGTCCGCTGGTTGGTGGTGCCATAAATTTCATTTTGTCAAATTGATTTACTACAGCTTCTGCTTCCTTCCATGTGATGCTTTTTGGTCTTTTGTTCATATCTAATCCTGTAGCTTCTTCAATCTCTTTGATTTTGGCTGCGGATACACGACTTAAGGAGTCCATAAGTAGGTTTTTGAATCGTTTTTTATTTGTTGATTTACAGAGGTATATTATATCGTCGGCGGTTACACCTTTTGGATGTGGAAGTACCTCTTTTGGAAGTGGAGGTATCTTGTCTGTTGCCCTGTCAAATGTGTATTTTCTTCCTGTCGGATCTTTGAACACTATTTTTGCGTGAGGATTACCGATTACGGTACGTCTTATGTATTCGTATGCTCCCTGTTCACTCATTGAGTATGATACGTCTTTGAATTCTATTTCTATTCCTGAACCGGTACGGTCGGTTTCAAATTCTTTTCTGTCTAGGATGATACCTGTATTCTTTTTAACGTCAAGTTTTACGGTCATTTCGATACCTTTGAGTTGGTTTCCGTCTTTGTATCTTGATCTTATCTTGACCGGCTGACCGGTGGTCATCTGTGATAGAAGTACGCATCCACTACAACCTAATCCCTGTTGTCCACGTGATTGGATGTTTCTGAATTTACTTCCTGCAAACATCTGACAGTATACCTTTGTAATGTACTCTTCTGGTATACCTGGACCGTTATCTGCGTGGGTTAATAGGTAGTGGTCCTTTCCTAATCTTTTCAATTCTATTGTTATATCCGGTAGTATTCCTACTTCTTCACATGCATCAAGACTGTTTGTAATAAGTTCGTGGAATACGATTGTAAGTGATCTTATCTTTCCAGAAAATCCTAACATCTGTTTGTTTCTTCTGAAAAATTCTGATGCGGTTAATTCCTTAAATTCTTCGAATAATTCGGATGTGTCACGTTCCAATTTCTTTGCCTCCAATTGTTTTATATCAAATCAACAATGTATTACTTGATACTTTTTTATTATTAAAACGATGTGCTGTTTTGTTGTGTTAATAATATTTGATTTCAAGTATCTTTTCATTAATTTTTTATTAAAAATTATATTTATTTCTTAAGCAGATATACATGGGTGATTATTAAAATATGAATTTTCTCTTATACTATACTATATGTAAATGCTATAATATAAAACATTGCATATACCCTTCCTAATAAAAATAGTATAAGTTAGGGGGGTCTTGAGAAGTAATCGATTCATGTAAAAAAAATCATTGAATAAATATCTTGCATATCATGTATTAACACATCATTATGAAAGGATATGACATCTCATGTTCAAAAGATATCTTGACATTCTAATTAAAAAAAATTCTTCTAAAAAATAGTTGTCATTATGGAGCTTATTTAAAAGAAAAAGTATTTAAGAAGTTTTTTTAAGGTACTTCTTATTGGCCTTCAAGTTCTTTCTTTCTGTTTTCCTCTTCAGTTTCCCTGATAATTTCTTTTATAGTTTCTTCGGTTGATAAAATCTCTTCTGGTTCATCATCATAATCATTATCAAGTGCATCCTGATTATAGTCTGCTTCAGCATCGGTATAATCCTCATCACTATCAAGATCTTCTCTTAAGAATTGTCTTTCATCGGTTTTACCATGAATCATTTCATCAAATTCCTGTCTTTTAAGCTTGTCATGCATTTTCTCTAGATATGCATAGACACTTTTCTGTCTGGAACCTTCAAGTATCATGTTGATTGCTTCTTTAGCCATCTGAACATTTTCAATCTTACCGATTAATGAAACGGTCTTTCCGTAAATACTGATTTCAACATCCAACATGTCATGCATAATCTGTCTGGTTCTTCCACCTTTACCTATGATTCTTCCTTTTTGTCTGACCAAAGCCTTTTTGCTTTTACCTACGTAGTCCTGTAGGTTAATGATTTCAAGTATTAACTCTTCGTTATCAAGCTTTAATGCAATTTCCGGGTTGAATCCTCTACCTATAGCCTTAATCATGTATCTTGCTTTCCATATTGCCAGTGGATCTTCTGTTTCATCGGTTGAACTTATGGCAATGTTACCGGTTTCACTGTCAATCTTGAGTTCGGTTTTTGTAATGATTTCCAGTTGGTGCTTGATTTTACCATTTTTTCCGATCGTCACGCCTACTCTGTCTTTTGGTATTTTTAAATATTCTATGTTGACCATTATAAAAAACTCCTTAAATATCGATGTTTACATCCTTTTTTTTAAATAATAGGTGATTTATACTCAATAAAAAAAATAATCTAAGATTCTTTTAGTTATCGTTATGGGTAGTTTATTTTTTTTAATTAATTATCTAATCTTAAAATAATAAGTTTTTATTAAGATTATCTATTTGATTATTCAGGTTATTATTCATTTTTATGAATATTATTATATTTTCATCAATGTTCTATTTTTTGATTTTTAAAGAAATAATTAGAGTATCTTATCTTTATCTTACTCTACTCTAATTTATGTATACGATAGTATAAATAAGTTTATGTTTTATATTGAAAATAATTATAAGTAATTTTTATTATATTAAATTATTTAATAATTTTATTTTTAATGTATTCATAGGATAAGTCCACATTAAATTTTTTAGCATCATATATTATATTGTTTATGTCCCTTTCAAGTAAAGTTCTGCTGAGTGGATGGCTTGTTAGTGTAGCCTGTGACAAATCGATTATATATGGATGATTATAACTCATCAGTATGTTGTATCTGGATAAATCTCCATGAACAAGATTTGCCTGGTTATAGCAGACGTCCATAAAGTCAATAATTTCCTCAAAGACTTCCTCTGCATTATCAAGCTTTGCCTTATGTAATGGTACAGCCGCACTTGCATCATTTTCATCATGTTCAAGAAACTCCATTACCAGTACGTTTTCCTTGGCCGTGTATGGTTCGGGTACTCTGGCGCCTATATTGTATAATCTGCTAAGGTTCTTAAACTCCTTCTGTGTCCAGGATGTAATCAGCTGTCTTTTGTTGCCTCCATGACTTTTAAATCTAGGGTCACCTGCTATGTATTCGTTGATTTTCTTAAAGTCGAGAGTAACAATCCTATATATCTTAACGGCAACTGTATTGTCGTCATCATCCACTCCCAGAAATACGTTAGCCTCTTTGCCCGTACTTATAACACCGTTTAAGCTTTGAAGATAGCCCTGATTGGCTAACTTATATAATACTTTCAATGTTTTATCATCAAACACTTCACTTGAAACTTGTTTGTCTTCAACACTTTTCAATCTTTTTCTTTCCTCAAATCTACGCATCTGATTATCGGCATCATCATAATGTTTGTTCAATTTGATCACTCTTTTTATAATTTTTTCTAATCTTCAGAAGTACTCTTGAAATAATATACAATACTGGTAACTCTATCAATGGGCCTATAACCAGGCTGATTGCAATCAATTCATTATTTGCAAAGGAACTTATCGCTATGGCAAGTGCCAGGGGACTATTGCGTGCAAGTGTAGTAAACGTTAGGCTGGCATATTCCTCATAATTAAAGTTTAACCTTCGTGACAGATAATAATCCAGTATGGTGTTTGTAACAAAAAATATTATTAACGGTATGAAAAGTATCCATATGCTATTTAGATTATCCAGCAATACTGAACTTTCACTATTAAACAAGCCAAATATTGCTATGCATAAAAACAACAGTTGCTTGTCTGTAAATAATGAGATTATCCTCTCTTCATACTCCTTATTTTTCAACAGATATTTGACTATTTGTGCTAGAACAAAGGGAATCACGATATATATTACTAAACTGTTTATCAAATCATGTATCTGCAGCGTATTGCTGTTTGAGAAAAATAATAACAGATAGATTGGAAGCAGTATCAACTGTAATATTAAGTTAATCGGCAGTAACGAAACGCTACTTGCCATATCACCCTTTGCCATCTTTGTAAAGACCAGGTACCAATCGGTACATGGAGTTAAAATAAGCATAAAAAAGCCTATTATCAGGTCTATGTTTCCATTTAAAAATACGTTTGCCAGAAAATATCCGAATAGTGGCGTCCATAGAAAATTGATTATTAAACTGGTGGCAGTAAACTTATAATTGGTGAAGCTGTGTTTAATCTCTTCAAGTGGTATGTCTAGGAATAATGTAAATAGCATTAATGATAAAAAAGTCGTAATTAGGTAGGGGCTTATCTGGTTGATTATTTCTATGTCATTGAATAATAGACCTAGTATAACAGCTAAAAATATGAATACCGGTTCTAACTTCTCTATCAGTTTCATATTTTTCAATCCTGCTAACTGTTATACCGTAAGTCATTTGTCTATATTTTTAAGAATCCTCTTCTTTCAAGGTAGTTGGCTTCAGTACGTGTGTATCTCCATATTACGTCAGCCTTTTCATCGCTTTGGAAATCCCATGGTTTGACAAGTACTACATCACCTTCACGAATCCAGATTCTCTTTTTCATTTTACCAGGTATACGACATAATCTGATGTTTTTATCGTTGCATCTTACTTTAAGTTTTCCGTGTCCCAATATCTGTTCTACAATACCTGGAATTTCACCTTTACGTGGTGATCTAACTCTTATGTTTTCTCCTTGCTGTTGGTTATTGTTGTTGTTTCCTTTATTTTTATTATTTCCTTTTTTCAAACTATATATCTCCCATTAAACATTTCTGATGTAATTATATGATTAAAATGATTGTCCTAGTAGTAATTTATTATTACCGTTCTATGTTACCATATACATTATATTAATATATAATTATGTAATCTAAAGTATATATCTTTTTTTAAGTAGCTTGATAGATAATCAAAATATGGATAGTTAAAATTAGTTATTATTTAATCGGTATTGTAAATAATGATTTATGTCATTTTGTCTATATAGGCATATCTGACGGCAATATTGACATGAAAAAAAGTGAAAATAAGAAAGAGGTAAGTACGAATTATCCTACTTTATTGATTTTAATCAATGATTTGATTGGAACGTTATCCAAATCGGTCATACCTTTTTTATCAACAAGGACAGTTACGGCTACAGGTGTTGCACCTTGTGATTTGCATACATTTATAGCATCGGTAATAGTTCTGCCGCTGGTTATAACATCGTCTACTATAACGACCTTTTTATTTTTGATGTTGGCAAAGTTATGGCTTATAGCTCCCTGTGAAGATTCATTTTTCATATGCTTTATAGGATGGAATACTGATAGTTCTGCCCCAAGATAATCTGCCATAATTGTAGCAAAAGGAACTCCACTGACTGTTATTCCTACAACAGCGTCAATTTCTTCATCTACCAAATCAGCTAATGCTGCGGATATAAACTGCATCCTTTCGGAACTTGAACCTATGGTTTTCCAATTGATTGCGAAGTCATCCGGTTTTTGTTTTTGTTTTTTGTTTGTAACTTGACTCATCTGTAAAATTAACCATTGGGTTGTATCTTTTGAGATGTTTAATTCATCAGCTATTTCACCAGTCGTCAAACCTTTATTTCTTAGTTCTGTTGCTTTTTCAATTAATTGTGAGTTCATTTTAATTCCCTCTTTTTCTATTCTAAATACACTAAATTCTTTTCTTTGGATGATTTCATTGCGGCTTCAACAATACGTAAAGCTTCATATCCATCACGGCCTGTTACTTCCGCTTCTGTGTTTGATTGAACTGCATTAACAAATGAACGTAGTTCCTCTTTCAACGGCTCCTTATTTTCAACTTTTACGTTTTCAACCTTGTTGTTTTCCTTGTATAACGTAACGCTCTGACTACCATAATCGACACTGATTATACCGTCGACACCTGTAATGTTGAGCTGTCTTTTCTTGTATGGCGTTAGCCAATTAGTCTCCAATATGCTTAGAGCACCATTTTCATATTTGGTCATGATTTCTGCATGATCCTCGAATTCACAGTTTTTCAAATTACTGCTCATGTTGGCAAATACCATTTCGGCCTTACTTTCAAACAGGTAATTGAATATGTCAATGTCATGTATGGCCAAATCAGTTGCAACTCCCACATCCCTAATCCTTGGAGGGTAAGGACCTAACCTTTTAGCGTTGGCGGTTACGACTTCTCCAATTTCGCCTTCTTGAAGCAGTCTTTTAGCTACACGTACTGCAGGATTAAATCTTTCGACATGTCCTGTTGCAAGGATGACTCCTGCATCCTTGGCAGCTTCTATCATTTCCTGTGCTTCATTAATGTGGCTTGCCACTGGCTTTTCAACCAAAACGTTCTTTCCTGCCTCAATAGCTCTCATTACAACATCATGGTGAAATACTGTTGGTACACATATGTTGACTGCTTCTATATCATCGATTTGGAGTATATTGTCATAATCCACGTATCCTACGGTGTTAAATTCTTTTGACACATTATCCAATGTTCCGCGAACCATATCTGATATCGCAAGTAAATTTGCATTTTCAAGTTCGGAATAGATTCTCACGTGGTTATAACCCATAGCTCCTACTCCGATAACACCCACATTTGTCTGTTTCATAATGAATCATCTCTCAGTTTTTCTCCAATGGATTGGGCAGTGCTTATTGCTTTATCCTTTTTGCTTGTTTCGTCAATTCTTGCCAGAATTTCACCTTCAGGACTTAACAACTCACAGAAAATGGATATCTTATCATCATTTACCTTTGAATTGACACCTACTGGCCATTGACATCCAACACCTAAGGTTTCAAGTATTGTTTTTTCACACATGGCTTCTAGTCTGGAATCATCATGATTCAGCTTACTTATCACGTCATTGTATTGTGAATCCTTATGTGTCATAACGGCTAATGCCCCTTGACCTGCCGGAGGAACAATATATCTTTCATCGAAGATTTCCTTAATGTGTTCCTGTAGTCCCAGTCTATTTATACCTGCTAAAGCCATTATGGTAGCATCATATTCTCCATCTTCAACTTTACGAATACGTGTATCAATATTTCCTCTGATTGGCTTGGTTATAACCTTCTTGTCATGAAGTTTGCAGTATGCTTCACGTCTAACACTACTGGTTCCTAATGTAGCATTTTCAGGTAATTCATCCCAGGAATAATTTGATATTAAAACTTCATTAACAGCTTCTCTTTTAGGAATTGCGGTTATTGTTAATTGGTCATTTAATTCGCTAGGTAAGTCTTTAAAACTATGTACTGCAAAATCTATATCTCCATCAATTAATGCAGTATCCAACTCTTTCGTAAAAATTCCCTTTGCATCAATATTATATAATTGTGAATCTTTTATCTTATCTCCTGTTGTTTTAATAATCTTGGTTTCAATCTTTTCTCCAATAATTTTCTCCAAATCATCTACAACAGTTTGTGTTTGAGTAGTTGCTAGTTTACTTCCTCTTGTACCAACTATCAATAAGCATACCTCCCCTTATTTTATTTTATTAAAAAATATCTATTAATATTACACAGATTATCGTTTGATTAAATAAAAAAATTATGCTTTTATCTTAAATAATTATTATTTAATTATTTTTCTACTCTTTATAATTATATATTCAATATATTTAATAAAGTTTTTTTCATACTTGTACTATATTAAATAATATTTTAACAGATATCATATAGAAAAATAGGATAAATGGGTTGATGTCATCTCAAGGCATATAATTTTAAATTATATCCAGTTTAACCTTTTTAGCATATTCACTTCTGTATATGACCATGATGATGTTGGTATTTTCATCTTTTAACATATTCTGCAAGGTAATATTAAGAGAAGATGAGTATGTGAAGTTATCCGAAGACAATTGTCTTTTAAGATTATGTCCCAGTTGTCCCGTGAGAACCACTCTCTTGTCAAGTAATCTAAGATAATCAGTTAATTTACTCTCATCTATCTCTTCACATGTTATTCCATAATCTCCCCCTAGTATGATGTTGAAGTTTTCATCTAAGGCTTTGATGTTATCTATTGACTTCTTAATGGAGGAAGTGTTAAGTCCGGGGTTTATCTCTTCAATTATAATCTTTTCACCAATCCGTTTATACGATGTTCTTCCATTGATGCTTCCAATATCACTTATTTTGGATATTGCCTCCTCCATAGTCATATTGCACAGCAATCCGACACCAACTGCAAACAGGATATTTAAAACATAATAATCGGTTAATGCAAAGCAGGTGACATCATACTCCTTGTTGTCATGACAAATGGTAAATGATGTGTTGGAAACATCCAATTTCAAGTTCTTTACATATAAAAAGCTGTCCTCATCATATAATGAAATTTTCATGACTTTTCTGTCCTCATTGTCATAGAATTTATCAAAGCTTTCCTTTTGACAGATTACCTCGTCGCATGTAAACACGCTTGCCTTTGCAGAAGATGCATTGAATGTATTGTTTGCAATGGGATAATCTTCGATAATATTGGTTAGGACACCTATTGATTCATGAGGGATAACGCCTAATGAAACCTCACATATGAAATAATCCACTTTATCCAACAACTCATTTTCCATTGCAATATTCAATGCAGTTATTATACTTGCAGGGGTTATGCTGAGATTATCCGCCAATACCTTTTTTTCATTGTTGGAGTTATAGGATAACTCGGTACTGTTTAAAAGAAGAATATTATAATCATTCAGTATGTCCCTAATCATTGAACTGACAGTTGTCTTTGCCTTAACTCCGGTTACTTGTATTATCTTAAAGTTCCAGGAATGCCTTTGTCTATGCTTGTTTACAAGATAAGATGTAAATTCATGGTGTGTATAATCCTTATTGATTATGGGATTCATATGTACCGGTGCAATGCTAATGAAATTGTCATTAATATAATTCTTATCTTCAATATCTTCATTAGCGAGAAAGGTCACGTCGTACTTGTTTGAATAATCCCTTTTTTCTTCATCACTTAACTTAGCATAAATATCATAGAAAAAAAGATTATTGGAGGTGTACTTTGAGTATTCATCTAACAATACTAATCCGCCATGATTTGCATCGCATATCAAAATATTTCTACTCATATATAACACTCAGGAATGATTTATTGTCCTACTTTGGTCAGTTTCTTGTTCACGCTGTCATAGAATTTCTTGGTAAATCTCACAAAGTGAGCCGTGTTTTTCGATTTTTTAATTTTAATTTCATCATCATGACTGTACTCTTTTTCAGTAACTCCATCGAGTACGGCAACAGCTTTTTTATCTGCTCTATTGAATTTGATGGTTATTGTACTGCTACTTGGTACAATTATGGGCCTGGAGTTAAGTTTAAATGGACATATTGGAATTATCAATGCAGCATCAACACGCGGGTCTACAATCGGGCCGCCGGCACTCATGGCATATGCAGTTGAACCGCTTGGTGTTGATATGATCAATCCGTCTGAAAGTATTTCATCAACGATTTCATCATCCACACAAACCGTCAGGTCAAGCATCTTTGCCGGTTGATTTGTCATAAGAACCAGTTCATTCAGAACTGTTTTCCACTCCTTATCACATAATATGTCTAGTTGCATCCTTTCTTCTATAAAGAAATCATAACTAAGCAGTTTATCCAGGCATTCGAAGATGTCTTCTGGATCAACTTCCGTTAAAAAACCAACAGTACCCATATTGATGCTTAATACGGGAATTTTCTTCTTGCTTAACGTATTCTGGGCATATAATACTGTACCATCACCTCCAATACATAATACAATATCTGATGTCATATCATTTATGTTCGTGGAATACTGTTTATATTCGGTTAATATGTCGGTTATCTTTTTTTCCATTTCCATACTTACATTGCTTTCATCAAGGTATGTTACAATACTTTTAATTAGTTCAAGAGCATCCTGTCTATCTGTACGGGAAACAATTCCGATTTTCATATGCAAAGCCTCCTTAATGTAAATAACTCATCATATCATCATGTAACTGTTTTGTACAAGTTGCCATGATTGATGTTTTTTCCGTTAATTTTAACTTGCTTGATAATTTATTTCCATCATAATCCGTTACTATTCCATTATTTTCCTGAATAATCAGTTGACTTGCCGCAATATCAAGTATCCTTACAATCTTGCCAATATCAAGATATGCATCATAGGCTCCATCTGCTACATAACACATCTCTATCGCAATTGATCCCATAATTCGCATACGCCTTACTGATGAACATAGGTTACTTAGCTTTTCGGACTTTGCCCTATAGACATAACTGCATAATGTGGCATCACTTACCTTTTTGACATCGGATATCGGATTTATCTTTTTGTTGTTTTTTGTTGCTCCCTGATTTTTGACGGCACTGTAAACATCTCCGGTAGGGAAGTTTTTAACATATCCAATTTCTATGTCGTCAAGGGTCACCTCTTCCAGGTTATCTACATCTTCAAGGTCTGCTATTGCAATGGATATTCCATAGCATGGCATCATTCTTGTAGCGTTGCTGGTACCGTCAAGAGGATCTAATATCAGCAGGATTTCTGCCTTGTCGTCCCCGATTTTTATTTTTCCTATTTCTTCACTAATCAATATCAAGGATTTGTTGGTATTTTCCAGTACTTCTATTGCAGCATTTTCAGCATATTCATCGATTTTATGGGTAGGAGTACCATCTGCACCAATCTTAGTTATTGAAGATAATTCCGGATCTTTACGTGAATCATCAATTGCCTTTTCAACATTTTCGGATATTTCATTTGAAACATTTAACCAATATTTTATTTTTTCTGCATTCATGGTTTAACTCCTATTGTTTTATTTTTTATCTTTATCATTTCTCACTTATATCTATATTATTAACTTTAATCCTAATGTTATAAAACATTTTTAAAACAATATCTTTGGAGAATGTATAATTCTATTGACAGGTAATATATTCGGATTGTCCATTCATTATATCAGTATCTTCAATAAAAAAAGATTAAAAAAAGGTAGGGTGGTCAATTTATAATTTTATATCTGAATAGCGTCTAAATTCAAGTCTAACTTTTCAGGTTCCGGTAACTTTATATGTAACGCTTCTTCAATGACCTCATCGACACGTTCTATTGCTTTGAATTCAAGAGCATTCTTAACCTCTTCAGGAACGTCATCCAGGTTTTTCATGTTTTCCTCAGGAAGAAGAACTTTTTTGATACCAGCACGATGAGCGGCAATTACCTTCTCTTTGATTCCTCCAACAGGCAGTACTTCTCCTCTAAGTGATATCTCTCCAGTCATTGCAAGTTTTGAATCCACTGGGATGGATGTTATGAGTGAAGCCATGGTAGTAAGCAATGTTACGCCCGCTGACGGTCCATCTTTAGGTGTTGCACCTTCAGGTATATGTATGTGTATGTCATGATGTTCAAAGTCGGAATCCTTTAATACAGTTGCAAATCTTGATTTTATAAGGCTTTGTGCAATCTGGGCCGATTCCTTCATGACATCTCCAAGTTGTCCGGTTAATTTCAGCTGTCCCTCACCGGGCATCATCGCCGATTCGATGAACAATACTTCTCCACCTACTGATGTCCATGCAAGGCCGGTTACTACGCCGGTGGGATTCTTGTCATTAACCTGTTTGTAACTTCTTTTTTCATTGCCCAATATGTCATATAATGTTTCTTTGTCAACGACGAATGGTCTTTCTATATCTTCCACAACAATCTTTTCAGTAGTATTTCTACAGACTGCCGCTAATTTTCGTTTAAGTTCTCTTACTCCTGCTTCTCGGGTGTACTCCTCAATTATGGCATCAAATGCCTCATCCTCTATTACAAGGTCATCCTCTGTCAGTCCATGTTCTTCCAGTACTTCCTGTATCAGGTGTTCTTTTGCGATGTGTAGCTTTTCATTCTTCGTGTAGCTGTCCAGTTCTATTATTTCCAGCCTATCTCTAAGTGGTCCAGGGATATCCTGCAATGAGTTGGCGGTAGCTATGAAGAATACGTCCGATAAGTCATATGGGACTTCCAGATAATGGTCTGAAAAGGTATCATTTTGTTCCGGATCAAGTACTTCAAGCAGTGCACTGGTAGGATTGCCGTTTATGGAAGCGGTCAGTTTGTCAATCTCATCCAATACGAATATTGGGTTGCTTTTTCCCGCCTTTTTCATACCGTTTATTATTCTACCAGGTAATGCTCCAAGGTATGTTCTTCTATGTCCACGTATCTCTGATTCGTCTTTAACTCCACCAAGGCTGGCTCTTATGTATGGCCTGTCAAGTGCTGTTGCTATGCTCCTTCCAAGACTTGTTTTACCGGTACCTGGAGGTCCTACAAATAGTAATATTGAACCTTGTTTTTCATTTTTCATCTTAAGAACTGTTAGATGTTGAATTATCCTTTCTTTAACTTTCTTTAATCCATAATGGTCCTTGTCCATCTGTTCACGGGCTTTTTCAATGTCAATTTCCTGTTTTTTCTCTTTATGCCATGGAAGTTGCAGTATTGTATCCAAATAATTTCTAATAATGTTTTCTTCAGAGTTGTTCTGTCCTTGTCTTTCAAGTTTATTTAACTCTTCATATGCTACTTCCTCCACTTCTTTCGGTAGATTGGCTTCTTCTATTCGTTCCCTGTATGTTTTTCTGGATTTTGATGAGTCAGTCATGTTAAGTTCTTCCTGAATCATCTTCATCTGTTCACGCAGAAGGTTTTCCTTATGGATTTTACTCATGTTTTCATTGATTCTTCGTGCTATGTCCATCTGTATGCCCATGGCATCCTTTTGTTCGATGAGTAACTGTATTATACGTAGAACCCTTATTTTGACAGAATCTATCTCAAGTAACTCCTGCTTTTTGGAGGTAGTTATCTTCATATATGGAAATATTCTTGATATTTTTTCTTCAATATCCTCAGTGTTTATTATTCCTCTGACGAATACCTCTGAGTTTGGTATGAACTTGGATATTTCAAGCAGGGTATCGTTGATGTTTTTATGTATCTCTTCGGCTTCTTCTTCGGTGATTGTATTTTCTTCCGTTATTATCTTATATTTGGCATGATAATAATCTCCATTTTCATGTAGCTGAACAATTTTGACCTTATCCTTAACGTTCAATTCCAAGGTGTATTCCGCATTATTCTCTTGGAGATTTTCTATCTTCAATATGCTTCCAATATTATAAAACTCCATTTTTGAGTTATCTTCATCAATGGTCTTAGGTGTTAGGATAATTCCTTCCTGATGTTCATTAATGCTTTTTAGTAGGTTGTCGGTATTTTCTTTATCAAGAGGAATTGTTAGGTGTGTATGTGGTAGAAATACCGTATTTGGTATTACTAATATTGGCAGTTCTCCATCATAATCCGCTGTAGTTTCTTCTTGTGATGATATTGGGTATGTTAGGTTGTTTTCATCATCAGTATTGTTCGTTATTATTTCATCGTTTTCTCTTAATTTTTGAGTAAATGACAAATCTTTTTTCTCATCATTATTATTCATAAGTTATATTCTCTCCTGTCTATTTATTTTAATATTATCTGAAATAAAGCATCTATACATTCTTTATGTTGAGTCAGGGTTTCTGTATTGATTTTATAATAAATATTGCTTCCCTTTTTTTCTGACTTAACGATTTTTGCTGTTTTCAATAGTTTTAGATGTTGTGAAGCAGCAGGTTGTGTTATGTTTAGTCGTTGTGCTATTTGACTGACTGTCGCTTCTTTATCGTCGCTTTTTGAAAGAATACATATTATCTTTAAACGATTAGGATTGCCTAGAATTTTAAAGGTTTCTTCTATTTCCTCTTCATTTTCATTATTAAAATTTTCCATGCTATTAATATATAAGCATATCCTTATATATTTATCATTTTAACTAAATTTTTAAAAAGTTAAATATGCTAATATAAGTATAAGAGAAAAAAAATTTTTTGGAGACTTAGCATAATGAAAATATCATTAACGAAAGGAAAATCAGAAGGACCAACAAAATTAAATGCATTTGACAACGCATTACTTGATGCAAAAATAGGAAACGTTAACCTAATACCAGTATCCAGCATGTTACCACCAAATGCTGAATTGATTGACATGCCGAAATTGGAGGTAGGTGCAATGACAAACTGTGTACTTTCCCATCAATACTCTCAGACTCCCGGCGATAGGATATCTGCGGTGATAGCATATGCACAGGCAGAAGAGATGGGTTGTGTAATAGAAACTTCAGGAATAAACAAGTCAGATGAACAGTTGCTTGATGAAGCAAGATTCATGGCCGAGTATATGATTGAAAAAAGGGGACTTGAAATAATAGACTACAAATCCATTATAGAAACACATACCGTAGAACAAAAGGCAAGCGTGGTTGCAGCATTAATCTATCATGATCCGATAAGACATTAAATGAATATTCAACAACAGCTCTTTCTATTTTAAATAGGTGGGTGACAATTAAAATAAACTGACCCATCAAAAAATTAAATTAAAAAAAAGTGGAAATCGGTATCTGAATAAGTACTCTTATTCGACAATACCTTTTAATATTTCTATAAATCTCTCATTTTTCTCATGAGTTTCAACGCTGATACGGATATAATACTCATCCAGCTGTTGGAAACTGGTACAGTCTCGTACAATAACGCCCTTTTTCATAAGTTTTTCTGATAACTCTGCTGCAGTATAACCTGTCTTACGTATATCCATCAGCAAATAATTTGATTTGGACTTATAAATTGTTATGCTGTCAATATCATTGATGCTGTCATAGAGATATTCTCTTTCAGCAATCGCCTTTCTGGTGGATTCTGCTATATATTTTTCATCGCTTAACGTTGCAATAACAGCTTTTTGTGAAGCAACAGTTACACTAAATACAGGTTTTATCCGTGACATCTTTTCAAGCAATTCCGGATTGGATAATCCATAACCTATTCTTAAACCGGCTAGTCCCATAACCTTTGAGAACGTCCTGATGATAAATACGTTATCATACTTGTCCAACAGGTCAACGTTGTTTACTTCGGCAAACTCCCAATATGCTTCATCAATCACAACCAATGCATCGGTAGCCTCAATAACTCGGATAATATCCTCCCTGTCTATAAGTCCGCCTGTAGGATTGTTCGGTGTACATAGGAATATTGCCTTGGTCTTATCTGTTATGTTTTTAAGGACACTATCAACGTCCAACCTGTTTTCATCAACAATCCACTTTGCATAAACTGCCTTTGCATTGTGCTGCTTAAAGACATATTCATAATAAGTGTATGTAGGAGGGTGAACTATAAATTCATCTCCCGGATCAATAAGTGCCTTTGCAAGAACGTCAAAGAGTTCATCCGCTCCATCTCCACCAACGATTACCTGGTTCTGGTCAACGCCGGCATATTCTGCAATCTTTTCTTTCAGGTATTCATGATTGCTTTCAGGGTATCTGTTTATTTCATCAATTGAATCGATTATTGCCTGTTTAGCCTTAGGGGATGCTCCCCATGGATTTTCATTGGAGCCTAACTTGATAATGTCCTCTTCCTTAACTCCATAGGCTTCCATAATTTCCTTCTTGGACCTGCCAGGTACATATGTGTTGAATTCATTTAAAATATCTCTAGTCTTAACCATACTTTCACTCGGATTATTCTTTTATATGCTATTATAATATATGTTTTTACTTATCATTAAATGCTAGGTGTATGTATTCATCAGCATTTTCCTGTATACCTTTAATCTGTTCTTCGGTTAATTGACGTACTGCCTTTGCAGGACTTCCAATGATAAGTGATCCTTCGGGAAACTCCTTATTTTCTGTTACAAGAGCACCTGCTCCGACAAGACAGTTTTTGGATATTTTAGCACCATTTAATATGATGGCACCCATTCCTACAAGTACGTTATCCTCAATTGTACATCCATGGATGATGGCTCCATGACCTATCGACACGTTTTTACCAATCTTAACGGGATAATTCTTGCTGACGTGAACCACACAGTTATCCTGAATGTTCGAGTTTTCATCAACGCTTATCGGGGCCTGATCACCCCTCACCACAGCATTGTACCATACTGAAACGTTACTTTTAAGTTCCACATCCCCTACAACTTTTGCTCCGTCATAAATTTTAGCGTCATTTTTCATATTTTTCACCTGTATTCTATTTTTATATTATTTTATTTCTAGTCACATATTAAATTATTTTTTCTTTTTTCCTATTTTTTGAAGATATGTCTTTTTTATCAAGCATTTTTTATCTGGATTGGGATAATATTAACATCTAATCT
>MVJJ01000043.1 GCA_003266145.1 Methanosphaera sp. SHI613
GGGTAGCATAGTATCACTTCTATGGTACTTTTTGCCGCAGGATCATTTGAAAATACGGTATCTATATCTTCCTTTATTCTTTCAAACATTTGACTAATTCCCCTTCCATAACTTGTTTTGATATATTAATATCTTTATTTATTGAAGTTTATTAGATTTTCTTTTGAAAACGTTTAACTTCATTAAAATTTTGCTAACTGATTATAAATGAATCTTGTAATTGATGTTTTTTCCTAAGTATTTCTACCTAAATAAAAATATAACAATCGTTATATTTATATATATTCATAATCAAATAATAAATTGTGGGAAAAAAAGCATAAAAATAAATCTAAAAAAATGAAAAAATATACTTTAGATAATAAAAACTAATATAGGTGATTACCAAATGACTATAGAAAACATTAAAATACTTAAAAAACCAATAGCAAATGATATAACCGAAACCATTGGAAACACACCACTAGTAAGATTAAACAAATTGGCAAAGGACATAGATGCAGACGTACTGGTAAAAGTCGAATCATTCAATCCAGTAAGCAGCGTTAAAGATAGAGTAGCCGTAAATTTAATCGAAAGTGCTGAAAAGTCAGGTAAAATAAACAAAGATACCGTTTTAATAGAACCAACAAGTGGAAATACAGGAATAGGACTAGCATTTGCGGCAGCAGCAAAAGGATACAAACTGAAGATATTGCTACCCGAAAACTTCTCAGAGGAAAGAAAAAAACTAATAAAAATATTTGGTGCAGAACTAATAGAAACACCTGCATCCAAAGGAATACCAGGGGCAATTGAAGAGGCAAACAGGATACATGAAGAAATAGAAAATTCATTTATCCTACAGCAATTTGAAAATCCTGCAAACCCTGAAATCCATAGAAAACTAACCGGACCTGAAATCTATGAAGATACTGATGGAAAGGTCGACATAGTCGTATCAGCAGCAGGAACAGGTGGAACAGCAACCGGGATAGCACAGGCAATAAAAGAAATCAAAGAAGATTTCCAGGTAGTTGCAGTGGAAGCAGCATCCAGTCCCGTTTTAAGCGGTGGCCAAAAAGGTCCACATAAAATTCAGGGAATAAGTCCTGGATTTGTACCGGAAAATACTGATTTGGACATCATAGATGAAGTATTTACAGTAGAAGATGAGGATGCCGGTAAAACCACCATAGCCTTAGCACAAGAGGAAGGAATTCTTGTCGGAATATCCTCAGGTAGTGCAGTATATGCAGCATTGGAAATAGCAAAAAGACCTGAAAACAAGGGTAAAACCATAGTTGCAATACTAGCGGATACCGGTGAAAGATACTTAAGCGTAGATTGGCTATCTGATATGTACAATTAGATAGAAGCCCTATTTAATAAGAAATATCTAAAACATGAGTTTAATTATAGCCCAAAGTAATACCAAATTAAATCAAAACATAAAATTAAAAAAAGTTTTAGAAAAAATTATCATATAAATATAAAATAAAATTCTAATCAATATTTTTAAACGCCAAAATCACTAAAAACAATAAAGAAAAAACTCCTATTAATAATCAATAGTGTAAAATAATAAAAAAACAGCCATATATTATTAAAAATACACAAAAAAATAAACACCTAAAATAATAAGGAATGTTGGATACGGATTAATTCACCATAAATACGTATCCATCACTAACTTTTTTTATTTAACGATTCCATGAATATGAATTATTCTATCCAATCAATCATATATCAATCGACTATCTACTTTTTCAATGAGGACAACAAATCAAATACTATCTGACGATCCTCGTTACTTATAGCCTTAGTAATCAACAGCGCAATAACATAAACCACTACAGCTATAGGAACTGAAACTATAAATGATTGATTCAAGTAAATAAGAACAACCGCCATTATAATATTGGATATGATAATCTGAATTATTGGAACGATTGACTTCCGGAAGTTTAACCGGAACTCCGTCTTATATAATACCATAAGCATCAATGACAATATTGTAAACTCCGTTATTACCGTCGAATAGCTTGCACCATAATATGAGAAGTTACTTATCATGATATAATTCAATATCACACTAATCAAAGCACCCATCCCTGCAATCTTCGTTACAGTGAACTGTTTGTTGATGGCACCAAGAAGCGTGGAACATACACTGGTAAGAAACATGAACACTCCGGCCCAAATCAATATGGATAATGATGTTGAAGCCTCTATAAACTTCGCACCATATACCAACGTTATGATATCCTCAGAGAATATGCAGCAACCGACTGCTATTGCTATACCAAGCATTAACATATACTTCATAATCTTATGATACAAATCAATGAGTTTATCCTTATCGGAAGTATACAAGTCACTCATTATTGGAAATACCGCATTATTAAATAACGTGAATATTGAAGACAATACCAATAGCAGTTTCTGGGCCGAACTGAATAATCCTACGGCTATACTACCGGACATGAAAGTCAATATGATAAGTGAAATCCAGAAGTATATTGAAGTAAATACCGCCGTTATACCAAATGGTATACCCTTGACAAACAAGTTTTTAATAAAATCCCCATTGAATGATAATTCAAATCTAGGATAATGTCTTAATGCAATGTATGTTGAATACAAAAATGAAAGAAACATCGCAATAGGATAACCTGCGGCTACGATTGTCACGTTGCTTCCATGATATATTATGATTAATATAATCAGCAGCACAGACGTACTGTATATCACATTACCTATAGTCTGATACTTCATCTTTTCATTACTCTGGAATAATGAGTAATAAAATGTCGCAAATGAATTAAACAACATGTAAAGGCCGAACAGCAACATTACATTTGTACCGTCATAGGTAAAGTTACTGTTTAGTACAAAAACGGAGTATACTACGAACGTAATTAACGTGAATATAACCCTGAAAAGTAGGGTGGTTCCAAAGTAAACGCCGGTTAACTCATTATTTCTAGATACTTCCCTTACGGCATATGTAGATAATCCCAAATCACAGAATATACCGAATACACCTACAAGTGAAGTAGCCGAGGAGATAAGACCGAAATCATGAGTTCCCAGATATCTGGCCGTGAATAATGTTAATATAAATGTCATGACATTATTTATTAAACTAGCCATCATCAATAGACTTGAATTTTTTATGACTCTCGCTGTAACACTCATGATATCATTGCTATAATTTTTTTTATTAAAAAATATTCTTATATTATTATATCTATCTTAATAGGTAATAAATTTTAATATCATTATCCATATAAATATTATTATACTAAATCAAAAAATGGGTGGTTAGATAAATGATTAATATCACTACATTCTTAGATGCGAATGCATGTAGATTGGATAAACCCGTATATTACAATATAGATAGAAATAAACAATATAATTCACGAGATATTCTCGGTATAATATCCGAGATTGCAAGAAGACTGAAAGATAAGCAGATAGAAAAAGGTGACAGAGTACTTATCTATCTGGAAAATAGTCCGGAATACTTATTTTCATTTTTAGCATTATGGCGTATTGGTGCCGTAGCCGTACCTACAAATAGAATATATACAACAAGCGAATTACAATATTTCATAGATGACTGTGGTGCCAAACTGATAATTTGTGATGAACATATAAATGAATTAAACGTTAATCAGTATGTCATTGAAATAATGGATGAATACACCGATGCTGACGTGATTGAAGCATGCAATACCACATGGGATGACCTATGTCAGATTCAGTATACCAGTGGAACGACAGGTAAACCTAAAGGTGCCATGTTAACACATGGAAACTGGTTTAGTGCAATCCAGAACGAATGTGACGTATTGAATATGGATCATGACAGCGTAATGTTCTGTATATATCCAATGGCACACGTGGGCATATCATGGGCCATAGCTACATTAAGAAAGGCTGCATTGTGCATTACAAAAAACAGGTATACCTTCGATGAATACCTTGACATCATCTTTGAAAACAGAGTAACGCATGCTACCGGTATGCCACCAGTTATCCACTCAATAATCACCAACCCAGATAAGGTGCAGAACAAATTATACACAGTTAAGAGCATAATATCCGGTGGAGGACCACTGCATAAGGATATCTGGAAGAAGTTCTACAAGAAATACGGTATAGCAGTACTTAATGCATACGGTTCATCAGAGACCATAGTAATAGGTACCGGTACTGTTATCAGACCTGAGGATTATGCATTTGCAGACCGCTTTGAAAGTGTAGGACATCCCGTATGCTTCAGTGAAGTTAAAATCGTTGATACAAGCGATGCAAGTATTGAAATGGACGTGAACTGTCAAGGTGAAATAGCCCTACGTGGTCCATCTATTGCCAAAGGATATTGGAACAAGGAAGAAGCAAATAAAAAGACATTCCTTGAGGATGGATGGTTCTTAACTGGAGATATAGGATATATCGATGAAGACAACCGTCTGTTCATTACAGACCGCAAGAAAGATATGATAATCATGTCCGGCTGGAAGATATATCCAACAGAAGTCGAGGAAGTATTGATTGAACATCCGTCAGTACATGAAATAGCTATATTCAGCCTACCACATGAACATAGGGGAGAGATACCGGTTGCAGCAGTAATCTGGAATGATGAAGAGGATATTGATTCATTGATGGATTATGCTTCAAAAAAACTGGCAAGATATAAAATACCTAGAAAAATATTTACCACAGACAGTCTGCCTAGAGTAAATGGTTGGAAACTATTAAGACGCGAACTAAAAGAAATTTATATCGATTATGAATAATCATTTATCAAAAATACTGATTTAAAAATATGGAATATTATTTATAATAAGTATTCAATAACTATAATATATAACATATCTTTTTATAAACTCGATAGCAATAATCAAGGGGATTATATTTATGCATGGAAAAGAGATTAGTGAAAACGTAGAGGAATATCTGGAAACCATTTACAAAAAAAGCTTAACAGACAGTATGGCAAAAACGACTGAGATTTCAAAGGACTTGGGAATAGCTCCTGGTAGTGTTACACAGATGCTTAAGAAATTAGAAAGTGAGGGGTACGTAACATACTATCAATATAAGGGAGTTAAATTAACGGACAAAGGTTATAAGATTGCAAGAAGCATAGTTAGAAAACATCGTATCCTTGAAACTTTCCTATATGAAACTTTAAATATCAATATTGAAGATTTACACGAACAGGCTTGTGCCATGGAACATTCATTATCCGATGAGGCAGAAAGAAAACTATGTCAACTGTTAGATTATCCAAACCAATGTCCTGATGATCATAACATCATCCCTGTTTGTGACTTGAATATCCCTACCTGTTATGAATGTTCAAAAATATCAAACATAGAAGAGATACCTCGCAGAATTGAAAACTTAATAGCAATAAGTGATATGAGACCTCAACAAGTCGGTAAAATCAAGTTTATCCGCGGTTCCAATGAAACATTACAGGAGTTGCTTGATTTGAATATTACCCTGGAATCAGAAATTACCATGATTAACTCAACACCATTAAACGGTCCTGTCAAAATATTAGTTGATGGTAAAGACGTGTTATTAGATAAAAATCTATCCTATGATGCATTTGTTGATTTAGAGTAGATTTGTTTTCCCCTATTTATTTTTTATAGTTTGACAACTCCTTTTTTAAGAGATACATTATTGATTCATTTAATCTCAAATTACACTTTTTCTTACTTGTTTAAAAATATTATCATTATCTTCTAAAAATATATTAATCTTTAAGACCTAAATATAATATTATAAAATATGGAGTGATAAACATGAAATATAAATGTATGTTATGCGGATGGACATATGACCCTGAAAAAGGAGATCCTTCAAAAGGTATAGAACCAGGAACAGCATGGGAAGACATTCCAGATGACTGGAAATGTCCATTATGTGGTGCTGGAAAAGATATGTTTGAACCAGTAGGATAATTTTATCCGACAAAACTTTTTAGAATTATTTATTATTCTAAAAGTTAACTTTTTTTAGAACTTTTTTCATATAATCTGCTCCCGATAATAATACTCTATTATCTATGACATGACCCGACAAAACATTTTTCCATATTGAAATTGACAGTCATGATTATTATTTAGATTAAAATGGAACTAATTAAACAATTTTTTAACATGAAATACAGTTTTCTTCTATCATATTCAATAAATGTAATCAATAAAATATAAATATATAAATTATACTAAAAACAAACTATTATATACTAAACAATTAACCAATTAAAGGTGGTGAATAAATGTTACGAATAGAAGGAGAAGTTGGAGGAAAAAAATACCAGGAACCATTTTCCAAAGGTATTCTGTCAAAGTCACTTATAAGAGCAGAAGTAGAACCGGAAAGGGCATATGCCATAGCAGCTGAAATCGAAGAATCAATAACCAATGAAGGAAAAGATGTAATATCAATAACTGATTTGATACAAAGAGTAAAGTTATGCCTTGAAGAGGAAAATCCGGTACTCGCCAAGAAGTATACCATTTGGAAAGAAATCAAAAGATCAGAAGATCCACTGATTATTCTGATTGGAGGGGCAAGTGGTATAGGTACATCTTCCATATCATTTGAACTGGCAAACAAACTTGGAATAAAAAACATGCTAAGTACAGATATGATTCGTGAAGTAATGAGAAAAATTGTTTCAAAAGAATTATGTCCAACATTATTCGAGTCAAGTTATACTGCAGCCGACTCCCTTAGAACTCCAGCACCTCCCGAATTTGATAAGGTATTGCTGGGATTTAAAGATCACGTGGAGACCGTTAGCGTAGGAGTAAATGGTGTTGTAGAACGTGCAATCAAAGAGGGTATAAGTATAGTCATAGAGGGAGTGCACATAGTTCCAGGTTTTATCAGTGAAGATTTACTGAATACTCCTAATGTACATATGTTCATACTTACATTATCCGATGAGGAAATACATAAAAGCAGATTCTATTCCAGATGTAGACAGTTATGGGCTAGAAGACCACTTAAAAGATACCTGAAACACTTTACGCCGATTCGTAAAACCCATGACTACATAGCCAGCGAGGCAAGAATACATCATGTTCCTGTTATAGAAAATATTGACGTGACAACCACGATAGATTCCATGATAGAACATATACTAAACGAAAAACAACAGAAATAATACTAAACCCCACTTTTTTAACCTTTTTTTATTGATAAGATTATTAGATTACTGTATTGAATTAATTTAACTATGTTTAAAACTGTAAAATAGTATATTATATGAAGATGGTTATTAAATTAAATTATATTAAAAAAAGAGAAGATGAATGTAATCTGAATTACATTTCATTGAGTTTATTAGCAATTTTAACTCCTAATTCGAAGCATTTTTCCAAGTCTTCATCGCTTGGTACGTAGTTGATTTCAAGGTTATCTACCATGTCAAATCCAGCTTCGGCTAATTTTTCGTTTAACCATTTAGGACCGTTTCCACCCCAACCGTATGAACCGAATGTTGCTCCTAATCTTTTGATACCTGTTCTAGCAAATTCTAATTCGGTAGTGTATAATAGGATATCTCCGATACTAGGGTATGCCTTATTAAATAGTGTTGGTACACCCATCAGTACTGCCTTACTTTCAAGCATGTCCTTGACTATTTCACTTCTTTCTTCCACTTTAAGATAATGCATTTTGACGTTTACGCCTTCACTCATTAGACCTTCTGCGATAGCATGAGCCATTGACTGTGTGGAGTAGTGCATTGTATCATATATCAATGTAGCTTGTGGTCTCTGACATACACCGCTAGCCCAGTTCTGGTACGCTTCAATGATTTTCATTGGTTCTGTCCAGATTTGACCGTGTGATGGTGCAATCATTTTAACGCTGTCAAGTAATCCTGCTTCCACTACTTCGTTTAATTTCATTGTTAAAAGTGGGGTTAATGGTGTAAGTAGGTTTGCGTAGAATTTCTGTGCTGCTTCGATAAGTTCTGATTCTGGTACTTCATAGTCGTATCTTTCCATTTTACATAAGTGTTGACCGAATGCGTCGTTGGAAAATAGTATTCCATCCTCTTCAAGTAAAGTGAACATGCTGTCTGGCCAGTGAAGCATTTTTGCATCTACAAATGCGAATGTCTTGTTTCCTATTTCGAGTTTGTCACCGGTTTCTACTGTTACGAATTCTGCATCTGCTAGGTCAGGGTAATGTTTTATTAGTCCTGGTTTTGCTATTGGTGTACAGTAGATTGGTGCATCAGGGAATTTTGCATGTATCTCGGATAATGCTCCACTGTGATCTTTTTCGACGTGGTTTTGGATGATGTAATCGATTTTCATTTCCTTGTTCTGATCTTCGAATGCATCTTTTATTCTTCCCCACATTTGTGCTGAGTATCCCGGATAGACGTTGTCTATGAGTACTGTCTTATCTCCACAGAATACGAGAAATGCATTGTATGTTGTACCAGGTAGTGTGTATCCATGGTATTCTCTTCTGTCCCAGTCAAGGGTTCCTACAAAATAAACGTCATCTACTATTTTTGGTGCTTTTGCTTTCATAATCATTATATCAGTTTTCCTATATTTTAAAATATTACTTTCTATTATTACTTTAACTTAAGAGTTATTTATATTTAATGAAAATAAGGTCATTTATTAATTCATGTTGTTTAAACCGTCATACAAATTAGCATATGATGATTTAAAAAAAATTAAAAAAGTAGGTTAAGGGGAGGTTATTTAGGATTGCCAGAGGCCGTGTAAAGTACAGAATTCTCTTGCTTTTACATCATCTGCTTCTGGGATTTTGAATGTAGCTTCTGGTTTATCTCCAGGGTTTAAGTATTGTTTATGTACTTGTCCGTCAGCTATTAATTCAATTAGTGCTATGTAGTGGTTTTCATCCATTGGATGTTCTACTTCTCCAACTTTTACTACGTAAGCGTCATCTTCTCTTGTGATAACAGGTTTGTGTTTTACGTCTCCTTCACCTTCGGTTTTAGCTTCAACGACATCTAAGCATGCAACGTCTACGTCTTGACCTGGGTAGATTAATTCAATTATATTTCCGCTGTTTTTACATTTTATTATGTTTGTAAAATCAAAATCCATTGTTTTCTCTCCTTTTGTTGAATAATTTGATTAATTAGAATTCATCGATTGATAATTCGAAGTAACTTGATGGGTGTTCACAGATTGGACATACTTCAGGTGGTTTTTCTCCTTTGTATACGAATCCACATTTTCTACATACCCATGTGACTTCTTCGTCTCTGTTGAAGAATGTTTCGCCTTCAACCATAGCTAATAATTGTCTGTATCTTGCTTCGTGATGTGCTTCTACTTTTCCAATGTTTCTTAATCTGCAAGCTATTGCGTCGAATCCTTCTTCTTCTGCTACATCAGCAAATTCAGGATACATTGAGGTTGCTTCTTCGTTTTCTCCTTCAGCAGCAGCTTTTAAGTTTTCTGCTGTTGTTCCATAGGTAAATCCTACGCTTGTTGGGATGTCAATACAATCAACATCTTCTTTTAATTCTTGTATCATTTTGAATAATACTTTAGCATGTTGGAATTCGTTGTCTGCGGTTAAAAGGAATATTTCTGCAATTTTTTCGAATCCTTCTTTTTTAGCAATTTTTGAGTACATTGTGTATCTGTTTCTTGCTTGACTTTCTCCTACAAAAGCTTTTGATAAATTTTCTAATGTTTTTACCATTGTATCACCTATTAATTTTAATATATATTATTATGAAAAATTTCTAATATATAGTCTTGGTAATTGTATTATATAATTTTTAGAATATATAATTATAGTATTTTAGTTATTCATAAATAATACATTTAAACACAAATATACTTAGATATATGGATTATTCCATTAATAAATACTTATTTTCTTAATTAGATGAATATGATAATTGTATTATTGAAAAATAGCTTATTTTGATATTCGACAGAAATTTTCATATCTAATTAATTGATTCTGTTAATTATCATTTAAAAGAAATAATTTTAAAAAAATAAGAAATGGAGATTATCTAGAATATCCAGTATACTGTTATGATTGCGGCAAATATGAATATCAATGGTGCCAATATTTTACTTACGGATATTATTGAGGATATTGTATTGACCAGTTCTATTGACTTGTTAGGTCCTAAGGTTTTGATTTTCAATCTTTGTGTAGCTGATGCAACGCTTACCTCTTCCAAGTCATCAAGTGCCTGTGGAACCAATCCCAATATCTTTTCGATTAATAGTTCCTTGTGTTTTGTTCCGACTGTCAATCCACCACCGGAGATGGTATTTACCAAGTGGGTGTCAGTAGTCATTACCTCTATCATGTCGATTTCAGGATATTTGTCCTTGACAGCTTCGATGATCTCTTCACGTACGCCCTGTTTCATGTTGTTTCCATCAAATACCACATATAACATTTTTTGGTCATCAACATCGGTAATCATTAGCTTAACTCCGCATTCACCGATACCATCCTTTACGTCGATTTCTTCAAGAAGATCATGTGCAT
Source organism: Methanosphaera sp. SHI613 (assembly GCA_003266145.1). Classification (GTDB taxonomy): domain Archaea; phylum Methanobacteriota; class Methanobacteria; order Methanobacteriales; family Methanobacteriaceae; genus Methanosphaera. The sequence continues at coordinate 10,546 of MVJJ01000043.1, forward strand.
ATCCCATCCTGATAGGATGCATGTCCAGTTTTTCCAACTTCTTGATAGCCTCCTCTATCTGCACTACCCTATAATGACCAGGCATCAGTCTGTCTACGTTTCCTGCAAGACAATTATGACAGTCAACGACCACCACATTTTCTATGCCTGTTACCTGTTTGGCCTGGTACTGCATTGCAAGTCCTACTCCATAATCTATATCATCTCCAGGTACTGGTGCAAATGTACTTAGAAGTACTACTCCATCATTAAAAAATTGTGCTCCAATCTTAGCATCCTCATATTGTACCCTTTGGAACTTGCTTGCTTTATCGGAATATTCCAGGTTTTCAAGTGCCTTGTTTACCGCTTCGGTGATTTTCTTGATTTCCTTAGCGGCTACTGGGTTGAAGTCATGTGTTGCAGCTCCGTGAACTACCACTGATGTGTCCTCCAACTGTTGGGTCAGTATACTTGGAAGGTTTCCACCACCCAACGATCCGACTGGTCCCGGATGTACACATGGTGATATGTAGTTTAGTTTGATGTTTCCGTTTTTGTCCTTGAAGCTTATTAGGCTGACTATGGTATCTATGGTTTCACCCATGTTGCTGAATACGTCTTCCATTGAAGTGGATCCTTCGGTTATGTGACCGATAAATAAGCTTAACAGTTCAAGACCATTTACTCCGAGGTTACTTCTCATTGGACTTTCAAGTATCGATACGAATGAGAATATTGCAATTGCCAGTACTATAGCACCGATTATAGCTTTTAGGTATAGGCTGATTACTGAGTTCAGGCTCGTAGTTGCAAATGTAATGTAGTTAATCAATACAAACATACTTAATATGAGTATCGGATGGATCAATCCTATTATTAGTCCCTGTATGAATCGGATATTGGACGTACTCCATATGATTAACGTTTCTATTGCAAATCCGAATAGTATTCCTATCAGTAATGAATTTACGAATATGTCTATGTTGAATACAAATCCAATGACATCTCCTATCAATAGAATCAAACATGTTATAAACATGCTTACGAATGATAGGAAGAGTGCTTGTTTCTGTTTCATATGTCTTTTTTTAAGAGAGTTAACACTTGAATGAACTAATCCTCCTGAAGCCATGGTTGTTAAACCTAATAGGAAAAATATCGACGCTCCTCCACTTAAAAATGAATACACAACTTCCTCCAGGTTAAGTCCGGGATCCAAACATCCCATTATACCTCCGGTCAGGAAGCTGAATGTGAATATCAGGAATATGGATATCTTGGATTCGGGGAGAGTAATCATGTATTTGCTTAATTTCATCACTCTTTCTGTTACCGTCATGTTCTCAATTCCTATAATTGATTATTTTTTAGTTAATCAACTAAAAATTTTTATATAATATATATTTTTTAATTCGTTGATATTAAATTATTTTGTTATGTTGCATCATGATTATGGATAAACTACTATAATATGAATAGACAAAGATATTAATATATATTAATTTTTATTTAAAAAAAATAAATGGGGAATTAATTTGGAATATGAATTAAATACACCATTAGATGATAGTGATATTAATAAATTAAAAGCGGGTGACACAGTATATCTGACGGGTAAAATATTTACTGCCCGTGACAGTGCACATAAAAGAATTATAGAATCCAATGCTCCTATAGACTTAGAAGGTGTTGTTTTATTCCATGCAGGTCCTATAATAAAGGAAAATGCTGATAATGAATATGAAATTGTTGCAGTAGGTCCAACAACCAGTATGAGAATGAATCCATATGAGGCAGACGTTTTGGATATGGGAGTTAAAGCAATAATCGGTAAGGGTGGAATGGATGAGAAAACCCAGGAAGCTTTAGTACGCAATAACGCCGTATTTCTGACTGCTGTTGGTGGTTGTGCAGCATTATACGTAAGTAGCATCAATAAGGTTGATGATGTTCATTGGCTGGATTTGGGAATGCCTGAGGCCATTTGGCAATTGGACGTCAAAAGGTTCGGCCCTTTAATTGTGACCATGGATTCCAATGATGTTAATTTATATAAAAAAGATAACGAGGATTCAAAATGAATAGCAAGATACTTTCAATAGGATTAATTATATGTTCAGTTCTGTTAATTGCTGGATTTTTCATATTTTCACCTACATATCTTCAAAGCAATGGTGATGTTAAGCATTTTAGTGATAGTGACATGTCATTTGACATACCTAACACTTGGACTGTCTATGAATACGATGATGCTATCAAAACACCATTCTTATCAAGCAGGCCATCATCAATCATCGTAAACCCTGCAAGCAAATCCACATACTCATATTATGATGGAAACATTTCCGATTTGGAAAAGGATGGAGTCTTAAATACCAGCGCTACCAGTGCTACTGACGTTGCAATCGTAACCTGTGAGATTAGCAAAATGAACACTCTACCTGAAGGTGTGACATTGGACAACGCTTACCAATCAGACAGCATCTATGGAATTATGGAGTCATCAGGTCAATTCAATCTTGACTCAGCTACCGTTATACAGGTGGATGGTAAGGATGCACGTCAATTCGTATATACCGTTGGATATACACAGTACAAGGATACATGGATTAACTCTAACGGACATTATTATAGGGTAAAATGTCAAGCACCTAACACATTCTATTCTGATGCCGAAAGTGTATTTGATACTATCATAAATACCATGAAGTTGAAATAATTCAACTCTTTTTTTTCTTTTAAGAGGGTGTGCGACAATTATTTTGCTATGTGAATTGCATATAGTTTAACTATGTATTCTATACAAAATAATAATATTATTATAATCTCAGAACATACTATTAATAAAATCATGCAAAAGAACCCTGAAACGAAATTATTGCACGTTCTCGATATTGGATCTTTAAATCCATATTCTATCATTATCCACTGCAATTTCAAGTATTTTATCATCAGAGGACATATATTCTCGTTCACCAATATATGAGAATAAACAAAGATACAACAAATAAACTAAACACTAATAGAATAAATACCAATATTAAACAACTTAATTCTAATAAAAATAATGCTATTACTATTTTTACTAAATAAATATCCACAATATGGTGTTGTTCAAAATCTGGTTGA
>MVJJ01000122.1 GCA_003266145.1 Methanosphaera sp. SHI613
CAACGGAGTTTATGTCCTTGTATGGACGTAACATTCTGCTATAATCATAGTTGTGGTGGTTTTCATATTCAAGGTATTGTTTGGAAAAGTTTTCAAACCAATCATTCATATTATATCCCTTTCAAGTAATTATTCATCGATTTGCTATTTTTGAGCTAATTTACTAAGTAAATGGCATAAAGGAGTTTTTAAATGTTTTTTTTTATTTATCCGACAATTTTTTTGTGATAATAATATATTCTTTACTTGGTTATATGTTGGTTATTGCTTATTATTTTTTTTAGAGATTATAAATATCCACTAAACATCATCATATTCGGTTTTATTCTAAAAATGTGCTTTTATTTCATAAAAAAGAGTATTTATGACTTTGGTATATGAAGAGGTGAATCGGATATTTTAATAAAATGATTTAAATATTAAAAAAATAGTAGAAGGAGGGTTATCTGGACATGTGTCTCATGAGTTTACCCATAGGTCCGCCCATGTTACGTTTGCCCATTCCTTTAAGTGCTTTCTTGGTTATTGCATGATATCTTAGAAGGTCCTTAACGTCATCGTTTGTCAGTCCGGCACCACGACTGATACGTTGTATACGGGATTTCTTGATTACTTCGGGGTTTTCCAACTCGTAGTCGGTCATTGACTGCATGAGTATCTTATACATTCCAAGTTTTTCCTCGGTAATCTTGGATGCATTGGCGGGTAGTTGATTACCTATTCCCGGGATGAGTTTCATTATCTGCTGAACAGGTCCCATCTTGTTCATCATCGTAAGCTGGTTTTCCATATCCTTAAGTGTGAATTTACCGCTTACTATGGAGTCAAGCATTTCCTGATCGCTTTTTTCAGAGGTTACCTCTTCGGCTTTTTCTATCAATGTTTCGATATCACCCATACCGAGAAGTCTTGATATGAATCTTTCAGGGTCAAATGCTTCAAAGTCATCTACACGTTCACCTGTACCGATAAACTTAATAGGAGCTCTGATTTCAGCCACCGCTGACAGTGCACCTCCACCTTTTGCTGAACCGTCTAATTTACTTACAATAATGGAACCGATATCGGTTGTCTGTTTGAATGTTTCTGCTTGACTGCGTGCTTGCTGACCAATTGTACCATCTATTACAAGTATTACTTCATCAGGTTTTACCACCTGACTTAATTGACTCATTTCATCAAGTAAGTCCTGTTCTTCCTTGTGACGACCAGCGGTATCGACGAGTATCACGTCATATTTTGATTCGCATTCTGCAAGTCCTTTTTTAGCAAGGTCAATGGCGTCCTTATTTTCAGGATCTCCAAATACTGGCACGTCCAATGGTTCGGTTAATTGTCTTAACTGTTCGTATGCAGCTGGTCTCCATGTATCGGTACATATTATTGCAGAGTTATATCCTTTCTTTTTAAGGTGTCTTGCCAATTTCGCTGTCGTGGTTGTTTTACCACTACCCTGCAATCCAAGCATCATTATGATGTATGGGTTATGCGTTATTTCAAGTTTTTCAGGTTTTTCACCGATTAGATTTACCAGTTCCTGGTATACGATACGCATTACATGTTCTTTAGGACTTAATCCCTTAGGTAGTTCTTCTTCCAAGGCTCTTTTTTCTATCTTCTTGGATAATGCAAATACGACTTTAATGTTTACATCCGATTGTATGAGTGCTTTCTGAATATCTTTATTGACTTCTTTCAGAGTTTTCTTATCAATTACTGACATTCCTGCTAATTTCTTCATTGTTTTTGTTAGGCTGTCACTTAATCCTTCAAGCATCTGTTTACCTCCTCTTCGATTTGTGATTATTGTATTAACATAATTTGTCTTATTATATTTTTTTTAGTCTATAACTGTTTAATATATTAGTTGTAAATATCTAATAATATTTTGTATTCCTACCTTCTATTTATTGACGTGATTAATTGCAATAATTAAAAGTTAACTTGTGACTTATGCATTTATTTCAGTCTGAATACTTCCAACTTGGCTGGATTAATATCATTTATAGTTTCTTTGCTGAATTCTATTGATTTGATTAACTCCAATCTTTTTTCGGTAGGCAGATACATCTTGTATTCTATGGTGGAATAATAGAAAAATATTAGGATGTCTCGGGGATTGTTCTTTTGGGATTCTTCTATTTTTCTTAGTACCTGTCTGAATATCTTGGTTGAAAATGGGTTAAACAAGTAAAAGCAGTTTGCATCATCCGGCATGTACTCTTCTGCCTTGGAGTAAACAAAAGTGATATCATCGGTATAACCATAGTTTTCCAGGTTATTTTCGGCTTTTTTAAGTAATCTTTTGTTATGGTCTACGCCTATTACCTTACAGCCTATCTGATTGTTTAGGAAAAAACCGATTCTTCCTTTTCCACAGCCATAATCCACTACAACATCATCTTTTTTCAACATGTCCAGTTTAACAAGCTCTTCCAAGACTATGTATGGTGTAGGATCATAACCGTAATTCTGATAGTCCTCCTGGCTGTAGTCATATACACTAGTTCTAATATTCAGTTTCAAGTCCCAGTTTTCATTGGATGTCTTCATCATTTTTGCCTCATCTAAAATATATATTTTATTATTTCTTTAAAAAATATATAATTTTGTATATTGCAATCTGGGCATTTGCTGGATGTACATGATTTTTCCGGTCAATATGGTGTCCATAGTGTTGATAAACATAATATTTAAATAAGTTTTGCATATATTATAATCAATTAAACAAATGGGGTGATATCATGTTTGACGGTAGTGATGATTGGAATCTTCGATTAATATTGGATAATGCCGAATTCTTACCAGGCATATATGCTAAATTAGCTCTTATTCAAGCGGATACTGCATATGCAAATTGTCTTAAGATGTATGAGCTTGGATTGATGGACGCTGAAGAACTGGAAAAAAGAGGCCAGATCTATATTAATCAATACAAGCAAGTTGAGAAGTTCAATGAAGATTCAAAGTGATGATATTATTTATTATTTTAAAGTCTTCCAATTACTCTTATAACTTTTTTTCTTTTTAAAAATACTTTTTTTCTCTTCGTTAATTACTTAATCTTATAATTATAATATATAATATAGTAAATATTTAGGAGCATGTGCTATGTTAAGTAAGTTAGAAAAATCATTAGTTGAATGTCCCGTTGTTAAAAAGGGAGAATACTTCTATTTCGTTCATCCAATCAGTGATGGCGTACCATTAGTGGAAGCTGAGTTATTGGATAGTATCATGGATTATATAGTTGATAATTATGACTTAAGTGGTGTTGAAAAGATTGTTGGTGTCGAGTCAATGGGTATACCGCTGGCCACAGCATTATCCCTAAAGACAAGAATACCATTTGTCGTTATCAGAAAAAGATCCTACGGATTGGAAGGGGAAAGACAGGTTCATCAACAAACCGGATATGGAAAGAGTGAACTATTTATCAATGGACTTAAAAAGGATGATAACATCTTGCTTATTGATGATGTCGTAAGTACCGGTGGAACATTGACAAGTGTAATCAATGAATTGGATGATATTGGAGTCAACATTCTACACATATTCGTACCTATTGAAAAGGATGACGGTAAGAAAATTGTAGAGGAAAATACAAATCATAAACTTGAAACATTGGTTAAAATAAAGATGGTTGATGGAAAGGTAACGATAGTCGACAAGTAGAGGTAGTTGCCAATGCCAGTAATTGACTATGATTATAAGATTGAACAGATTAAATCCGAGATTGAACGATTGGATGCTGAAAACGTCATCCTTCAATTTCCCGAGGGATTAAAGACAGACGCGATTGATGTATCCAATGCCATTCAGGAGGCCGTGCCTGATGTAAACATAATCATCGATGCCGATCCATGCTTTGGGGCATGTGATTTGGCGGATAATAAGGTAAATCATCACATCGACTTGGTTGTTCATTTTGCACACACTCCTCTTCCTATCAAGACGGACTGTCCTGTACTCTTTATTGAAGCATCAAGCAGCAGTGACATCGTAAGTCCTATAGAGGATGCGATGGATAAATTGGATGAATCTACAAATACTGTCGGACTCATTACGACGGCACAGCATATGCATAAACTCGACCAGATGGTTGAAATTATCGAATCCAGGGGTTATGACGTAAAGGTCGACAGCGGAAAAGGCACATCTACGGCGCAAGTGTTGGGATGTAACTTCACATCTATAAAGGATTTGGACGTAGATGAGATAATATATGTCGGAAGTGGTGATTTTCATGCTCTGGGCGTGAGACTGTTTACTAAGAAGAAAGTTGTACTGGCAGATCCCTTTACCGGAAAGAGCAGGGATATTGAAGAGTTCTATGATAGGATTCTAAGAATAAGGTTTGCCAGAATAACAAAGGCAAAGGAAGCAAAAAGCTTTGGAATAATAATATCATCAAAAAAGGGACAGTTACGATTTAATCTGGCAATAGAATTGAAGAAACTTATTAAGGAACATGGACATGATGCCCAGATACTTAATATGGACTTTGTAAGTCCGGACAGATTGCTTCCATTCAACTTGGATGCTTATGTCATGACTGCCTGTCCAAGAATAGCCATAGATGACAGTGCAATGTATAAAAAACCGGTAATAACTCCACAGGAGCTGGAAATAGTGCTTGGAATAAGACAATGGGATGATTATCTGATGGATGAAATAATAATACATGATCAGCAGTTATAACTTTTCATTCATCTATCCTTTTTTTAACGATTCACGCGTTGTATTGATGTCAACATCAATACGTGCAACAGTTTTTCATATTCAAATATTATTATGGGCCTTTTTATTAATTTCACAATCCCCTCTTTTTAACCAAATCTTTATAATTAATAAAAATCAGATATTAATATAATATTAATTGTTGAAAAATCAGATTTATAAATCCTTTAATAAAAAGGTAGTAGTTATGAATCATAAAGAAAATGAATATGTATTTCCCGGAGAGGTGTTATGTGCATATGAGGAGTATATTCCATCAGATTGGACATACGTGGATGAGGGATATGTTAAGGCAAGCATTGCCGGTAGAATTGTTGTTGATGAAAAAAACAAGTCGATATCCATCCAAGCAAATAACGCACCCGAAGCATTAAAGAAAAATGATTTGGTGATAGGTTATATAACCGAAGTAAAATCATCCAAGGCATTGGTAACCATTAAAAAAATTGTAGGTAACGATAGGGATTTAATAGCAGGATATAAGGGATATATACATATTTCTAAGGCGACAAATGATTATATTCAGACATTGCATTACCTGTTCAAGATAGGTGATATAATAAAAGCAAGAGTTGCTAATGTATACAGCACGGATTATATTGAATTGACAACATCCAACAATGATTTGGGTGTTATTAAGGCGATGTGTGTAAATTGTCGCAAATTCATGAAGTTAAACAAAGAAACTCACAGACTTGAATGTGAGTGTGGACAAAAAGATACACGTAAAATATCAGTTAATTATGGAGGATTAAAAGAATGAAAGTTGTAGAAGAAGAAGCAAATAGATTGGTATTTGAAGTAACAGGTGAAAGCCATACAATATGTAACATATTAAGAAAAAGATTGATGTCACAGGATGAAGTAACCGCAGCAGCATATGACATTACCCATCCACTTGTAGGACAACCAGAATTTGAAGTGGACAGTCCTAACCCAAGAGAATCAGTCAAAACAGCATCAGAAACAATTAAAAGTGAAGCTGATGAATTTAGGGATGCCGTAGCTAAGGCATTCAAATAGACTTTTTTTACTTTTTTTGCTTTAGTTGCCGACTATCGGCAATATTTATTATTTTTTTACTTATTTTTCAATTATTGCATATGGACATCAATTTATTTATTAATCATGTTGAATAAAAGTATCTTCATGACAGAATATAGAAATCCCGCATTAACGGTAGATACGATAATAATCAATGATGACAAGGTACTTCTTATTAAAAGACTGAACAATCCTTATAAGGATTCATGGGCACTTCCGGGCGGATTTGTCGAATATGGGGAATGTGTTGAGGATGCAGCAATCCGTGAGGCGAAGGAGGAAACCAACCTTGATATTTCACTTGATGAATTGGTTGGCGTGTACTCAAAACCGGACAGGGATCCTCGTGGACATACAGTAACGGTTGCATATAAATGCACCATAACCGGAAGTAATGTTAAGCCAAGCTCCGATGCCAAGGATGCCAAGTTTTTTACCATTGACGAGATTAAGAAAATAACTTTGGCATTTGATCATGAAAAGATTCTGGTCGATGCCGGTGTATTGTAAGTTTTTCACTTATTTTTTAATGATTATCCAATTGGTTTTTACAATTAAGTATATGATATATGAATTACAAATATAATATCATATATAATAATTTAGGAGAAAGGATATTAATGGAGTTTTGTCCAGAGTGTGGAAAGGTATTATTCCCAAAGGATGGTATTTTTTCATGTGATAGTTGTGGCTATGAAAAGAAAGTTACAGAAGAATCAAAAAAAGAATATGAAGTAAGTGAAAAGGTTAATGCAGAAGATACTGTTATCGTAACTGATGCAAACGTAAAAACATTACCTACTATTAAGGTAATATGTCCAAAGTGTCAGAATAAACTAGCATTTTGGTGGCTACAGCAAACACGTAGTGCTGATGAATCCGAAACAAGGTTCTTCAGATGTACTGACTGTGATTACACATGGAGAGAGTATGATTAAATGTCATATTTCACATTTTTTAACCATGTAAAATCATTAGTTTAATAGTAATTTATTTAATTAAAAAAAATAATAATATAGTAATAAGAAGATATTCTTTTATAAGGATATTAATGCTTTTAGTATTTTAGTTCATACACAAATTAATGACAGTGATTATAGTGTCTAATAAAAAGAAAAATGCAGTTGATGATTCCGTAGTTCAGGATCCTCTTGATGAATTGAACGAGTTGGAAGATAAAACGGTCACTATTGAACGTGAAAATGACGTCTTCGAGGAATTGGAAATACGGGATGCCGAATCAATACCTGAATATAATCCTAAATCCGGTAAGTTTATTAAGACGGATGAGGGATTGGAGAAGTTCATTAATGAAGAATCATCCGATGATGTGGATGAGGATTCCAATGATGATAGTCAGGATGCCGGAAAGATTATGGATGTCATTGATGAGGTTGATGTTAACAATCCGGATAATTTTGATAAATTGGATACTAAAAGGGTCGATCAGGAAGTACATAAATCGGTTGAAGAATCCGATAAGATTGCCGAAAAATCTGAAGGCTTGTCTAAGCTAACAGAAAGCCATCTTAAAAGTGAATCTAAAACAGGTGAACAACCTATTGAAAAAACAGAAAAGGGTTCTGTTAATTCTTCGGATGAACTGGTCATTACAAAGGATACTAAGAAAGCCCCTAGCATAAGGGTTAAACCTAAATTGTCTCATAAGAATAAGAAATCTGATACCAAAGTCGTTGACAATGTCAAGGTTGATGAAGATGGTGTACCTCTATTGAATCAATTTGATACTGATAAGATAAAGAGCACTTCATTTTATCATAAGTTCAACTTAAACAAAAGAAACTTGACTCAAATAGCATTAATATTGATCGGTTTTTTAATAATTATATATGGTATCGTGGAAGCATTTCATGAAGTTGCAAAAATATCCGACAGCGTAATGTATGGGGAACATGCTTCATTGTCAGTTGGAATAATTTTCATGGGTATACTCATAATAGTGCTGGCATTTTACAAGGAAATTATTAATTTATTTGGATTAGGCAACATGTACAACACTAATGAATCAGTGAAGAATGATAAAAAAGATAAAAAAGAATAAACAAAACAATACTTATTGTATAGGACTATGATAATCTTTTTTTATCAATCTTTCCCATTATAATTCAATATACCCCCCAACAACATCATTTGATGAACTTTTTTTATATCATTTATCAACGAATCATTAACTATATTATTTATTATTGTCAAAAATTTAATTATACTGAAAACATTTTTTCAAAAATTTATATTTAAGGAGAGTATTACATCGTGTTTAAACTAGTATTAAGTGATCCAAGTATTTTTAAAACAAGTTTTGATGCAATATCATCAATAGTTGACGAAGTACAGATAGAAGTAGACTCAGATGGTCTAAGACTAAATGCAATAGACAGAAGTCACATAACATATGTTCACCTGGAACTAAAGGAAAGCCTATTTGACATATATGAATGTGACAAACCAATAAAATTAAACCTAGATACAGAAGAATTAATGAAAGTACTCAAAAGATCAAAATCTGATGATGTAATGGAATTAACAGTTGATGCTGGAAGTTTAGTAATAACCTTTGAAGGTGCAGTTAAAAAGACATTCAAAGTTAAACTCATAGATTTAGAATATGATGCACCAACACCACCTCAAATAGAATATCCTGTAGAAATATCCATGCCTATATCCACACTTAAGGAAACAATTCAGGATATAGAAATAGTAGCCGATCGTGTAGCATTTTCAGTAGACCCTGATAATTTAACATTAACTGCCGTAGGAGACTTTGCTGACGCTGAAGTGGAATATCTCCATGGTGAACAAGTAGAAGAAAATGTACGTTCAATATTTGCTATCGAAAACATTAAGGAAATGTTAAAAGCAGAAAAATTCGCTGACAGTACATACATTTCATTAGGTAATGACATGCCACTGACATTATCATTAAAACTACTGAATGATGAAGGAGAATTAACCTTCCTATTAGCACCTAGAATAGAAGAAGAATAGATAAACAATAAAATAGAGATATCATACTCTCTTTTTTTTAATTTTTTATAAATATACAAGGGGTATTTTAGTTGGATACTTTTTTTCAAACATTAAGAGATATACAGAAAAAGGAAAGAGCAACTGGGACATTATCTGAAGTTGATGAAGGATTTTATGGTGATGCCTCCAAATATCTTCAAAAGTTATTAAAGATAGTTAACGATAATCCTCTTTCTTTGGAAGCTTATCAATTAAGGGATGCACAGAGAATAACAAGTGAAATCTGTGAAAGAAGAGAAGTAAAAATCATAACCTCTGCAATTACCAATGTTCAACGATCTCACAACCTATTCAAAGGTCTTGATAAGGATTCTCAGTTATATGAGGAAATACCCTATAACACCACTCCAGAAGAGGAACAATTATATCGTGAGGTTGTAGATAAATTAATCTCTTATCGTGAAGGTCTCATAACCAACATCACCCCACAAAAGAAACAGGGCAATAAAATAGGATTCAAGCCTCCAAAATCCGATAATGAAGATGTAATTGGGGACAATCTGAATGAAATTCCACGTGATGTGCCGGATTCTGCAGATAATCTGATGGACATGGCAGATATAAGTGCTGATGATTCCATAGCCGAGGATATTCAAGTCAAGAACAAACCTAAAAAACTCGATGCAAACCAGGTGGCCATGATGTTTGGCCAAGCGCCGGATGACGTATTGTTGGATGAACAGAACAATCCTGTAAAACAGAAGACAACCGGCAGTATGACTGCACCATTTGAGGGACCGAAGGTACCTGAATATGACACGGTAGCACTTCAAAACGATGATACTAAGAAGAATGATGCTTCTGAAAATGAAAATATTAGCGGTGATTCTTCAAATGATATGGTCGATAACTTCATAGACAAAAACTCCGGATCAAATGAAAACATCACCTCTGGGGATGATAATGAGGAGTCCATAACAAAAGAAGCTGCTGTTGATGAAAATGTCGATTCATCCCAGGAAAATCAACAGGCTGAAGAGGATAACTCCATTGTTGAGGATTCATTGGATAGTGAGGAATTGGTTGAGTTTTTAGCGGTATTGCCTACAGATATTTTAGATGAAGATGAAAAGACATATGGTCCTTTTGACGTGAATGATGTGGCGTTATTGCCTAAGTCCATTGTAAGAATATTAAAAAATAATAATGTTGTAAATATCATCAAATAATTCTTTTTTTCTTTTAAGATTTGTTTTAATCTTTTCTTTAAAATTTCATCAAAATCATGTTTTTCCATCAAGAAATTGAAAAGTTTCGTTGAATGAATGGCATATTATTATTAGAGATGGATTTGTTTTTGGATGCAGATATGCTATTTGTTTCTATGATAATTTTAACACTATTTTTATATTCAAATTTAAAATCAATCCATATTTATTGTGTAATGTTGAATCAAATCAATAATCTATTTTATTATAATTAAAACTATTAAAACAAGCTAAAGATATGATATACAACCATTTTTTTTCAAAAATTTATATGCAATTTTGGACTATCTTTTTGTTTAATTTCTTGGTGCAGTAACTTTCTTGTCCATATTCATCTTTAACCTTATTCCATAACTATAAATATAGTAGTTATCATAATATAATATAGATAAATTATTGATTGTTCTAACTTTATAGAATAATTAGGATTTAGTTATAAATATTATATACATTGGAGAAAAACTGGTTGTAATATGGTTATAAACGATTTTAATAGGATATATTACATTACTTTTTAAAACTAGTTTTATTATTAATCATAGGATTAAAAGACAGAATATTAATTTATTGTATATAATTAAAATTTAAATAAATAATTCCAAGGATTTAAAACGGAATTTTTTAGCAATATCTAATTATGGATATTTATTATTTGAAGTAAGACTTTTTGTTATTACTTTAACAAAATATATTAGAAGAATTATTTATTCAACGGATAATTTTTTAGTTATAGATAAAAATGAGGTGAATTAGGTGAAAATACCAAAAGAAAGAAGGACTTACTGTCCAAAATGTAAAAGACATACAGTACACGAAGTACAAACAGCTAAAAGAAGAAAAGCAAGCGAATTAAAATGGGGTCAACGTCAGTTCAGACGTGTAACTGCTGGTTACAGAGGTTATCCAAGGCCATTACCATCAGGAAGTAAGCCTGTTAAAAAATTAGATTTAAGATACAAATGTAAAGAATGTGGAAAAGCTCACATCAAAGGTTCAGGATTCCGTGCAGGAAAAGTTGAATTTGTATCAGAATAGATATCAACCAATAATGTTATAATGCCGTTGTCAAACAGAGGATTATAGCATTATTTTTTTTTAAAGGATTATATAATCTAAAAAATAAGGAGGAGCTATTAATGTCCAAACAAGAAAGTAATTTTTTAAAAGTTAAATGTGGAGATTGTGAAAACCATCAAATTATATTCGACCACGCTGCAAGTACAGTAAAATGTGTCATCTGTGGTAAAACATTAGTTGAACCAAAAGGTGGACGTTCCAAAATTTATGCTCAAATCGTAGAAGTTTTAGAACACTAATCAATATAATAAACGGATTGCTAAATCAGGTGGTATTATGGTACGTGTAAATAAGGAATGGCCTGAAGAAGGTGATCTAATTGTTGGAACAGTCCATAAGGTATTAGGTTATGGAGCATTTGCTAAACTGGAGGAATATGAAGGCAAGGAAGCATTTATTCATATTTCCGAGGTATCTTCCGGATGGGTTAAAAATATCCGTGACTACGTTCGTGAAAATCAAAAGATTGTGGCACGTGTATTAAGAGTAAACCCAAAGAAAGGTCATGTTGATGCATCTTTAAAACGTATTCGTGAAGATCAAAGAACACGTAGAATTCAACAGTGGAAAATAGAACAAAAAGCCGAAAAACTATTAGAGATATCTGCTAAGGAATTGAACAAATCCCTGGATGAAGCATATGATGAGGTAGGTTATCTAATAATGGATGAATTTGGAGACTTATATGAAGGATTCGAATTGGCATCCGATGATGGCGAAAGTGTACTTCTGGATATTGACATTGATGAACAGTGGGCTAAAGTCATAACTGAAGTGGCTAAGAAAAATATTTCAACCCCAGAAGTTCAAATTACAGGTTATGTCGATATCACTTCCTATAAATCAGATGGTGTTGAAGTAATCAGAGAAGCACTTCAATCTATTGAAAACGATAATGTTGAAGTTCAGTGTGTTGGAGCTCCTAAATACAGGATTATGGTCACAGCACAAGATTACCCTACAGCTGAAAAAATATTAAGAGAATCAGCTGATAACTGTATAGAGATTGTTGAAAACAATGATGGAGAAGGTAGTTTCCATCGTGAATTAGAGGATAATTAAGTTATCTTCTCTCTTTTTAAACTATTTTTTTTTTAAACTATTTTTTTTAATGAATAATTGGATTTGATTATTATGGATATTGAATCAATTGAAGCTAAACATTACACATTAGATGAATTTGAATTTCTCTCTGGTAAAAAACTTGAATCACAGAATGTTGAATATCTGACACTCGGAACCCCCACATATGATGAGGAGGGTCATATTACAAATGCAGTCATATACTTCCACGGCACTAGCGGCAACTGTCATTCAATAAAAAGAATCAGTAGTCTTATAGGTAAAGACATGCCCTTCGATACGGACAAGCTCTTTTTCGTATCACTATCCACACTGGGAACCAGCGGCAGCAGTAGTCCCAGCGTATCAGGCCTAAAGGGTGATTATCCGGAATACGGCATACTGGATATGGTTAACTTTAACCGAAAGTTTCTCGAGGAAGCATTGAATATCGTACATCCAAGGGGATTAATCGGAAATTCCATGGGTGGATTTGAAGCCATCTGTTGGGCGTCCGTATACCCTGACACTATCGATTTTTTAATATCCCTTGTCAGTAGTTATAAGGTGGGTGGACAGAATTACATATTGGCCAAGGTTATGAACGACATCATCGAATCGGATCCTGACTTTAACAACAGAAATGTCAAATCTGATATGAAAAGGTCACTCATGCTGTCCAGTAAGGCAATGTATTCATTTGGATTGTCACGACAATTCTACATGGACCAGCCGATAGAGGAAATCAACAAGTACATGGATGAATTTGCACTGGAGGATTCAGAGGAAGACGTGCTGGATGCATATTACCGTAATATAGCAACGCTTAACTATGATTTGACCTCAATAGTCGGCAATGTCACAGCCGATACGTTGATTATAGCAATCTATGAAGATCAATATTTCCCACCTGAACTTGATGCCATACCTATGCATGCTCTTATAGAAAATTCCAAGCTCGTATGTTTCAATTCATACCTTGGTCATGTAGGTTCATCCCAGTTATATAAAATAACTGATGAAGTTGAAAGCTTCATGGCCAGTCATAAATGATTGGTCTATTCATCACATCTAGACATATATTTCAAGTGTAAAATTTGGATGCCTGGCTATAAACAACATCATAGTTTATATCTTAACAAGTCCTATGTGATATGATATAATTTCAATATAAAACAATTCATATGATAGTTATAAGTAATTATAAAAGCAATATAATAATATGAAATTCCGTATGAAGAAATGTAAAGAATGTGGACAATACACTCTAAAAGAGATATGCCCTCAATGTAATGAAAAGGTAGGTGTTATATTTCCGCCAAGATACTCTCCGCAAGATAAATATGGAAAATACAGAAGAAAGATAAAGCAGGAAGAATGGAATATACAACCTCAATAAAATAAAGTTAATGGAGTAATAAGATGGAATTAGAAACAAAAATAAAGGAAATCGAAGAAGTAGAACTCGAAAACCCAATAGTTCTTGAAGGATTGCCAGGTATAGGATTTGTAGGAAAAATAGTTGTGGATCAGATAATCAAACAATTGGATGCAACGAAATTTGCAGAGCTTGAATCCGATTATTTCCCACCACAGGTAACAATGAAGAAAAACGGATTGATTGAACATATGAAAAATGAGTTCTATTATCTTAAGGATGTGGGAAAATATAATCAGGATATAATATTACTTACAGGTAATTCACAGGCATCAGACTTTGAAGGACAAATCATAATATCCAAAATACTGGCAAACTACTTTGAAGATAAACAAGCTAAGAAAATATTTACTCTGGGTGGACTCGGAACCGGGGAAATGATTGAAAAAAGCAGAGTATGTGTTGCAGGAAATAACAAGGAATTGATTGATGAAGTACTTGAAATCGAAAACACAACCATAAGAAAGGATGAAGGCGGAGCGATAATCGGTGCAAGCGGACTATTACTATACTATGCCGAACGTATGGGAATAGATGCCGTATGTCTGATGGGAGAAACTCCCGGATTTTACATAGATCCAAGCGCTGCTAAAGAGATGCTTCTTGTACTGTTTGAGCTATTGCAATTTGAAATAGACCTTGAAGAGATAAACGAACAGGTGGAAGATACCCTTAAGAAGTTAGCAAATACAGCTCAACTAGGCCCTCTTGGCGTTGAACCACAAGTAAACAAACCAAATGATGATTTAAGATACATAGGTTAAATCATCAAATCTTCTTTTTTTTTAATAGATTTATTATGATAATCAATGCAGATTTACATATCCACAGTAAATATTCCATGGCCACCTCCAAGAACATGACAATTCCGACAATAGCTTGTGAGTGTGAAAAGAAGGGACTCGACTTGATAGCTACGGGAGATGCATTTCATTCACAATGGCTACATCATTTGGAAGATTCACTGACCGAGATTAAACACAGCGGCATCTACCGCCTAAATGAATCACACGAAAAGTCAACCACCAATTTTATTACCACAGTCGAAGTTGAAGATAATCATAGGATTCATCATTTGATGATAATACCCTCTGTGGATGTGGCATGGTCTATGAGGGATGAATTTATAGTCAAGGATATGGACGCCGATGGAAGGCCGAAAATAAGAATGGATGCAAGTCAAATAATTGACATAGCACATGATTATGGATGTATGATCGGACCGGCACATGCATTTACTCCATGGACTGGACTATATAAGGAATATGATTCAATTATGGACTGTTATAAAACAAGACCGGATTTTGTAGAGCTTGGACTGTCTGCGGATACATACTTAGCAGATAGGATAGATGAACTGAACGATTATACTTTCTTAACCAATTCAGATAGTCATTCGCCATGGCCACATAGAATAGCCAGAGAATTCAATAAGATTGAATTGGCTGAACTGTCCTATAACGGATTACGGGATTCTATAAAAAACAATTGTATTATTGAAAATTACGGATTGGATCCCCGAATGGGAAAATATCATCAGACGGCCTGCACGTCCTGTTATACAATATATTCGGTTGATGATGCTTCAAGGCTAAATATGAAATGTTCCTGCGGGGGAAGAATTAAAAAGGGAGTACTTGGCAGAATTGAGGAGTTGGCCACTTACGATAATTTTCATTCACCGGCAGGTCGTCCACCGTACAGATATGTTCTGCCTCTTGCTGAACTTTTAAGTGCAATATATAAAAAGGGCGTCACTACGAAGTTTGTACAGAGCAGGTATGATAAATTGATAGAATTGTTTGGCAATGAGATTAATGTGCTTATAAATGTTGATGTGGAAAAGATAGCATCCTATGATAAATTGTTGGCACGTGTCATTAAAATGTATAGACTTAACAAGTTAAATGTAATAGTTGGCCGTGGAGGACGTTACGGACAAGTTGTTTATGATATTGATTGAAAGATGTTTTGTCTTATTTTTGACTTCGATGATGAACAAAAATGATTTCATAGCTAATTATAAATAATATATCGACTAAATATTAACATGTTAACAAAAGGTTTAAACCTATAAAGAAATTTCATTAATAAATAAATGGGGTAAAAATATGGAAATAGCTATTGACTTTGTACCTATTGTAATGTACATAATCTTCGGATTCATAGTATTTACATTAATAGGTCACGTATTTGGTAGAACAATTGAATAAATTAATTAGTTAATATATAACTAATTATTAACCATTTTTAAACTTAACCTCCAACATATTAGTCATTTTTTTTAGAACAACTTTTCATGCCACATTCTTATTTTAACAATAATATGATTTGATTACATATTTGAACTTGATTCAACAGTATAATCCTTTGATAATAGTTTTAACAAGTATCAGATTAATAAAAATGACGACAATTACAACTACCTATTTACACAGGC
>MVJJ01000157.1 GCA_003266145.1 Methanosphaera sp. SHI613
GAAGTAGCAGCTGATTTCACAGTTGAACAAGCATTTAAAGTTGCAAGAATGAAATTCGATGACTTACTTGCCAATGATTACAAACACGCAGTTAAAGAAGTAATCGGTACATGTGTAAGTATGGGTATCAACGTTGAAGGTAAAGACGGACGTGAAACCCAAAAAGACATCGATAACGGAGATTATGATGAAGTATTTGCACAATAAATACTTTAACATATTATTGTAACTGATATTATTATTTAATGAGATATTAATCTAAATGATTAGACTTTAAATATAAAAATTTTATACAATGTACGTGGTACATATTTTATACACGTTGGACTAGGTGATTAAATTCATCTGTTCATTGGAGGAAATTGAATGTCACAAGAAATTGAAGAAGCAGTGAAGAAGGTTTTAGAAGAATCAAAACCGAGAAACTTCACACAGTCTATTGATGTGGTCATTACCATCAACGATTTAGACGTAAACAAACCAGAAAACCGTTTAGATGAAGAAGTGCTTCTCCCTAATGGACGTGGAAAAGATGTAACAGTTGCATTTATTGCTGAAGGAGAATTAGCATACCAAGCAGATAAAGCTGGTGCTGATATTGTAATCGACAAGGAAAGATTAGAAGAATTAGGTAAAAACAGGCCTGAAGCTAAAAAATTAGCAAACTCCTATGATTTCTTTGTAGCACAATCAGATTTAATGCCAACAGTAGGTAGATTCTTAGGACCAGTATTAGGACCAAGGAAAAAAATGCCTAAACCAATCCCAGCAAGTGCAAATCCAGAAGTTATATTAGGAAGACTCAAAAGCACAGTAAAAATAAGAGTGAAAGACCAACCATTAATTCAATCTATTGTAGGATCAGAAGATATGACCGAAGCACAAATTGCTGAAAATATCGATGCTATAATAGATGTTCTTGATAGAAATCTAGAACAGGGTTCCAAACAAATTAAGGCAATGTACTTAAAAACAACAATGGGACCTGTAACGAGGGTGATTTAGATGCCTCATGTTGCAGATTGGAAAAAAGAAAAAGTAGCTGATCTAGAAAACCTAACCAATTCTCATGAAATCATTGGAATTGTAAACTTAGCTGATATCCCAGCACCTCAATTACAAACCATGAGAAAATCTTTATCAGGTAAAGCAATATTAAAGATGTCACGTAAAAATTTCATCAAAATTGCTTTAGACAACGTGAACAAAGATAACATTGAAGGTTTATCAGATTATCTCGAAGGACAACCAGCAATGGTCTTCACTGAAATGAATCCATTTAAACTATTTAAAATCTTAGAAGATAGTAAAACGGAAGCTCCAGCAAAAGCTGGTGCTATAGCTCCAGCTGATATAGTAGTTCCAGCAGGAGATACATCATTCCCACCAGGTCCTATTCTTGGTGAATTACAACAAGCTGGAATTCCAGCAAAAATAGACAAAGGATCTATTGTTGTACAGGAAGACGCAGTTGTTGTAGAAGAAGGAGAACCTGTTCCTAAAAATGTCGCTGATGTTTTAACCAAATTGGAAATTTATCCAATGGAAGTGGGAATAGATTTATTAGCAGTATATGAAGACAATACAATTTACACTGCTGATGTTCTTAAAATTGATGAAGAAGAAACTAAAGCAAACATTGCAAGTGCTTATCAAAGTGCAATCAACTTATCAGTATTTGCAGGTATAATAAACAGCGAATCTGCTCCTTTACTCATACAGAAAGCAGCAAGAGATGCTATGAACTTAGCTGTTAACGCTAACATATTAACCTCTGAAACAACTGATAAAATATTATCTAAAGCATATGCACAAATGCTCGCTATTGCATCACAATTATCAGATGATGCTCTCGATGATGAATTAAGAGAAAAATTATCATCACAACCACAAGCAGCAGCACCTGCAGAAGAAGCAGTTGAAGAAGTCGAAGAAGAAGAGGAAGAAGAGGAAGAAGATGCAGAAGTATCTGCAGCAGCAGGTCTTGGAGCTCTCTTCGGATAGATTTGACTTTGATTTAAGGAATTAATTGTAATCTTTTTGTAGTTATGGGTTACTTTTAATATTTATAAAAAAGATTAAAAAAGAAAAAAAATTTTAAACTACAAAAAAAACATATATATAAAATAAAAAGGTGTATTAACATGGAATACGTATACGCAGCATTATTATTAAACGCAGCAGACAAAGATATTAATGAAGAAAACGTAGCAGCTATTTTATCAGCAGCTGGAGTAGAAGCAGACGATGCTAGAGTAAAAGCATTAATCGCAGCTTTAGAAGATGTAGACATTGAAGAAGCTATCGCAACAGCAGCAGTAGCAGCACCTGCAGCAGGAGCAGCAGCACCTGTAGCAGCTGAAGCTGAAGAAGAAGTAGTTGAAGAAGAAGAGGATGAAGAAGACGAAGAAGAAGTAGCAGCAGCAGGTCTTGGTGCTTTATTCGGATAAGTTTACTATCCACTTCTTTTTAATCTTTTTTTAATTCCATATTCTGTTTACAATAAATAACTCTTTTTATATTTAATTCAATTTTTCCAATTATATCATTATCTGAATATTTTGTCCTGTTTTTTCATAATGTATTTTTCATATTACTATTATTTTGCCAAAGATATTTTTCACAATTCATTGCCCCCTATTTTAATTAAATATCCGATTAAGTAAAATGATGACCATAAACTTAAAATTAATTTAAATCATTACCAATCCTAAATTATCCATATTCATTTAAAATTTGTTATCAGGTGACCCGCTACATATATCCATTGTCTCGGTAATTATGGATTTTTTACCTTTAGAAATTTATAGACCATTACTCATTAGTTGTCATCTGAAGTTCTTACGTACAAAATTAATTAATTTTTTATATTATCGTTAACATAAACTTAATTATCTATGTAACATAGAATTCACATTTTTATTTCAATTATCACGAGATAAATAATTTACATTAATTTATTATTTAAAAAAAATTAGTTAAAGGTATATTTTTATGACTTTAATACTAGAAGAATTAGGATATAAAAAACAAAAATGCCAGAAATGTGGACAAACATTCTGGTCGATAAAACAAAGATCAACATGTGGGGATGCTCCATGTGATGAATACGAATTCATACAGAATCCAGTAACAGATAAGCAGTATGACCTGATGGGAATACAGAAAAAGTTCCGTGACTTCTTCGCATCAAACAATCACACGCCGATAGACAGATACCCTGTACTCGCTAAACGATGGAGAAATGATGTATTTCTCGTAGGTGCATCAATATACGACTTCCAGCCATGGGTAACCAGTGGTATGGTAAGACCACCGGCAAATCCATTGACAATAGCCCAGCCATCAATCAGATTAAATGATGTTGACAATGTAGGTAGAACAGGTCGTCATATGACATGTTTTACCATGGGAGCACACCATGCATTCAACAGTGCAGATAATCAAGTTTACTGGCAGGATGATACACTAAGATACTGCCATGAATTTCTTGTAAGTATCGGAATAAACCCTGAAGAGATAACCTATATTGAGTCATGGTGGAAAGGAGGAGGAAACGAAGGTCCATCATTTGAGATATGTGCTCATGGAGTGGAACTTGCAACGCTTGTATTCATCCAATATGCAACAACAAAGGAAGGACTAAAGGAAATACCTCTAAAAATCGTAGATACAGGTTATGGACTTGAACGTATCGCATGGGTAAGCCAGGGAACGCCGACAGCTTACGATGCTACATTTGCACCGGTTATCAAACAACTAACCGACTTAAGCGGTGTTGAACTAGACACTGAAATACTCTCTGAAAATGCACGTATTGCAGGAATGATGGATATCGAGGACATATCCGATTTAAAGCTTTTACGTAAAAAAGTAGCAGACAAGTTAAACCTCGATGAAGAAGTACTTCGTAAGGCAACAAGTCCTATGGAGGCAATATACATCGTAGCTGACCATACAAGATGTCTAAGCTTCATGTTGGCAGATGGAATCATTCCTTCAAATGTAAAAGAAGGATACCTTGCAAGACTTGTACTAAGACGTACTGTCAAGTACATGAATGAACTCGGATTGGATGAATCATTATCAGACATCATGAAGATACAGCTTGATTTCCTAAGTCAAACATACCCTGAAATCAAGGATAATGCAAAACACATATTAAACATAACCGACCTTGAGGAAGAAAGATATCATACAACATTAACCAAGGGTAAAAACCTGGTAAAACGTTCAATAGACAAACTTAAAAAGGACAACATAACATCATTCCCAACAGACATGCTCATAAACTTCTATGACTCAAACGGAATACCACCTGAAACAGTCGAAAGCATCTGTAATGAATATGACTTTGACGCAAACATACCAGATAACTTCTACACACAGATAGCAGCGGCCCATGAAGAGGAAGATGAAGAGGAACAGGAACCACTTGAATTAAATTATCCACAAACATACCTTGCATTCTATGATGATTTACAACAAAGAACATTCAATGCTAAAGTATTGGGAGTAGTCGATTCAAATAAAATAATCCTCGATCAGACTATCTATTACCCTGAAGGTGGAGGACAGCCATCAGATGAAGGTACCATTACAAGAGCAGATGGAACAAAACTCAACATAATATATGCTGAAAAGGTTAATGGTGTCGTATTGCACCACGTTGCAAAAGAGGATGTTGATAAACTCGAAGGTATAGAAAACGAGGAAATAACCGGTTCAATTGATGCATTAAGAAGAGACCTATTGACAAGCAACCACTCTGCTACACACCTTATCATAGCATCAGCACGACAGGTACTTGGAAAACACATCTGGCAGGCAGGTTCACAAAATGGAATAGAAAAAACAAGAATAGACCTATCCCATTACAAACGTATTACAACCGATGATTTAAAGCAGATAGAAAAACTCGCAAACAACTATGTAAAACAGAATCTACCAGTAAACATTCAATGGTATGACCGTACAGATGCCGAAGTAAAATATGGTTTCAAATTATATCAGGGTGGTATAGTACCTGGAAAAGATATCCGTGTGGTTGAAATACCAGGCGTTGATGTAGAAGCATGTGCAGGTACTCATGTACAGACAACCGGTGACATTGGTATAATCAAGGTATTAAGAACCGAAAGGGTACAGGATGGTGTTGAAAGAATAGAATTCTCAGTTGCTGATGCCGCTATAGATAGAATCCAGGAAAATGATGATATAATAAGAACAAGTAGTCAAGTGTTTGGTGTAGATGCCGAACAATTACCTAAAACCTGTGACAGATTCTTCAATGAATGGAAAGAACAACAGAAGGTTATCAAGAATCTGGAAAAAGAATTGGCAGCAGCTAAAATACTAACTCTACAAAATGACGTTCAGGAAGTTAACGGATACCGCGTATTAACTCAAATAATTGATGCTGATGCAGGTCAATTAAGAGGAATAGCAACAAACCTGGTTGAAAAGGAACAGGTAGCAGACATTGCAATAGTAATAAATAATCAGGGAAACATTGTAGCTTCATCCAACGAAAAAATAGTTGAAAAAGGATTCAAGATGGGTGATGCCATAAAGATTATCGGTGAATACCTTGGTGGACGTGGTGGAGGAAAACCAAACCTTGCACAAGGTGCAGGTATGACTCAGCTTGATAAGAAGGATGAGGCCTTTGACAGAATAATAGAAGAGATAAGCAATTTGGATTGAAATTCAAATTAATATTTCTTCAACAACTTTTTTTTAATGGAATTTTTCAATAATTGGTGATTTGATGACTAAAACATTAAAAGATATTCAAGATAAACTTGATTCTAATGAAGCAGCAGTTTTTACTGCAGATGAATTAAAAACAAAACTCAAAAACGGTGAAGAGATTACATTAGATGACGTGGATGTTGTTACTTGCGGTACCAGTGGGGTAATGAGTGGTACAACAGCTTTACTTCATATTCCAGTAGCCGAACCTGGGGAATTCAATAAAGCTAAAGAAGTATACATAAATGGTATAGAAGCATATCCTGGGCCATGTCCAAATGAATTGCTAGGTACGATTGACGTGTTCCTATATGGAACAAATCATAGCAATACAATTAATGATTACGGCGGCGGATTTTTAATTAAAGATCTACTCAACAATAAGGAAGTGGAAGTAAAGGTTATCGATATCGAGGGCAATGAATTTACAAATACCGTGACATTGGATGACATGCCAACGGCACGTTTAATCGGTACAAGAATGGCATTTAAAAATTATAATTCATTTACAAATCCAAAGCCTAAAGCAGTAAAATCAATATTCAACGCATCAGATATGGAAGGTCCATATAACTCATACAGCTTCTCAGGGTGTGGTGAAATAAATCCACTGGAAAATGACCCTGATCAACTGGTTATCAAGGAAAACATGAAGGTATTCGTTAATGGTGCAGAAGGAAGAGTAATTGATAACGGTACAAGAAGCACTAAACAAAAGCCTAACCTTATGATAACTGCTGATTTGCATGATATGAACTCCTATTATATGGGCGGCTATAAGACTGCTATGGGTCCTGAAATATTTAACTCTGTGGCAGTAGCTATTCCAGTACTTAATGAGGAGATTCTTGAAAACTTGAAGGTATTGAATAAGGATATTGAACTACCTGTATGTGATATCAGGGGAAGACATCTACCTATTGATACAGTTGATTATACGGTATGGGATGATGTTGATTACAGACCTCTTACTAATCCGGATAATTGTTTTAGTTGCATACCATGTCTTCCGGAAATCTACTGTCCAGTAAATGCATATCGTAAGGATAAAACTATCGATATGGATTTATGTGTGGGTTGCGGATACTGTGCAACGGTATGTCCTAGGGGTGTTCCAAGCATTAATATGGGAAGCATTAAGATACATGCAGAGGATAAGGATAGAACAATCCCTGTCACATGCAGACAATCCGATAAGAAACGTGCAATCGAAATATCCCGGGAACTAAAAGAGAGGATATTGGATGGTAAATTTAAGTTAGAATGATAATGTTCTTTTTTTTCTTATTCTATTTTTTTGTGATAATCAATTGGTGCAACGAGCAATCGTCTTTTTCTCCTTGAAAATCAGTATAATGTTTTTTATTTTATTTCGGATGTTGTTAATCTAGTTATGTGGGTTATTCTCCCCTCGAAACTGCATTCTCTGGTAACGGAGTTTGTGGGTTGCATGAGAGTTAAGTGTCTACTCATATTCTCTAATATTCGAGGGTTATGAGGGCTAGATAAAGACCAATATAATTAATGTTAAGTGAAATCCTATAAGTGTCTTGAAATAGTACAGCACGTTAGGATGATTAAATGATGTGTTGTAGTTGCAGGCAGTTCAGACGAAGTGAAAAGGGACGTCTATAGATTACAATCCCTATGTCTGTCGGTGTAAGGGGAGAGCCTAAGTTGTGTCGTAGTTTAACAGATGATAAATGAGGGTTCGCCCAGTAAAGTCCAAAACTTGTGATTTTTTGGTAGGGATTTCTGTGAGGAAATTCTAAGACCTTAGGGGGTAAATGATGTTAAGGAAGCTAATGCCACATTTGTCGTTAAGACGGTAGGATATTAACAAAATTTGAACTACTAGTGGATATACTGACTTTAACAGGTGTATAACATGATATTAAAACGAATTTGTAAATTTTAGACGTGATTAATTACTTTGAAAGATTCAAATTTAAAAACAATTACCAATGTTTATAGGAATATGGAATAAATTTATAATTATATTTGGTTTCTTCAGATAACTAATATGCTTGAGTCGTATCTTTGAAAACGGACACGTATGGTTCTGAGGAGAGGGGGAGAGAGCAACCTCTTTAACTTATCAGACATGCGTTTTTTGTTATANNATATAATTATAAATAATTCAAAAGTTATATTATATAATATATGATAAAGGCAGTATTTTTTGATATGGATGATACCTTATATGATACTTCAGGTTTTGCAGCTATTGCCCGTAGGGCTGCTGTAAAGGCAATGGTTCATAATGGGCTTCAATGTTCTGAAGAAGAGGGCTATTCCTTTTTAATGGATATTGTTAAGGATAAAGGGTCAAATTATGATAAGCATTTTAATATTCTAACCAAACAAGTAAATGGTGTTGAAGATCCATTAGTTATCGTAAATGGCATTATTACTTATCATAATACGAAATTTGCTATGTTAAAATTAGAACCAGAGTGTTTTTCAATATTATTGTACTTGAAAAGTAAGGATTATAAGGTTGGTCTAATTACAAACGGTAAAGAGTTAAAACAATGGGAAAAACTGGTTCGTCTGGGATTATATCCGTTCTTTGATGATGTGGTAACCAGTGAATCGGTAGGTGTTGAAAAACCTAATCCTGAGATTTATAAAATAGCCATGGACAGGTTGGATGTTACTGCAGGTACATCAGTGATGATTGGTAACAGTTTTGACACAGATATCATGGGTGCATACAATGCGGGTATTCCAAGTATGATTATTAACTCGGATATTACAGAAGATCAACAGAAATTTATGGATGAAAATAATTATCACGTGAGAAAATTATCTTCATTGATAGATTTAATGAACATACTATAATACTAAAACGGGTTGCTGTTTGATAGAAACAGTATAATTTTTGCAAAAAAAAGGTGTTTGATAAAATATTTATTCTAAAACTAAAATGGGAGGTTAATATATGGTTCAGTCAGTAATTGTTTATTCAGAAATCATTCCTACAATATTGGGTGTTCTTGGAATTTATCTGATAATAAATGGTGTGTTGGATGATAATAAAACATTTACACTTGTAGGTATTGCAATATTCTTATTGGCAGTCATAGTTCCATTTGCTATCCTGACTAATATGATTTAAGATATCCGAGTACTCTTTTTCTATCTTATTTTTTGAAGTCTTAAGTGTTCCCTTATTTTCAAGTTTATTTTTGGCACATACTGCCGCATACAATCCTGCATTAAACAATGTGCTTTCATCCTTTTTTGCGATAAATGCTGATAGATATGTATCACCAAGACCTGTGGGATCAACTTCATGGGGCGTCTTTATTACAGGAATCTTGATTGCCTCGTTTTCTGTGTATATGGTTGAACCATTTGATGCCTGTGTTATAATGACTATTTTTAAAGAGTTTTCCAGAATGAATTTCTTCATGTTATCTCTGTTTATGGAAATGTCGAATGCCTTTTGAAACTCTTCAGCATCACATGAGATTATGTCTGTATACTTTAGATATTTTTGATAGCCGTCCCATCTAGTGTTTATGACATTATCATTTTTATCAAGCTTTCTGATGAATCCCTGTATTAACAGTATCGTTTCAATATCTGATTTTTTGAAGTATCTAATCAGGTTCTCATCTATTTCATAGGGACTTAATGGTGATAATATTACTTTTGAATATTCATTGAGGTTAACATCAAGCCTTTCGATGTCTTGTATTCTTATCTTATCTTTTGGAAAGTACGCCTTTTGTTGACGGGTGTTATCATCCTGGTATATGTTTGTGTATTGCATGCTTTTTTCTGTTATTATCTTGTGAATGTTCTTTTTGTCATTCAGGTGCCCCATCATTTCAAGCTCATCCTTACCTATTAAGATAATTGAATCATGGTCTATTTTAAGTTTATCAAATGTTGAAAACTGATAATATACTGCACCACCAATTTGATTATATTCATCGTCACCAATTATTACAATATCTTTTGTAACGCTACCTATATTAAGTATCTTTTTTTTCATATTTTTACCAATTTCTATTATAAATTACCCTCATGAAGCATAGTGCCAACAAGGAAATTAGTTATGTTTTCCTTTTGATATTCATCAATAGCCTCTTTCGTAATTCCACCGGCCATGATAAATTCAACATCCCTCATATTGTCCCGTAAGTACTTTTCAAAATCTGATCTGTCACTGACTTTGGTGCCTACATGGCTTATGTTTAATAAGATTACGTATCGGATATTTGAAGCGTTAATCAATTCAACAATATCCTCAATACCTATTGACCGGTTTCCGATTAACAGTTGATTATCCTTGATATCTATGCTAATTGCCAGCTTGTCGTTAGGATAATTCCTGATAATCCTTTGAATATCATTCAGGTCATTCATTGTTTCGGTAGCCACTATGCTATATGTTGATACATTTTCATTA
The DNA here is from genome assembly GCA_003266145.1 of Methanosphaera sp. SHI613. Classification (GTDB taxonomy): domain Archaea; phylum Methanobacteriota; class Methanobacteria; order Methanobacteriales; family Methanobacteriaceae; genus Methanosphaera. Next base: position 10,178 of record MVJJ01000157.1, read on the forward strand.
GCCTTAACGTCTTCAAGGGTGCTTATGCCATTGTCCAACAGCACAGGAATGATTTCATTTATCCTGGATATTAATTCGGTATTGTCTCCTTTATTTTCAATCCTGTCCAAATCCGCAATATACAACAAGCTGTAACCGGATTTCTTTAAATTGGATGCTATTTCAATGGGATTATTTCCATAGATACTTTTTAATTTATCGTAACTTTCTCTATTTCCACTTTTTCCGCTTACGCATTCGTTGCCCTTGATATCCATTACAGGTATAATCATTTTAATCATCCATGGATGAATTTCTTTCTTCGATGTATTCGTCAATTGCCTTAAGGCTGTTTTCAATGGCTTTTGAGGATAAGTCATCATCAAGTGGCATGTCACTATCCAGGGTAATATCCATGTCAATATCAAACCCGTTTTCGAGGCTGTCTATATGAATATTTATGTTTATATCCTCAAAATCCTTTTTGCTCATGTTTTTGACAATAGTATCATATGCGGTATTGTATGCTATTTCTATTACTTGATCTATTTCTTCATCAGTTAACGCTTTCATAATAATTCTCCATCAGAGTATGTCTATTTAAAAAAAGTTATTTTTTTCTATTTTGGTGGTTATTAAAAAAGATGTCAAAGTAGTGTATACTACTTATGGTTGCATCTGTTGCATTGCACTTTGTAAGTTTGCTTGTAACTCTTCAAGTTTGCTTGTTATACGTTTTTCTTGTTTTTCAATTGTTTTTTTCCTTAATTCAAGCATTTCAAGTGAATCTTTAAGATCTGCTTCACTGTCTGCTTTTGTTGTTTTAATAAGAAGAGG
>MVJJ01000156.1 GCA_003266145.1 Methanosphaera sp. SHI613
AAATCTAATAATTAATATATAATATAATTTAATGGAAGGATTTATTAATGGCATATAATGATGATAAAATAAACATGGTTCATGGAGCTGGTGGAGAAGTAATGCAAGATATGATATCAGATATCATATTAGGCAATATATCCAAAACCAGTGTAAACGGGGGAGTAGGATTAGAATCTTTAGATGATAGTACAACAATACCACTTGATGATGATCATGTTGTAGTAACGACTATTGATAGTCACACAGTACAACCGTTATTTTTCCCTGGAGGGGACATTGGTCGTATATCAGCTGCAGGAACACTAAACGATATTTCAGTAATGGGAGTAAAACCAGTCTCATTAAGCAATGCAATGGTTATCAGCGAAGGATTTGAAAGAGCAGATTTAGAAAAAATCATCAAATCCATGAATGAAACCTGTGAAGAAGTGGATGCTGCAATTATCACCGGAGACACTAAAGTAATCGACAGTGATAAACTAGACAGTATGATTATAACAACAGCAGGTATTGGAATTGGACGTAAAGATGAAGTTGTAAGGGATTCCGGACTTGAAGTTGGAGATAAGGTAATAATAACAGGTAGTGTGGGAGACCATGGAATGGCAATAATGTCCAAACGTGAAGGATTCGGTTATGAAACAGAACTCAAATCCGATGTAGCGCCAGTATGGAGTATGGTTGAAGCAGCTAAAAAAGTAGGTACAATAACTGCAATGAAAGATCCAACACGTGGTGGAATAGCAAACGCCTTAAATGAAATGGCATCAAAGGCTTCCGTTGGAATGTATCTTGATGAGGAAAGAATTCCTGTAAAACCTGAAGTTGAAGCAGTCTCAGACATGCTTGGTATCGACCCATTTGAAGTAGCAAATGAAGGTAAAATAGTGATGGGTGTAAAAGCAGATACTGCCGAAGACGTGCTTCAGGCAATACAAAAAACCAAATATGGAAAAGATGCTCAAATCATTGGAGAAGTTGTTGAAGGAAAAAGAGTAATCATGGAAACCGTTATAGGTGGAGAAAGATTAATAGAACCTCCAATTGCTGACCCTGTTCCTAGAGTATGTTAAGTTAAGGGGGCAATTCTATGGAACACTTTATTAAAAGGTTATCCGCATGTATAATTGATTTTATAGTGGTATTCTTATTTATTTCAATAATAAATAACATTTTATTCGTTCCATTATCCTTACTGAAAATTCCAGTAATATCCTCATATTATCCTTATGTGGTAACTGTAGGAGTGACATTGGCTTACTTTACCATAATGGAAGCAAAAACCAATAAGACCATTGGTAAGATGGTTATGGGATTATACGTGTCTGATGAAGAAGGATACATATCATATTTTTCAGCATTTGTAAGAAATATAACGAAATGTTTCTGGATACCATTGGTATTTGATGTACTCATCGGTAAAATATTAGGTTTTCCATCAAGACTATTCGATAAATTAGCAGGAACCGACGTTTATGCTGATGATGAATTAGAAGTATATGATGAGAATAAGATTGATGAACCTGAATCAACACAAAAAATTGAGAGTACTTCCGTTATGGTTATTGATGAAAAACTCGAAGACAAATTCAATCAAGACTCAAAAACTGCCGAGGAAGTAGTTGAAAAAAGTGCTGAAGTATCAAAACAGGAAAGTGAAAAAACAGTCAAATCAGTTAAAAAAGACAGTCCAAGTAAAGAAGTCTCAACTGAAGATGAGATAATTATAGATACTACATCTGAGGATGATGAATCTAAAGATATCAAAGTCAAAGAAGTTTCAGAAGCAAAAGCAGACGAACCAGAAGTTTTATTCGCAGATGATAGTGATATCGATTCAACATATCATAAATTAAATAAAAAAGAAGATGCTAAAACTACTAAAAAATCCAATCCAAAAAGTACTAAAAAACAAGAGGACACGGCAGAAACTACTGAAAACAACAACGATAAAAAATCAGAAGAACCATATGAAGATGAAATACTGGATTTAATAATCGAAGAAGAAGAGGGATCTGACTCATTTGTCGAATTGACAAAAGACGATTTCTAATCAACATAAAAAATTACATAGGAGCATATACATTGTTAGATATAAAAATATTCAGGGAAAATCCTGAAAAAGTATTTGAATCAGAGAAAAAACGATTTAGAAGCACAGAATATGCAGAAAAAGTTATTGAATACGATAATTTATGGAGAGAAGGTTTACAAACATTAAACAATTTACGTTCAGAGAAAAATAAATTATCCAAATCATTCAAACAAGCAAAAAAAGACGGTAATATCCAAGAGGTTGTTGAAAAATCAAAACAGGTTGCAAATGACATTAAGGAATTACAACCAAAAATAGCCGAATATGAACGTATACGTGATGAATACAGGTATAAGGTGGGTAATATTATCGATGATAATGTACCAATATCCGATACTGAAGACGATAACAAGATTATCAGAACATATGGTGAAAAAAGGGAATTTGACTTTACACCATTAAACCATGTGGATATCATGGAGATAATCGACGGTGCCGACACACAGACAGCAGCTCAAGTATCAGGTTCACGTTTCTACTACTTAAAAGAGGATATTCTCTTCTTAAATCTGGCATTAATTCAGTTTGCATTAAATGAATTAACCAGTCAGGGATATACTCCATTACAAACTCCTTTCTTTGTAAAAAGTGAAGTCGCTAAGGAAACATCAGAGCTGGGTGAATTTGAAGAAACATTATATAAGGTCGAAAACGAAGACTTGTTCCTAATAGCAACTGCAGAGCAGACATTGGCAGCACTTCATAGAGATCAAATAATAGATGCCGAAGAGTTACCTAAAAGATACTGTGCATTATCAACATGTTTTAGAAAGGAAGCAGGTTCTCATGGAAAAGACACATTAGGAATTTTCCGTGTACATCAATTTGAAAAAATAGAACAATTCATCTATTCAGCACCTGAAGAATCACGTAAAGAACATGAAAAACTATTGGAAGTAACCGAACAGATATATCAAAAGTTAGGTTTATCATACCAAATCGTTGCAATAGTGTCCTCTGCATTAAATGATAATGCAGCTATTAAGTATGACCTTGAAGCATGGTTCCCAGGTTCTAAGGCATACAGAGAACTGGTTTCATGTACAAATTGTACTGATTACCAGGCAAGAAAGACCAAAACAAGAGTAGGAAAAGCGGGGGCTAGTGATTCACAGACACTGCACACCTTAAACAGTACAGCTATTGCAACAGAAAGAACAATATGTTGTATTGTTGAAAATTATCAGCAAGAAAATGGAGATGTACTAATACCTGAAGTATTACAACCATATATGAACGGTAGAACGGTAATAAAAGCTAAAAAGTAATGTATAACCTTCTTGTTTTATTTTTTTTTAAACATGTGATTTTAAACAGGTATTTTATTAATAAAATAATATTAGATTGATTATTTATAATTTAAATATAGATAATAATCTTTTATATTACTTTATACAAAATAGTAATTATTAAAAATAATTTTCATATTTAATTACTAATTGGATAAACATTCATTATTTGAAAAGTATCAATAACTTACAACGAGGCGATAATTATGGAAATAAGCGAAATTATGACTGAAAAAGTTCAAGCAGGATCAGTGCCAGGTACAATAAGTTCTATTTATGAAATATTAAGGGAAGAAAACTTATCTGGAGTTCCTATTGTTAAGAAACAAACAGGTGAGCTTGCTGGAATTATAACACGTTCCGATTTAATTAAAAATCCGGATGAAGATCAGGTTGCAATGGTTATGACTAGAAATCCTATAACTGCAGCTCCAGATGAAGATGTTAAATCTGTTGTTAGAAAAATGATTAATAATAATATCAGAAGAATACCTATTACAGTAGATAATATGCTGGTGGGTATAGTCACATCATCAGATATTACAAATAAGGCATTATGGAAAATTGAAAACAATGAACCTGTTGAAAAGTATATGGTTCATAATGTTCCAACAGTATGGGATAAAACTCCACTTCCTGTTGCATATTCAATATCCAATTTCTTTAACTTCAAATCAGTCGTAGCATTAAATGATGACAGCAAGGCATCAGGTATACTTACTGAAACGGATTTCATCCACGAAAGTAGAGTTGTAGAAGAACAAACTGTGCATAACAGTTCAGTAAGTACAGAAGGGGATAAATGGACATGGAACAGTCAAAGTGTAATGTATATTCTTAAAAATAAGTTAAAATTCTCAGATAAACTTGTTAAGGATGTTTCTGGTGACAAATTGGTATCAGTAACACGTAAAACATCAGTTAAGGAATGTGCTAATTTGCTTAAAAAACATAACATTGAACAGGTTCCAGTATTAAACATGTCTGATGAGCCAATTGGGCTTGTAAGAAGTAGTGATTTAATGCGTGCAATGATTGAATAACTGTTTAAGTTAATTCAATCAAATACTTTTTTTTAATAATATAGTATATCATTTCTTTCAAATTATTCTTCGGCTAGTTTTTTAATGTATTCAATTACTGCTTTGGCATCATCGTGTTTGATGTCGAATTTATTTGTTTCAAGGTATTTTTTCAGATTGTTCTTTTTGTTTTCATCTATGTTTGATTTATTTATAACATATTCGAAGCTTCGTTTAGGATAATAAATGTTTTTTGATGTAAGTAAAAGTTCATCTTTTTCATCTTGGCTTATTATGTTATCACGGCATGCCTTGTTGAAGTTGTATTTCATGTTTATCCATGAGTCTGATAACTGCTGATATGTTTCAGGGTCCAAGCTCACGGCTACATCATCATCCGATTCGATAACTCCATTTTTATAGTCTTCGAATATGTTTCCTACTCCTATCATACCATATGGGTATAATTCACATGCCCTTAATGCTCCCATGCTCGCTCCACCGACAACGGTGATATCCTTTGTGAGTGCCTTTAAGATTTCCTTGTGTGCAACGGCTGGACTTTGATGGAAAAGACCATCGATTATCCCTATGATATCGATGTCATCTTCTTTTTCAAGTAGGTCTGATAGGTCACCCCGTTTTATGGGGCCCTTGTATTCGGCCTCAAGGATACTTCTTGCTTCATCAAACGATATTGATAAACCTGTATATATGACAATCTTTTTCATTTCTTTCTACCCAATAATTCTTCATCTAATTTAATTAAACGTTCTATGGAATCCCTATTCATATTTTTATCGGTCCATTTTTTTATTACGAAGTCCAAATCTACCTTTGTAACGCCATGCACCAGGTTGTCGGCGTGTGCCACAATTTTTTCTTCCAGAGTTTCGGGTATGTAATTTCTATCTGGAAGATTCATCTGTTTTGCCTCTTCAGGTACTATTCCAGCACCTATGTGTCTTTCTGTAATTTTACATATTTTTTCGTCTATGTTTAGTTCTCTGAGCAAGTCAGCTCCAAGATATGCATGTCTGATATCGTTGGTGATTGTTCTTCCAACATCATGCAGCATTGCCCCACATTTTATCAAGTCAAGGTCAACGTTTTCATAGTATTTTGTGATGTCCTTTGTTCTTTCATAAACAGTTTTGCTGTGGTCTATTATGTAATCTGTACATTCTAATTTTTCATAGGCATATTCTATTATGTTGTCTGCATTATTCATATTAAACTCCTAAATAATGTTATGGATAATAAAAAAGTTAAAATAAGTAAGTATGGGGGGTTATTCTTCATTTACGATATATGCTGATTTTAATTGTTTTATGTCGTTTATGATGTTTTGATTATCTTCATATTCTAGTTTTTCATCACATCTTGGACATATAAACTGAAAATCACTTGCTTCATCAAATGCATATCTGCATCCGTTTGGACATACAAAGAACATATTGTTTTCTTCATATTCCAATGTTTCCTTAATTTCTTCGTTATGTTTATTATATTCCTGTTCTATTAATTTTGCTGCTTTTCTTGAATCAAATTTCCAGTAATATGTGAACCATTGGGTTTCCGGATCTTTAACTCTGGTGTAATTGGATATTCCAGCATCAAAGAATTTGTATAATATCTTTCTAACGAAGTTTAATTTAATACCAGTAGCTTCTGCTATTTGTTCATCAGTTACTTCAGCAGTAAATAAGCAGTCTAATATTTTTTCACTAGTATCTGCATCATGTGTAAGATCATATGCTAATTTTTTTACATTATGTTCATTTAAGAATTTAGAATCATAATCAAAGTTATATACTATTTTTTTTCTAGCCATTCTCTTATCTCACTATTACTTTTATTCTCTACATTTTGTTTTATTATTGTATTATGGTTAAAAATTAAATTTATAAATATTGTTTTTAATTTTTGTATTTACTTGTAATCGTATAAAAATTTGCTTTAATACTTAATTTGTAGAGTTGAATCTTTAAAATTTATTCTGTATTAAAATATATTGTAATACATATATTACTAATATATTAATATATGTTTAATTATATAAATAGTTATTTAATTCTTAAGATTACGGCTGGTATATGCTTAATTTCATGAAGCATCTCTGTGGTAATCTGGATATTGCCCGTGTTGAATTTTTCCTGCATTGAATATACTGTATCAAAGAAATCATCACTACTTTTTAATTGAACTTCCTCACAAATTGATGCAATACTTATTAGTTTATCACACTTTTCATCAATCGTGGATGCAAGTATTGTTGGTCCTAGTTTTTTCGACACGCTTTTCAATAAATATCCATATATCCCTGTACTATTTTTTATGCATTTGATAGATTTTGGAAGAAGTGTATATTTATGACCTAATAATTCATAGCATGCGTCAGTATCGATAATCATCACATGCACATCTTTTTTTGATGATTCATAAATCATCCTTTTTATCCGAAAAGCACTATTATCTGGATTGTCCGGAAGCGGTGAGACATACTGTTTTGTGACATTGCTTAAATCCACACCTGCTTCACTGGTAGGCATGAGTGCATATTTCATGCCATATCTTCTATATATAAACTCCTTATGGTTTCTGGCCTCTACCGGCATATGTCTAAGGTTATTGACGGTACGCTTTTTATCCCTAATAAGTGGACTTATAACATATCCAAATAAGTACTTGCTCCATATTTCACACAGGAAAAATGCTATAAGACCTGGATTAAACTCTGACTCATCAACCAAATTACCTTCTGCGGTGGATATAGGTGTTTCACTGATAACAACGTAGTCTCCATCATCACAGTACTTGATTATCTGATTTATCAGTTTTGAATATCCTTCATTGGCTTCAATATAATCCGTTGTAATGGGAATGCTTTCATATCTCATAGATATCATTAAAAAAAATAATAAAAAAAAGTTATTTCACGGTATTAAAATTTACCGAGAGTATCTCCTCTAAGTCCACGTCTTAATGTTTCAAGGGAGATAATGTCATTGAAGTTGATGTTTCCGAGATTCACATCATTTCCTAATTTCAATATCAATTCTACCTGTTGGTTTTTGTTTGGAGCTTCCCACATTATCTTATCAGCATCTGTGCTGTTGTGAATCAGTTCCAGTTCATCATTCTTGATATTTCCCTTGTCGTCATAGATACCGATATTCTTACCGCTTTCCCTACCTTCGATAATGACCAAATCAGATCCATGTTCCAGGTCATTGTTTATCAATTCTATTCTCTGCTCGGTAGAGTACTGGTGGTCCATTTCAGGATTTTTCTTACCAATTTCACTTAACGTGTAGAAGCCAGCATCTTTTGCCATTTCTATAGCATCATATCTTTTTGAATCATCTATTGTGGTAGATCCGTCAGATATTTCAACTGCATCAAAGCCAAGCTTGTCAAGTTGTTCGAAGAATTCATCTAACTTGTCATACTTGTTTGCCAGTTCAAATAAAGTTCCACCGGTATATGTTTTGATGTCATATGATTGGTATAATTGGTTTTTGTCCTTGATTAACTCTTCTTCATATAATATGGATGTTCCCCAACCGAATTTTAATAAATTAAAATATTCTCCCGTTAGTTTTAATGAGTCTTCCACATAATCGTATCCAAAACCTTTGTCTAAAACCATTGTATTGGCAGTAACAGTTTGGACTTTGTCTAAAAATGAGAACGCTTTCATGTTTATCTTATCCTTAATTGTCTTTTTAATCATTTGGAAAAAATATTTCCCATACAGTATATTATTAATTTTTTTGATTACTATAATTAATATTTTCACATGGAAAAAATATTTAAGATATTAAATATAATTATTATCTTGGAGAGAATATCCAAAAATGAAAAAATTTAATATTAGATATACGAATATATCAGATTATATTAACTCAAGTTTATATATTTCTAAGAACAAATAAATATAATAATATAAGATTAATTATTTTAAAATAATTATGTATCATATAATTAATATTGACAAATATTATACAATATAATATCATAATGATAGGTATAAAATTAATATATATGTCCATTATGGGAATTAAAGCAGTTCTATCTGTATTTAATATGTATCTATTGTATTAACTATTCAAAATAGTTTTTAGTGATGGTGTTAACGTAATTATTTATAAAATAATTAAATAATACCAAAATATTAAAAACTGTTATATTAATTTATAATTATTGTGAGGGTGTTAAGTGAAATCTCTAATTAAAGACAGCTTAAATGATACAAAAGCTAAAACTACAGAAAGACCAAATATCGCTAGTTCAAATTTAGACGATGTAAATCAAAAATTAGTCGATATTATCAATAGAAGCAGAGCAAAAATATATGTTATAGGAGCTGGTGGAGCAGGAAACAATACAATTTCACGTCTTGGTGAAATAGGTATTGAAGGAGCAGAAACCATTTCTATAAATACTGATGCACAAGATTTATTCTTCTGTAAATCCAATGAAAAAATATTAATTGGTGAAGAAACCTGTGGTGGATTAGGTGCAGGTGGAATCCCTGATGTTGGAGAAGCAAGTGCTGAAGAAAGTGAAGAAGAAATAAAAAGACAAATCGATGGAGCAGACATGGTATTCGTTACCTGCGGACTTGGTGGAGGAACAGGTACGGGTTCAGCACCAGTTATCAGTAGAATAGCACAAAAATGCGGTGCATTAACCATAGCCGTAGTAACAATGCCATTCAGTGCAGAAGGTTTAAGAAGAAGAGAAAACGCTGAAAAAGGTCTTGAAAAATTACAAGCAGCAGCAGATACAGTACTGGTTATACCTAACGATAAACTCTTAGAAGTTGCTCCAAGTTTACCAATCAACAAAGCATTCATGGTTTCAGATGAATTATTAGGTAGAGCTGTAAAAGGTATAACAGAATTAATCACAAAACCTGGACTTGTAAGTTTAGACTTTGCAGATATAAAAAGTGTAATGAAAGATAGTGGAATGGCAATGATTGGTATGGGTGAATCCGATACTGGCGACAGGGCTATTGAATCCGTACATGAAGCTCTTAACAGTCCATTACTTGACTTAGACATATCCAATGCTAAAAGCGCACTTATTAACATCAGTGGAAGTAACGATTTAACATTAAACGAAGCTGAGAAAATAGTACAAATAGTAGCTGATGAATTGGACCCAGAAGCAAACATCATTTGGGGTACACAAATACAGGATGACCTTGCAAGCACTGTAAGAACAACAATTGTAGTAGCAGGTGTAAGTTCTCCATCCATACTTGGTTCATCAAGTGATGGATACAAAGAAAAACCTCGTGGTGAAGAAGCACCAGCATCAGATGCTGATTTAGAAGGATTTATTGATGACGTATTCTAAATATGAGTTTCATATTTAATACCTCATTTTTTTTCTTGTATAATAACATTATTTTTATAGTTTTCTATTTTTCATAATAACATAAGTAAATTTAATTTTAATTTAGACTATCGGTAAATTTTCATAGAAATCTAAGAAATATTATTTAAAATTTTTAAAAAATCTCATTGGATAAAATACCATATAATTAAGGGTATTTTACTACAAGAAATATTATACGTTTATTAAAAAATATTTCATACTCGGATCGTATGTTGATGATCAAAAAAATCTATGATAAACTTATTTTCAACTTCCATAAAATAAAAAGATTTATTAATAGTTAGAAGTATATATTATATATGATCCCTATCTTAGGTTTTAAATTTCTCATTTTATGAATTTTTAATGCAGGTAGTTATAATGAATATAAACAAAGAATCAATAAATAGTTTTTTAAAACAGTGTGAAAGAGTTTTACGAGTGTCCAAAAAACCTGATGCGGATGAATATAAAACAGTGGCAAAAGTTACTGGTTTAGGAATAATCATTATTGGGGTTGTTGGATTTATAGTATCAATACTATCTCAAGTATTATTCTATTCATAAACATAATAATAGTAACAAGGAGTATTTATTACTCTTAATTTAAAATGAAGAAAGTTATCTCAAAGAGGAAAAAGTGAAAAAATGATATATGCAATGAGAGCAATAATGGGACGTGAACAAGCAGCCGTAGACTTGTTAGCACAAAGTGTTAAACATGAAGATTTAGGCGTAACCGCAATATTATTACCTGAAGGTATGAAAGGTTACTTCTTTGTCGAATCTACTAAAGCGTTAGATATTAGGCATCATGCATTAAAAGTTCCTAATTTGAGAGGTATGGTCGAAGGCGATGTATCTTTTGATGAAATAACTCAATATTTAAACCCAGAACCTGCTATGAGCAATATTGTCAAAGGCAGTATTGTTGAATTAACTTCTGGTCCGTTTAAAGATGAAAAAGCAAAAGTGGTTCGTATCGATGAAGCCAAAGAAGACGTGGTATTGGAGTTAATTGAAGCAGCAGTACCGATACCTGTTACCGTCAAGGGTGACCAAATCAGATTAATACAAAAGGAGGCTGAATAGTGGCTAGTCAAACTATTGAAATCCTAGTGGAAGGTGGAAAAGCCACACCGGGACCACCATTAGGTCCAGCTATAGGTCCATTAGGTATTAATATGATGCAAGTTGTTGAAGAAATCAACAAAAAAACTGCAGATTTCAGTGGTATGAAAGTACCTGTAAAAATAACTGCTGATATGGATACTAAAGAATTTGAAGTATCTGTAGGAACACCACCTACAACAGCACTA
>MVJJ01000131.1 GCA_003266145.1 Methanosphaera sp. SHI613
GCTTTCAAAATATGTGATAAGCATGACTTATCCCATGCGGTCATTGGTGAAATAATAGATAAAAGAGAATTTATCGTAAAGCATAATGGTGAGGAAATCTGTCATGCACCAAATGTTCTCTTTACAGATGCACCTATAATCGAAAGAGAAGCAAAAGCTCCGGAAAAAATAATTAAAGATGTGGAACTTGAAGATGTTGATTGTCAGGAAGCACTTCTTAAACTACTTGCATCAGAAAACATCACAAGCAAGGAATGGGTATATTCACAATATGACCATGAAGTGCAATTGCATACTGTAGTAAAACCTGGTGATGATGCAGCGGTAATTAAGGTAGATGATAACACATCATTTACAATAGGAACGGACTGTAACAGTACACATGTACTACTTGATCCGCATGATGGAGCAGCAAGTGCTGTACTTGAATCCATTAACAATGCCATAACCATGGGAGCAAGACCTGTAGCATTAGTTGACTGTCTTAACTTTGGTAATCCTGAAAAGCCGGAGGTATTCTGGCAGTTTAGTCAAGCCGTAAGTGGAATGAGTGAAGTGGCACGCAAGTTCAATGTAGCATTCATTAGTGGTAATGTAAGTTTCTATAATGAAACTGAAGGAGTAACTGTAAATCCATCTCCAATAGTTGGAACAGTTGGAGTAGTAGATAATAGCTACATAAAAACAATGACATTAAAACAAGAAGGTGACATTGTACTATTATTAGGAAACACCTACTCTGAACTTGATGGTTCTCAATACTATAAAGAAATATATGATCTTGTACAGGGATATCCACCTAAACTAAGACTTGATGAAAACTATGGAGTATCAACTCTTGTTCAAAAGTTAATACAAGAAGCTAATGATTCTATTACAGCTGTTCATGACTTATCAAAAGGTGGACTTGCCACAGCCCTTGCATTAATGAGCATTAAGTCAGATATGGGTATGAAAGTATGTATTGAGGATATTCCATCTGATGGTGAACTTACAAATAATGAAAAGTTATTCTCAGAGTCATACAGCAGATTTATCATAACAGTAAAAGAAGACAAATATGATGAAGTCGTATCTTTAATTAAACAAAGCAATGTGGCATATGCAAAAATAGGAGTAGTTGGTGGAAACCGCTTAGTTATCTGCAATGTTGATGGTAAATTGGTAGATGTAGATGTTAAGACATTAACTGACGCCAATACTACTACAATTGAAAAACAAATGGCCTAAATAATATAGTTAGATAAATTCTAATTTATATTATTCCTTTTTTTGAAGTGATTATATGAATGTTTTATGGTATTATGCAATAGGATTTATTGTTGTATGGATTTTGGCATTTTTACTTAAGGATAAATTTGACATAAGCATAGAAGGTATTGTAATAATGCTTAAAACAGATAAATTAGAACATTTAATTACAAGGATTGCTAATTTATCTCCTCGTTTCTGGAAGTATTTTATTAACCTGTCGGTTCCTCTGGGATTATTCTTCATGATAGTAATGCTTGTTTCCTTGATAATATCATTACAGCTAATGTTTGAAACACCAACGGTTTCATTGATATTGCCGGGGGTAGATGTTCCAGGCTCACCAATATATGTACCGTTATTCACAGGTTTTATAGCACTAGCAACAGTACTAATCATACATGAAGGAGGTCATGGAATACTAGCAAAAGCTGAAGGAGTATCAATTGATTCGGTCGGATTGCTTCTTGCTTTAGTTATTCCAGGAGCATTTGTAGAGCCTAATGAGGATGATATCAAACGATTAAACTCATTTAGCAGAATAAGGATATACTTTGCAGGACCAATGTTTAACATAGCACTATGTTTGATAGCACTGGTCATAACTGCTGGAATAGGTGGATTTATAGCTTCAGAGGATTTATACACAAGTGATGGTATGGAAATATCCAGTGTAGTGCCAGCAAGTCCTGCTGATGGAGTTTTATCACAGGGTATGGTGATAAAAGAAATAAATGGTATAAAAACAACTAACTATTCCTCATATACAAAGTATTTAAGTACCACTCATATTGGGGATAACTTGACAATTACAACAGAGGAGGGTACATACTCTCTTGTAACATCATCTAATCCTAATAATGAATCGTTATCCTACATAGGTATACGTGCTTCACAGCATGAGGTGGTATCCGATGCTGCAAAAGAGAAATATGGGACAATTATTCCAAGTATATTGCCTACAATAAATGAAATATTTTATTACATTTTCTTCCTAAACTTTGCAGTAGGAACATTTAATCTTCTTCCTATGAAGCCATTGGATGGTGGATTGATACTTGAGGAAATATTCAAGACAAAAATAGTTCCAGAAAGACGATTGGAATTTAACCGAGCATTAAATAGGTATACACGAATCTTACCACGAGGTATTCGCTGTTTTATAAGTAAAATATTTAACAATATTTTAAACTTCATACATAATCATGAATTATCAACACAGAATGCAGAAAAGATTACAAAGTGGATAAGTCAAATACTGCTATTTATATTAATAGTGCTTATAGTATATGGATTCGTACCGGCAATAACCTCCTTATTATAACTTTATTTTTATATTTTTTTTAGTTTTTCTTATTGTTTTGGAAATACTTTTAACTTAACAATAATCTTAAAATGTATTGAAATATAAAAATATAATTAATAGGTTAACTTGTATGATATTTGGATTTTTTCATACATTTTAACTTAATTTTTTAATAATACAGGTGGATGTTATGGTATCTAATAAAATGAACATTGTAGGAATTGGTCCAGGTGCAAAGGAATATTTGACTTTAGGGACGGTTGAACTTATAGAAAACTCTGATGTACTTGTGGGAAGTCAAAGGTCACTTGACTTATTTGATTATGTAACTGCAGAAATGGTTGTATTGCAACCAAGAGATATTCCTCAAACAGTAAAAACAGCAGTAGGTTACTTAAAAGAGGGTAAAATTGTAACAATATTATCAACGGGAGATCCCGGTTTTTCAGGGATGCTTAAAACGGTTCAAAAGTTATCTCCTGATACAAAGTTGAATGTGGTTCCAGGTATAAGTTCAGTACAACTTGCAGCGGCAAAACTGCAAATACCATGGGATACTGCTAATCTTATCACAATTCATGGTGGGAAAGCACCAACAGATGATTTGGTAGACCGGATTGATAATGAAACTGCAAATATAATACTGCCAAACAGACATATAAGTGAACTTGCAGAATACCTTATAGAACATGGATTCAGTCCGGATACTCCAATAACCATATGTGAAAAGCTAAGCTATCCTGATGAACAAATAGTCAAGGTAACCCTACAGGAAGCAACCAATATGGACTTCGGGTATATGTGTGTGGTTGTAATATGATTAATAATTATTTTATTAACTTATTTTAAAAATTCTTATTTTTTATTATTTTAAAATAAATCGAATCATTATTATTTTATTTTTAATATATATTTTTTATTTCTATTTATTCGTAATTTTTCGGATATACTTCTTATTATTCTTTAAACAGAATTATTTTAATTATTATCAAATTTATAATAAAGTTTTTATATTTTATTAAATTTTAATATAATTAGGAAGATATTTAATTTATTTTAACTTATCTAAAATATAAATTATTAAATCAAGATGGGTTTAATCAAGTTATTATTAATAAATTCAAAATTGATTTTTTTTAGAATATTTTCCATTCAAAGACAGTAAAGTGATTTTATGAAGATTAATCTTAAAAATATATTACTAATGAGTATATTTATTTTCATGTTAATCGGAATATGTGGAGTAAGTGCACAAAAAGTATCTAATGACACAAGTAGTTCTGATTTAAGTGATAATACACAAATATCAACATATGATGTTGATGATAATACTTTAAATAGTAATGTAAACAATAATGTGGAAAAAATCACTGCAAAACAAAAGAATATTAAAACAGATGAGGACTCAATTGACATAACAAATGAAAATTATAATCAATTAGGTACCTATATGAATCAATATTCGACCTTGAATTTTGCAGATGACTTTGACGGTAAAACAATAGAAATAACAAATGGGGTTACA
>MVJJ01000171.1 GCA_003266145.1 Methanosphaera sp. SHI613
AAAAAAAATTTGAGATATGATGAATCATATCTATCTACATTGCATATAACAATGGCGTTATAAGCTCTTCTTGGACCACTACCATCTTTCCTGTTTTTGGATCCTGATAAGTAGTACCCATTTTCTGATAACCTGAACCGGAACTGGTTATGTTTTCCGGTGTTTGATTTAGTTCCTGATAGTTCTCATCAAGTTCCACCATTTGTTTTGCAGCTTCAACGGCACTTTGTTTCTGTTCTTGTGTCATATCACTAAACATGATGGTCTCTAAACCCGTAGACATTATTGCAAAGATCATAAAGCCCACAGCCAATACAAGCATAACGTCTGTCATGTTTACAATTGAAGCCATCGGATCGTTATCTTCTTCATGATGTATGTCTCTACGTCTAAGTGACATATTTACACCTCTATAATAACTTCTGCAATGTCATATAATGCCGTTATTTCTTCATCATACCATCGTCTGCGTATTTTGGATACTACATAACAGATGTTTGCAGCAGTTAAACCTGCAGTAGTGGTGTTGAATGCGGTCGTTAAACTGGTCGTTAAAGTCTGCATATCTCCAGCACCGAGTGCAGCTAAACCAGGTCCCATAGGAATAATGGTACCAAGTAAACCACATGCAGCACCTACTTTTGATACTATATCCACTTTTTCTAATGATTTTGAAATATTAAATTCTTGTTCTTCAATTAAACTTCTAGCAATTGTTTCACGTGTTTTTTTGCTGTATAAATTCTTATCCAACTGTGCGATTGAACATAATAAATCCTTATCGTTTAATGTTAAGTTTGAATGATTTATCACTTGACATACCTGTTCAGGATTTACGCATGAAGATATATTCCGGATTAAGATGTCCTTTTTTTGTCCGTCGAGTTGTCTTCTTCCAGTATACTCTGCAAGAATGGAACCTATTTCATAGACAGCAAAAATTATGAATATTACCAGTAATATCATAACAGGTATAAGTAAACTTTGAGCTATTACATTTAATATACCTGATAAAATTTCTCCCCCTGGAATCGTTGCCATATCATGTTCTCCTATATATTTAGTAGTTTAAGAAGGAACTGGTTTTTCTAGCCATTATTCCTCCAATTATCATTAACACTATACCTCCGACTACAACAGCTAATGTGCCTGATACACTTGATAAAGCGATGCTGCTTCCTTCAGATACATAAACCATATTTGGTAGTATTAAAATACATAACAGGAAGTATAATCCCATAAATACCATGAAATTACCTAATACTATAGGGTATGGTTTGTCAATTCTGGATACTATCTGTGTAGAAAGGAAATATGTTGCTCCCATAACTATCACTAAAGCTACAGATGATAATGAGCCTAGTGCAACGGTAGATACACCAGCAACCGGTGCAATCATTATAATTGAAGCGAGTATAGCTCCAAAACAGCATGGACATGGTGCTACCATAGCCATACATGTTGCACTTCCACTATTTTTTCCTGTAACTTTCCAATCATATATGGTTTTAAATCCGGTTATTAATATTATAACTGCAATAACGGCGAATATTGCGGAGCTATAACCATATACAATCTGATAAATTTGATCTGTGAATGGTTGGCATATATATGATAATAAGATTAATCCAATTCCATATCCAACTAAAATATATATAGCAGTTTTTCTTTTGATTCCGGAGAATCCCAGAGCTAATCCAATCTTAACTCCGAATATTAGAACTGCTAACAATATTCCATATTGTAAGAATTCCTCAAACATATATCTGTCCCTCCATATTAATTGTAATAAATCATAATTTCATAATTCAAAAATTATTAACTTATATAAGAATATTTTTATTTGTCCTTATTATTAATATTTTTATGATGATAATTATTTGACACATAATTTTTAAAAAAGATTTGATTTTATTATAAAACATTTCTTATTTTTTTTCCAAATTACAAAAAAAATATATAATTAATCAATTATAGTAAATATCATGAAGAAGTATATATGTCAGAGGACTTCTTCAATTAATTATTAATTGAAAAAGGAGGTAAAAATATCAGAATTAGAAATTCTTTATTTTTATCTTTCATGATGATAATGTTCATATTATTGTCAACGGCACTGGTAAGTGCAACCGATGATGTTGATATGTTAACTGCAGATAATACGGCAGATTTGTCAACGGATATGGAAGATAATGTATTAAATGATAATGATAATTCTAATTTAATAGAAAAAACAAATGATGAAAAGAATATTGATGATGACACTTTAACAAATGATAAGTATGTGACAGATAAGAACGATTCACTCAAAGCGGCATCCAAGAAGATAGAACCTACCATCAGATTAAGTGATTACAGTATATACCGTAATCAAACAAGTACCTTCTATGCTAGGATAATGGATGAAAACGCAACAGGAACGGCAATATTCAAGATAAACGGTATCACAATCAGTGATAAGTTAAACGTTCAAAATGGTATTGCTTCAACGGATTTCACAATTCCGGTAAATTGGGGTCTTCAAACACATACATTAACATTTGTATATGCGGGAAATGATGTGTATAAGGAAGCTAGAGTAAATTCAACATTAACATTGGAATATGACAGTGACAGGCTTGATCCTAATTTAAAATCATCAAATTATGAGAAAAAATACAACCAAACCGTACGCCTGGAAGTAAGCTTGAATAAGTCTGCAACAGGAAAAGTGGCTTTCAAGTTAAGAAATAAAACTATTGCAATAGTCAATGTGGAAAACGGTGGAGCATATTATGACTTTGAACTCAAATCAATTACTCCAAACCGATATAGATTATCAGTAGTTTACAGTGGTGATTGGCAGTTTTCCGAAAAAAGATTAAACTATAATCTTACAGTAACAAAAATCGACACTAAAATCACCACAAAAAATGTAACTTCAAAGGCCGGTGCCCAAACAATATTCGAAGCAAGAGTAAGGGATGAATACGGTAATAACGTAACCAAAACAAATGTATCCTTCAAGTTGAATGCTGGAAGTATTGGTGTAGCCGAAACTGATGAAAACGGTATTGCAATATTAAACATTACTACAGATTACAGATTGGATAAAACAAACTATACAATCAAAGTAGTGGTTGGAGAAAATGCCATAAGAAATGCTAATCAAAGCACGGCAGTACTTACAATGAAACAATTAAAAACAAAAACTGAAGTATCCAACATAAATGCCAAACCGGGAGATAAGGTCACATTATCAACATCAGTAGCGGATGAAAATGGTAATCCGGTACTAAATGGGTATGTAACGGTATACGTAAACAATAAGAAATATGCGCAGATTAATGTACAAAACGGTTTTGCCAGAACTTCATATACACTACCTGCAAATATGGCCGGTAATTTGGAGCTCAAATCAGTATATACCGGTACATGGAAGTATGCAAACAGCAACTCCACAGGTACTCTTGCCATAACAAAATTGGCTACCAGAACATTGGCCGGAAATGTACTTACAAAACCTGGATTTGCAAGTGAATTCAACGCTAACGTAACCGATCAAAACCAGAAAAACGTTAATGAAGGAGTAGTAGTATTCAGATTAAATGGAAAAGTGATAGGTAATGCAACAGTTAAAAACGGACAGGCAATCCTGAAGTATACCGATCCATTAACTGCTGCAGGTAAATATCGTATAAATGCCAATTACATGGGAACTGATTTGTATAAAGAAAGTGCAGATGAAAACATATATAATGTAAGTCAACTTAAAACTGTGATGAGTGGATATAACTTCTCAACAGTAGTTGGAAAGACAGTAACCTTAAAGGTAAACCTGGTTGACGAATCAAGATATGTTGTAAATAACGGAACAGTAAGATTCTACGTAAACAACACTTACATCGGAAATGCATCTGTCGTTAAAGGTGTGGCACAAATAAACTTCACACCATCACTTAAATATGAGTCAAAACAGGTAAGATACACGGCAAACTATACTAAAAACGATTATTACATGAATTCCACAACCTATGGAAACTTAACTATTACCAAACAACTCGAAGTATATGTCAGTCCAAACGGAAACGATAACAACTTCGGTAACAAGACACATCCATTTAAAACAATACAGCATGCAATAAACCACGTGGCATTACTCGGTACGATAAACCTTGCAAAAGGTACCTATAAAGAAAACAACATACTGGTCAACAATTCAGTAAGAATAGTAGGTACTGGAGTAAATGATTGTATAATCGATGGAAGTTCATCCAGGATGATATTCAATGCATCCATTGAAAAATACTCCTTGGAACTTCAAAAGGTATGTCTACAAAATGGTAAAAGCAGCATAGCAAATACTGCCGGAGCAATATATTCTGCCGGAATGCTCATAACCAACGGTGTCAAGTTCCAAAACAATGTTGCTACGGGTGCAAGCTCAGCGGGAGCCATATACAGCATAGGCGCACTTAACATTACCGGAACCACATTTACCAACAATACCCTAACAGCACCAACTGCTGAAGGGGCTGCTATACGTACAATAAACAACAATACAACTGTAGTGGCATCCACATTTATAGACAACACAGCCAAAGGTAACACGGCTGCCGGAGGTGGAGCAATATATGCTCAGAGAGTAAGTTTAATAATAATGAACACCACCTTCAACAAAAACAGTGCAACAGCCCGAAATGTTACCGGTGGAACAATCAAAGTTGTCAATTCCACGGCATCAATATATAATGTACGTTTATTAAACAGTAATGCAAACGCTACAGAAAATGCAATGGGTGGAAGTATCTGTGACTTAAGTAGTAACATGGAAATGAATAATGTAACTGTACAGAACAGCCTGATTGATGCAAAATCCATAGCAAGTGGTGGAGTAATCTACCTTGAAAGTGCACAGATGGAAATAATAAATTCCAAATTCCTAAACAGCAGACTAAAAGCTGAAAATGCGATGGGTGGTGTAATATCCACATATTATGGACTAACAACAATCCGGGGCAGTGACTTCGAATTAACTAACATCGTAAGTACAAACAACTCCTACGGTGGAGTAATATATCACACCTTAGGAACATTGTATTCCATGTACTCCGTATTTAACAATACGGTATCCAAGGCAAGTACTATATATGGTGGAAGCATATACTTCTCAGGAACAACACTGAAACTAAACCATACAAACATTACAAAAAGTGTAGTCAATGCAACGGCTACAGGACTAGCAGGAGCATTATATTCAGAAGCAAATGCGGAGATAAATGCATCCAACTTCATAGATAATAAAGTATCAGGTAAAAGTGTTGGTGGGGGAGCAATAGCAAGCCTAGGAAACTTGGTCATCACACAGACAAACTTCGAATCCAACAATGCATCAAATGTTGGAAATGCAATAACAGGAGTCCAAAAGCTAATTACTATAAATGGTAATTATTGGGGATCCGCCAGTCCTAACTGGAAAACAGAACTTAAAGGTATAACTGAACCTTCAAGTTATTCAAAAACCAAAATTAAAAATTAGAATTATTTAATTTTTATTCTTTTTTTATTTTTTTTACTTATTTTTATTTTTCATAGTTTATAGCAGTTTATTGTTTGTTTTTAGGTACTTTTTCTATAAATTCAATTACTGTTTATCCCCAAAGTTTAGTCTTAGGTTTGCTATGACAATACATTTATATACTATGAAAACAACATTAATTATATGTCTTAGTATTGCTAAGATAAACGAGGTGATGTTCATCTACAAATATGATGAAAATGTAATATCAGCAAAAAAGGAAATACAATTTGAGAAAAGTTATTTAAAATCATTACCCAATCAGAATCAACAACTCGGCAATAACCCGTTAATGCTAATAACACATACCGTAATGATAAAAAAATATGTTGTACAGAAAAATAGGATTATACTAAAAAAGAAAAAAAGAGTATTCTATACCTAAATAAAAATACTCTATATGATAGAAGAAGGTGTTACTATCTTAAAATATGAACAATTAGATAAAATAGCCCAAATATATAATGGTTTAAGAATAACACGCTATGCAGATAAAGATAATTCCAACATGAAGGAAGTATTAAAAAAGATTAACAATAAAGAGAACCTGCTGGAAACAGAACAATTATCCTTAACCGATTCCATAGATGAAAAATATTACTCTAAAGAAAATGACATTATCATACAGACAACAAGCCAGATAAATACCATAAATATCATAAAAAAAGAAAATATCATCATTCCTGCAAATTATACAATAATCAGAACCAACAAGGAACATAATCCTTATTATATATTATATTTATTAGAAAGCAATCAATTTAAAAAAGTGGAAAGAAAACTAAGTGGAGGATCAAATCTTCACTTTTTAAAAATACCCGATTTAAGGAAGATGAATGTGAAAATACCTTCAAAAGAAAAACAAGACCGAATAGTGAACATACTGAAATTAATTGATGAAAAAAATAAGCTGGAAGAAAAGAAAATCAAACTTAACAAACAAATAACTGAAGCAATATTTATCAAGCAACTAGGTGAAGAATATGTCCAATAACAATTTAGAAACAAAACTGCTGGCTGTTGCCGATCAATTAAGGGGAAGTATGGATGCAAATGAATATAAAAATTATATATTGGGATTAATATTCTACAGATATCTTTCTGAAAAACAAGAACACACAACAAACAAAATATTGAAAAAAGAAAGAATAAACATTAATGAAATAATGGATGATACTTCTAAATATGAGCAAATCAGAAAAGATGCATTAGATAAATTAGGATATTTCATAACGCCGGATTTATTATACGGCACAATAATTGAAAAAACGAATAATGATGAATTCATAATAGATGACCTACAGGATGCATTCAATCAAGTAACAAATCCATTAATGCCAACAGAAAAGCATTATGATTTCAGCAATCTGTTTGATGATGTGGACTTAAACTCACTTAAGCTAGGAAAAACACCAGATGAAAGAAATGACAAGATATCCGATGTAATTGCAAAACTCAATGAAATAGACTTCAAACTAAACGAGGATGAAAATGACCTATTGGGTGATGCATATGAATACCTGATAAGTCAGTTTGCATCAAGTGCCGGAAAAAAGGCTGGAGAATTTTATACACCCCAAGAAGTATCAACAATACTTGCAAGAATAGTAACGTTAAATAAACAACAACTAAAAAGCGTCTATGATCCAACATGTGGGTCAGGTTCATTACTATTAAGAGTAAGCAAGGAATGTGAAATAGACTGCTTGTATGGGCAGGAATTAAATCAAACTACATATAACCTAGCAAGAATGAATATGATCCTTCATGGAATAAAATACGACCAATTTGACATTAAACAAGGAAATTCATTAAGCAATCCTCAACATCAGGGTATGAAATTTGATGCAGTGGTGGCAAATCCCCCTTATAGCGCTAAGTGGTCAAGTGATAAACAATATTTGGATGATGACCGATTCTCAGAATACGGAAAATTAGCTCCAAAAAGCAAGGCGGATTATGCATTCATCCAACACATGATATATCACCTTGATGAACAAGGAACACTTGCAGTAGTTCTACCACATGGAGTACTCTTTAGGGGAGCAGCCGAAGAAAAAATAAGAAAATATATCATAGAAGAGCAAAACTATTTGGATGCTATAATAGGACTACCAAAAAACATCTTCTATGGAACTGCAATTCCAACATGTATACTCGTATTTAAAAAATGCAGACAGAATGATAATGGTATATTATTTATTGA
>MVJJ01000026.1 GCA_003266145.1 Methanosphaera sp. SHI613
ATCATATCCTATATTAATCATATGTAATTTTATTATTGTAACTTATTCAATTCTAGATAATCTCTTTTTTATAAAGTAAATCAATTTTTTAATTTAGAAGATTATAATTAATGAGATAACATATATAGTTATATGAAAGAAAAATCCTCCTGGCATCAAAAGTATTGGTTAGACTGCTTAAAGAATATCGTCCCCACTAAACGATTGAATGAGGCAATTGATTTTGTAGATACCCATGAAATCATCGATATGAAAGTGGAGGACAATCACTTTACAGCTAAGATTATGCACGATGAAAATAATGTTTTTGCTTGCGAAATTATTTTAAAAAAGTTTACAGACACTGAAAAAAGCGTAATTAACTCCATCAAATCTCAGAGTAAATATCTGAAGGAGATAGAAGATAATATATTTACCAAGAAATTTCATGATGAATTATATAAGAATAATATAAACATATTTCCATCATCCATTATAGGCATAGACCTAAATTGTGAATGCAATAAAAACAAAATTCTATGTAATCATATCTTATCATTAATGTATAAAATGACGTTTGAATTGGAGGATAATCCATTTCTATTATTTGAATTGAAGGGATATCGGTTATCATCATCTTCATATAACCAAGGCAGTCTAAACAAATATAATGACAAACAGGAAGAACACGAGGATACATATAAAAATAATTCAGAAGAAACTGCAGACACAAAAAATACCATGGATTCACAAGAAACGATTTCTAATGATAAAACTATGGGAATTAAAGATATTGAACATCTATTCTATAACAACTACCTAATCAACAATAACAGTACAGGTCATGTATTCTTAGACAACATACCAGATTTATACACCCAAACAGTAAATATGTTGAATAATCAGGAGTTCATTGATGAAGATATGGAGTTATTCCTGGAAAAATTATTCAATAACTTAGATATATACGTCAATAATGATATAAAATATCATAAATTAATACAGAATTACTATAATGATTTTATCTACACGCCACATCAAAACAGGAATCAGAAACATACATCAATCTTCTTTGACTATAAATGGGGTCATGTAGATAAATGGACAAATTTTTCCATCAACATAAACAGTAACTACAGTATTTCAACAATTGATGTCGGAACAAAAAGTAATTTCAACAAATACAAATCATCCAAACTGCTGTTTGGATTTCTCGTAGAATACAATAAGGCTGTTGATAAACCATTGGGTAACCTGTTTAACTTTTTAGATAAATTATACTTAACAACATTGGAACTGATTAAAAAACATGCCATAATGCCGGAAATATTTAAGTTCAACGACAAATATAAAATCAGGTGGATTCCGGCAGTATACAATCGATTGATATCCAATCTGATAGGACAATTAGCCATGTCATGTCCGGAGTATCTGTTGACATTCAATCGTATGAGAGTAAACAGTGAAAATCAGATTATTACATTCATCAGCATAATAATCGATGGAATTATTAAGTCATACCTTGACACACTAAATAAAAAAGAACAAAACAGATTATTATCAAAGCATATCTATGCATTGTTTTTAGGTGAAAGTAAGAAGATAAACGTGATACAGAATATCAAAGGTATAAATAATCTCCTTGTATTTAAGGAAGATAAGAAATATAACTATGAATTGTTCATATACATCAGACAGCTTGAAGAATCATTCAAATTGGATGTTAAAGTAAGCCTTGAAGAGGATAAGAAAGTAAATATCAATAGGCTATTGAAGGATACAAATGACGATAAATTAAAAAGGCAACTTGAAAATGATCTTAACGTCATAAATCAAATTATCCCATCTGATTATAGGATTAAAAATAATAAAGAGGATATGCTTCTTACAACCAATCAGTTTACAGAATTCTTTGATAAAAGCATACCCCTACTTGAAAATATGGGAGTAAAAATAATACTTCCAAAGAGTCTTAAACGCTTATGGCATCCAAAACTGGTATTGAATATCAATGAAAACAGGAACGATAATTCTTATCTATCATTGGAGAATATCATGGACTTTGACTGGAAAGTAGCTATCGGGGATGAAAATTATTCATTAAATGAATTTAGAAGACTCTCGGAAGAAAATAAAAGCTTGATTAAAGTATCCAATGACTATGTTATCATGGACTATAATGATGTTTTAAACATTTTAAAACAGATGAATAATCTTCCCGATAAACTTGACAATATGGAGTTAATCAAATCCATGCTTACCGGTCAATTCGATGAGATAACGGTAAATGTTGATAGTCAGTTTAAAAAGAGGTTATTTAACAACCAGATAATACCGGATGATAAACTGCCAAAATATCTTAATGCCGACCTTAGGGATTATCAGATAACAGGATATAATTGGCTAAAACAGAATTATATGCTGGGATTTGGTTCAATCCTTGCCGATGATATGGGTCTTGGAAAAACACTACAGGTATTGGCATTAATAGAATACTTAAAAGAAGAGGATGTGCTCAATGATAGTAAAGTATTGGTGGTTGCACCTACAGGTTTACTAATTAACTGGCAAATGGAAATAGAGAAGTTCACGCCAAAATTAAAGTCACACATCTATCATGGTAGCGATAGAATTATAGGGGATGATGAATTTGATATTCTCATTACATCATATGGTATCATAAGACAGGACTTGAAAATATTGAATAACATTGACTGGAACTTAATAGTCATAGACGAGGCCCAGAAGATTAAAAATCCATCAACTCAACAAACCAGGGCGGTCAAATCACTTAAATCCAAGAATAAAATCGCTTTAACAGGTACGCCTATTGAAAATAATCTATCGGAATACTGGAGTATATTCGACTTTGTTAACTATGGTTATCTGGGTAAGTTAAATGATTTTAAGAAATCATATCTAATCCCTATTGAAAAAGATGAAAATCCAGATTCATTAAACAGTCTTAAAACCATTACACAGCCATTTATACTTAGAAGATTAAAGACTGATGATGATATCATACAAGATCTTCCGGATAAGATTACTAATGATTTGTATTGTAATTTATCCGCTAAACAGGCGGTTTTATATAATGAAACATTAAATGCATATATGGATAATATTGAAAAACTTGAAAGCATCAATAGAAGAGGTAAAATATTTGAATTGATCAATTCGTTAAAGCAGATTTGTAATCATCCGGCACAACTTACAAAATCACGTAATGTAAATATTAATGACTCTGGTAAGATGCAGTTGCTGATAAATACACTTGAATCAATCTTGGATAATGATGAGAAGGTATTGATATTTACCCAATATGTTAAGATGGGTAAGATAATCAAGAGAGTCCTGGAGGATAAGTTTGATGAGGATGTTCTATTCCTGCATGGATCATTATCCCGCTATAAGAGGGATAAGCTAGTTAGAAAATTCCAGTCTGATGATGATTCCAAGATATTTATTTTATCCCTGAAGGCTGGAGGTACCGGCTTAAACCTTACCGCTGCATGTAACGTTATTCATTATGACCTTTGGTGGAATCCTGCAGTTGAAAACCAGGCTACCGATAGGGCATATCGTATTGGACAGGATGTTAATGTAATGGTGTATAGATTCATTACCACGGGTACATTTGAAGAACGCATCAATGATATGCTTGCAGATAAACAGGAGTTGGCTGATATTACAATAGGCAGTGGAGGTAAATTCATTACTGAAATGGATGATGATACGTTAAGACAATTGCTTAGATTAAGAAATAGGATAGACTAAATTATCTTGAAACGGAATAAAATTGATAGTAATATATGTATTGAAATTATTTGAAAATCAGTTTCTTAAAAGGGAGGTTAGGTTAAAGTTATTAAACTTTGTACTTATGTTTGTGAGATAGCGTCTACAGGACATGCTTCAGCACATAATCCACAGCCTACACATGCTGCTTCATCGATTACGTGTGGGTTTCCTTCTGAAATACAGTTTGTTGGACAAGCTTGCATACATAATCCACAAGCTACACAATTATCTCCTATTTTGTATGGGTTTGCCATTATTAATCACCTATTATATTTTATTTTTTAATATATACGTTTTATTGCGCAATATTAAAAGTATACTTTTATTGTTATTTAATTATCTTATTTTCATATTATATAAATATCTTTCTTTTTAGGCATGACTAACTTTTATAAATTTTCTTTAAATGACTTCTTTCAACATATGCATACTTGTTAATTCCAAATAAAAAAATTGGATAATTATCAACATATTTAATCATCTAAACAAGGTTTATAAACAAAATTAAAAAAATAAGATTTAATATAAAAATATGCTTTAATAATTATTAGATGATAGTTAATACGAGTCTTTTACAGAGAAATATCCTAGAAGAGTGTACTGATTTTTTCCATATCCCTCAGTCATCAAAATCCATATTAGATTAAAATATATGATTATAAAACGCCTATCAAAAAATTGGGAAGAATTTATTAATGATATTTATTTATATAATCAGCAAAGATATAATGCATTTATAAACTCAAAGAATTGCAGTACAAAATAACTATTGGAATATCCGTACTCCACTATTAAGCTATTAGAAAACATATAATTATTTATCCTATAAATCATATATTTTCTTAATAGAAAAAAGAGGCAAGAAAATGCTTAAACAAACGATTAGTCAAAAAGAAAACAAGCTCATAGAACTTGTTTCAGGATTTTGTGATGAAAAGCTTTATGAGGAATACAAGAAACTATCGATAAAAATGGTTAAAAAGCTCGGACGTAAACGTGATATTCCATTCAAAAGAGGTAAGCTTGAAATATGGGCTAGTGGTGTAATATATGCACTTGCTCAGATTAATTTTCTCTTTGATAAGTCCTTCGAGCCATACTCTTCGCCCAGTGAAATCTGCAAGTATTTCAGCACAAAAAAGAGCACAACTGCCAATAAGGCTCTTGACATACGTAAATTGTTGAATCTGCGTGTAGGTGATGATGAGTTTTCAACCCACGACATGAAGGGTTTTGTCGGTAATCAGAATGATTTAACATATGTCAGAAGTCGTGATGGTGCTAAAAGCGATGCAATGCTTAAGATGATTGGTGATATTTTCAACCAATTATATCAAAACAGGAAATAATAACAGGACAACTGGACATAAGTAATTTAAATAATTTAATGAGGTAATTTTTTATGAATGGATATGATATTAAGGTGCGTCTGGATGACTTTAGACCACTTACATGGAGAGATTTGATAATACCAGAGAATATAACATTCCACCAGTTGCATCTAATAATGCAGGAATTATGGGATTTTAACGACAATCATTTATATGAATTCAATACAAATGATTATAATAAAAGATTCATAGATTTTGACCGTAACGGATTTGATAACGATTATATCCCTGAAATAACAGAATTTGATGCTAAAAAAAATCCAATATCCATATTGTTTGATTCCAATAAGAAAGTAAAATACTACTATGATTTTGGTGATTCATGGTCTTTTAGCATTGAAATCAAGAATAATGTGGATTATGATAAAAACTATCCCTATCTTAAAAGATTTAAGGGAAAATACAATCCAATTGAGGACTGTGGTGGAACAATGGGTTTATCATTCATCTTGACAAGAGGAAATGATGAATATAAAAGTGAGGATGAAATTGATAGCGATGTTCCAATAATTGACTTGGATAAAAAGCGTGATGATCTTAAAGAAAAATGTACATTCAATAATCAACCTTTAAATCCGGAAGATAAATTTTCAAATATGTTGAATGATAGTGAATTTTCATGTATGTATTCTATAGGTGAAAAAGAACGGCTTAGAGTAATATCATTTGATTTATCACCTGGATTAACCTTTAGGGATATTCATGAAATCATTAAACATGAGGAAGATTTACCCGGGGATTATTCATACAGATTCATTGATAATGATACAAATAATGTGATAGATAAAAAAGGATGCGGAAAATATAAAACTAAATGACTATATTCAGCTTAAATCATTTATTATGTATGTATGTGAATTGGATGAGACTCTGAAAATACCAATACAATTAACTAGGAAGATTGATTTTTATGAGTTTTTATTGAAGAAGGACTTGTTGATGGATTGAATATCTTGAAAATCATATATAACCTATCCAGAGTAAACAAAGAAGCTAATATAACTATAGAGTACTTGAAAAATATTTTTAAATATACTCTTCCAAGCTTATTTTTATATTTAAACATTATATGTTGTAATTAGTTTACAATAAAATTTGTAACTTTTTTTTGTTTTGTGATTAGAATGTTTAATAAATAAGATAGAACTTCTTTGAATTTTTCAATGTTAAATGCTTTTTAAATTTTTCATCTACAAATTGTTCTATTTTTATTAAATTCATCACCATTTTATATAATTATAATATGATAACATATATTATCTTTAATTAGTTAAATATTAGTTTTTCTGCTTCTTTTATAAATTCTTCTGCTTGTTCAATTTTAATATTAGCTATTTTATCATCTATATCAACGACTGCACTATAATCAGATGTTTCTCTTAAAGATTGTGTTCCTGCAAAATTTGCATATATTCTATGATTTAGTTTATCTGTTTTCACATAGTTTTTATATATTTCATTCATGGTTCCTTTATGACGGGTTGTTGAAATACCAATTTTTAGAAGCATTGCAGTAGCAGCAGAATACATAGCATAGTAAGATAATGAAACAGAATCTGCGTATTGACCAATTTCATAAAGTTTTTTACTTGATTTTAATTTACTATGTGCCTTATACAAATAATCATTAATTTCATGCAAGAGTAATCCCTTCTTTCATTACTTTAGTTAAAAATGAATAATTTCTGGTTTTATTGAATGTCTCTGGTGTCATGAAATGTGCTGATATTAATTCACCATAATCACGTATTGCATTATAAATTCCTTCGTTTATTTGGGGTTCAATTTCAAGATAATTATCTGCAATTATTAATATATCAATATCCGAATCATCATTATCTTCGTTACGTGCAACTGAACCAAATAATATAACCTGATGAATATTATCTGATTTGATGTTGTGAACGAAATTTTCAGCAACTTTTTTTCTATTGACCATAAAATCACACCCATTTTAGTTATTTTAGATGTTATACTTCAGAGTAATCCCTCACTGAATATTCTGGTTTTCTATAGAATACAGCTTCATAATTTAATTCTTCATTATCATCAGATATTCTCCATGGACGATCTCCATGACTATAATTACTAATTTCTGCACTTGACATATCTGATAATTTCAATATATTCTCTTCTATGACATTTAATTCTTTTTGTGTTAAATTATCTAGAGATGGCTCTTTTAATGAATGATAGGTAATTTTTGGAAATGTAATTACTATCTCATTTTTTTCTTTAATTCTTTTTTCATTAACTAATAAATTTATTGCTTCCTCAAAATCAATTGGAACTGGTCCTCTGAATTTATGAACATATTTTTCACCAGTTAATGATTCTTCATATAATTCATAGTAATCAAAATCAATGAAATACAACAATTTATACAATACATTTTGTGTGAAATTATCTTTATGTCCACATTTTGATATTACATAATGTATTAC
>MVJJ01000039.1 GCA_003266145.1 Methanosphaera sp. SHI613
ATTAAAAGAAATTATTTATATGAATAATAGATATAAATTTAAATACAACGATGAAATAGGATGAATATAAGATGAAAAAGGTTAGAATTACAGTCATGAGAAAAGCTAGATATGATGATCTGATTGATGAATATGAAAATCCCCTTGAACATGAATGTGATGTTGAATTAAATCAAGTGTTCATAGCCAATGGATGGGAAAGACCTGAAAATTTATGTGTTAGTGCATGGGAGACCATGAGCCCTTTCGTATTGGCATTAAGTAGTGGTGGAGAGGATATCTATGATGGCTGGATGAAGAATAAAAAATCGGCGATGATTTCATGTAATGATGGATTCAGACCTGTATCGTTCCTATTGGAAACCCTTGATGAGGATGCTGATTGAAAAATATCATAAAAATATAAATATAATCTAAACATATTAATAAGTATAGAAAATAAACTTGGAGGAATACTCATGATGGATCCAAATGCACTTCTTGGAATGCTAGGTGATGCAGGTAAATTATCATCAAAACAGATATCCGATATGGTTTCAAAGAAAAGTCCCATACCAATCCCATCATCAGTAATTGATGGATTACTTAGCACATTAGTACAACAAGGTAAAATCAAAAAGACGGAAGAAAATGGGGAAATATTCTATCATTTATAATATCTTCCATAAAATTCTTTTTTTACAAAAATCAACAAAAACATATTAAACATCCATTATTCTAATAAAAGATAAATCAATGCATTTCCAATAGCTTCTTTTATGTTTACATACTTATTTACATTTGTTTTATTTAATATTAAATTAACCTTCATAGTTACAAAGATATAAATAATTACTTAAATAATATAATAGTATATTATAATTAATACAATTAATAGGTGATTAAAAATGGCAGAAATAATATTAGAAAGAGACGACTGTACAATGTGCGGACACTGTGTTGAATTAGATGAATCATTATTCAGATTTGATGATGATGACAAAGCTACACTAGTAGGCTCTGACAGAGACGACAATACAGACGAATTAGAAGTAGAAGAAACTGAAATATATGAACAGGCTGCAGAAAATTGTACAGGTGGATGTATAGAAGTTTATGATTAAATAACTTCCACAACCCCACTTTTTTTATTTAAAATATATCAATTTTAAACCCACAATTTTCACAGCTTACATTATAGTCCGTGTTTTGATGATTACATTCAGGACATATGATTATTCGTAGATTATCCTCCTCATAATAACTGATTGAATCCTTTTGTTTTAATTCGATACCATCAGGCAACTCAAGTTCACTCTTATCCTCATTATATGTTCTGACCAGGTAATTGAAGTAATCAGGTATTGTAAAGTTAAGTATCTTACCGCTATCCAACTTAGCAGTTACCTCATCAAGTATTTTATTTGCCTCATCATTATTTATGCCATACTGTTCCAGCAGGTAACTGGCAGATTTGGTGAAGTTATCATGGGTTCCGATAATATTTTCAACAGAATATACCTCTTCAAGATCCTGTTGGGTGGTATGTATAAATTCCTGAATTCTATCATTTGATTCTACTAGTTTAAGTGCATTTTTATCCATACTTCTTTCCGTTACATTTTTAAGATTGTTTCTAAGCTTATAATGAACATAATCATATTCACGAGGTTTTGCTATACAGAGGGTATAATTATTTTTTGCCAATGTCGTGCTTAAATCAAAGAATGTTACGGTATCCAGTTTACTGTTAAAGTAGTAAGTGGAGAATACTTCATCGGATAATTCATCATCCACCTTATTGTATAACCTTTTGATGTTCTTGTTTATATATACCTCATCCAAGGATGCGTCCAGTTCTATAAAGCTGATTATTATATTTCTATCAAGACTAAACGCCAGATTATAATTAAGTAGCAGGTTCATTATAGCCTTGTTAGGTCTTCTGAAACTGAAATCATAATTTGTTTTGGTTATGTTGGTCAATATGAAGTCAAATAGGATATTGTTTCCCCTATACTCAGGCATTATGTAACACTCACATACGGAATATTTGGGTTTTTCTGCCATAATCAGGTCAACCAATGCAAATCCGACTACCTTATCGTTATATTTAAGTTCCTTGAATATTACATGTTTGTTTTCCGTATACTCCAGTATGTATCGTTCCTCTTGTATTGCATCATATATTTCTTCATAGTTTTCTTTAAGAAAATCACTTAAATTATCAAAATTAACTTTATTGCCAGCCATATAATCTTCCCTTAATATTGTTTGATGTCTATATACTTATTTATTTTTCATTTTAATTATATTTAAATATTGAACTCGCAAGTAATATTAAATAGAATTATTATATATTATTATAGTGGCACATTTTATAGGAGTTTTTTATATTGAAATTGATAGTTCAGAGAGTATCTAATGCTAGTGTAGAAGTTGATGAGAAAATTGTCGGTAAAATAGATGAAGGTTTCATGGTATTGGTTGGTTTTGGCATCAATGATACCAAAAAGGAAGCGGACTTTTTATCCAATAAACTGCTTAAATTAAGGATATTTGAAGATGATGAGGATAGAATGAATCTATCACTTCTTGATACTGATAATGAATTATTATTGATTCCACAATTTACATTATATGCTAGTACCAAAAAGAATAGGCCTTCTTTTCATAAATCAATGAATCCTAAGGATGCCAATGAATTATTTGAATATTTCTGTGCTAAATGTAATGAGAGAATACATGTGGAAAAGGGTGTTTTTGGTGCCCATATGAATGTTAGCCTGGTAAATAACGGACCTGTAACGATTTGTTTAGAAAAGGAATATGAGGAATAAATATGAATAAATACGAATTAGAAAGTAAAGAAAAAATAACGATTGATATTGAAAAATTAGAACGTAACTTGAATGAAGTGGCCCATATTACATTTGTTGATAAACAGAAGGAAGTTTACGATCGTGCGATTGACTACATGAACGATTCAAAATATTATCTTGAAAAAGGTGATAATAGAACTGCATTTGGTTGTATTGAGTATAGTCATGGATTATTGGATGCTCTTCGTATGATACACGGATTAATCTGATATTTTTTTT
>MVJJ01000190.1 GCA_003266145.1 Methanosphaera sp. SHI613
GGTGGATTTGGAACTCTCATAGCCTCCATGGCCAATCTGATATCATTCAATATTATCTTACGTGAGGTTAATGAATATAAAATCAGGTATCTGTTCATTTTCACAGTATTCAATGTTGCTTTGTTGGCTATACTTTTATGTGTCAATGCATTTGTTTGATTAATATTTCAATTTCTGTTAATGGAACATTGTATCAAGTCTATGCCTTACTCTATTTTTTCTTTTAATTAATATTATACTTCCTATATGTGCGCAGAATTGATGACATTTAGGTCGGTAGGTCTATAAAACAATTAACATTTAATGGATCATCAGTTGAAAAAGTTAAAAAAAGGGGGTAATTATTATTGCTGGCTAATTTCTGTTTGTTCTTAACTTCTTATAATATACTGCAAATAATGTGGATAATGCTATCATAGATAGGGAGTATGTTGCACTGATTAAATTGGTAAACATCAAATCTCTGAATAGGTAAACCAGGAATATTATTCCTAACGATATAAAACATCACTGTGCAATATAGATGCTATTGATGTTGCTGCTTAATGTAGAAAATACTTTTAGAATAGTATCCGGGAGATATTCGGCCAGATAATAGCATAGTCCAATATTTCCATGAGTATACACTATACAAAACAGTGCATCTAATGTGGTCATAAAGTAATACAAGTGAACATCATCAGAAAATACTCCACTGCCCAGTATCTGTGAGGAGACAATAAAGTAAACAAATGCAACAATTATATATAATGGCCAAAATCTAAAGAACTGCCTTTTATCCTTTGCTCTGATAAAATACTGTCCCCAAATCAGTCCACCAATTGGGAAAATGAACCAATTAAATAATGGAAAAGCACTGAATCCTCCTGCAGATCCTATGAAATTAGCGAAAAATAAATTCAAGATAGGCATACCAAAGTCAGTGCCTCTTAAAAATGTTCCTGCTAAGGACATTACCACAGCAATGATTACCAGCCATTTATTTGAAAGATCAAATTTCCTTAAGATACCCATAAGTATAAATGCCAAACCAGCAAACGCTAGGATATCAACACAAAACAACAATAATCCTCCAGCCATTGGGAAGATATCCCACCTGCCTAAAAGTGTTCCACAAACAAAACCTGGTAAGAAGAATTCAAAGATATTTACCAAAATACCTAAGAGATATAATTTCACACCTCTTCTATCATCACATTTCATTGGCTATGTCTTGAATAAACAACTCCAACACCCATACAAAACATGAAAACAGGAGCTGCACAGGGCCTTCCCAAAACATTAGTGATTAGAAAATCATATGTGGGGCTAAGATTAAAGTTAAATCCTTTGACAACCATTAATGTATGGAGAAATATCATGAATATGATTGATAATGCTTTTGCAATATCCAATTCGACTTGCCTGCCAGTGTTTATTTTTTCATTTGAGAATAATTCTAACATGATTACAGTTTGAATTAAAAACTATTTAACTATTGTCCATAAAAATCATATTTAAATGGATGATGACTTTAATTGTTCGGTTTAACCTGTTGTAATATATTTTATGTATATTCTCCCAATTATCTTCTTCTAATTCAATATCCTATTTTTACAATGTATCTTTTTTAAAATGTTGAATGGTTCATCAAATATTTCTTGAGTAAGTAACTTTTTTTGCAATGTTGTTACCAACATACGATGATATGTTAAAATTCCTTAATTTAATGCTTTCTGATATTTTCGATGTATGGAATAATATAAATATTATTGTAACTATAAAATATAATGTTATAACTTAATAGATTGTATATTATGTTTCTATTATACTATTAACAATTAATAAAAAAAGGTGAAAACGATGGAAATTAAAGAAATTCTATTGGAGTCATTACATTTTCCATTCGATAATATCACATCCTTAGCAATATACTTAGTCTTAGGACTTGTATTTGGATTAGTTGCAGTCCTCACAGGTGTTGCTGGAATGTTTGGTGTATCCAAGTCATCCGGTGCCAGTGTTGTACTATCATTAATCGGTGTAATATTATGTTTAATAATCTATTTTGTAATCTGTGGTTACCAATTAGATATTATTAAATCAGGTATAACCAGAAGTAATGATGCTCCATCAATAGATTTTACAAGACAAACATTAAACGGTACAAAGTTATTTATTGTTCAAATAGTCTACTACATTATTCCAGTATTAATCACATTAGTTTGTGCATTATTCTTCAGCCAATGGTTAACAGTATTAATCGGTTGTATAATATTAGTAATATTCTCATTTGCCGAAACTATGGGTGAATGTAGATTAGCAGAAACTGAAGACTTAAACTACGCTTTAAAAATTAATGAAGCTATTGAAGATATGGAAAGAATCGGTACTGTAAAAGTCATCAGTGCACTTGTTGCAATAGCAATCATAGCATCATTAATTTCAGGTATTATAGGTGGAATATTTGGCTTTATCAACCAAGACTTAGGAACTATCGTTTCAGCAATTGTCGGAATTTACATAATCTTCTTTGAAAACAGAGCAACAGGATTATTATACTCCGATATATATTAAGATTTAAATGCTAATGTTAGCATTTAATGATTTTATTTTTTTTTAAACATCACAGACAGTCTCTTATATTATATCCTATTTTTATACATTCTCTTTTTATCATGTTATTTTTCAAAACACTACTGATTTAAATAACATATTGATATGCTCTTTTTCATATTTGACCATTAATCTTGTAAATGTTTATATTTAACCAATTACATAGATTCCTATTAAAAAGATGGGGGTCGATATTATTTATTCTAATAGGAAGAATAAAATTGTCAATAAATCAATTTTATTTTCAATACTGGTAATTATTTTAATTTTAACTTTATCAGTTACATTCGCCGCAGATAATGATACAGGTGGAATGGTATCCAGTAATATTCCATCAGACACTGTCGGTGCTGTTAAACACACTGCAAACAATGACAACAGTTTTACCCAGTTAAGTAGAAACATCAATACTACAAGTAAATCCATGGTGATTAATAAAAATTACAAATATTCCAGCAAAGACAAGAATACGGGTATAGTCATCAATAAAAACAATTATGTCATAGACGGTAAGGGTCATACCATAGATGCGGATGGAAAGGCAAGAATATTTGATATAACAGGAAAAAATGTTGTTCTAAAGAACATGGTCTTAACCAACTCAAATCATTATAGTGGAACTGCAATCTACATTAACCCAAAGTCCAGCGTAACAACGATAAACGTGACGTTCAAAAACTGTAATGCAAGAGGACAAGGGGTAGTGTACTCCGAAGCAGCCACATATACCAGTAACAACGATAAATTCTTGGACTGTAAAAGCAATAATGAAGGAATAATCACTTCATATGCATCTAATATTAACATAAAGAATGCTTACATGAAAAGTAAACAAAAACTATCCAAAGGATTCATATCAAGTACGGATTCATCCTCAATAACGGTCACTGATTCAACATTTAGGGATACATCTTCAAAATATTCCACGGCAATATTTGCCGATAATGAACT
>MVJJ01000121.1 GCA_003266145.1 Methanosphaera sp. SHI613
GTTACTCCATTTTCATATAAACCACTAACCGTAATGTCATTTCCTGTGATGACTGAATTTGCACCTATTATACCGATACCCATAGCCGTTTCACCGGTACTGACCATTATGTTGTTTACTACACTGGTGTTGTCTCCACCGAACTGTTCTACAGCGTACATGTTGTTTGCGGTACATGTAATGTTGTTGTTTGAGATTGTATTGTTTTTAACATTACCTGTTCCTTCATGATATGTAGCACCTTTGTATGCATAGTTTTCAAGTACGATTCCGTATGTAACAGGTTCTGTCATTGCTCCTTCATCTTTTTCAGCGGAAGCTTCCAGTATAATCGTGTTATTGTCTACAAGAGAATAACTTGCATCCTGTATGAATATACCTCCGGTATAGTTTGTACCGGTTACGTATATGTGGTTGTTGATTAGCTGGTTGTAGTCACCTTTACTGGTTATTGCATATAGCCATCCGGTTCCATGGATTTCAATGGTGTTGTTTGCTATAATGGAATTTGGACATCCGATTGTCATTGCATATAATGTAGGGAATCCACCACTTTCATTTGTAGCGTTGATGTATATATTATTGTTTATGAAATTAACGTATGTATTGCCGTTTAGGTTCTGGGCCCTGATAGGCATAATATCGTTGGTTCCATATTGTGAACCGGATATTGGATCCCATTCAACGGTACTGGTAAATGTGTTAATTATAAATTCTGAATTACTGATTTCCACATCTGATCTAATATCCAATACGCTTGCAGGATACTCCACGTCTACACCTTCAGGTAAGTAATAGTCAACCGTAACGTTGTCTATGATTGTACCTGTTGAGTCTTCCATAATATATATTATATTGGAATATCCTATAAGTGAATAAACGTAGTCATCATCAATGTTAATCTTCATATTCTTCAAGGTGGTATTGCTTGCTTCGCTGATTGCAAATGCCACATTGTGGAATGTAACATCAGGGCTGGCGGATATTGTTATATTGTTTCCATCTGAGATTATAATGGAGTTTAGATTATCATCGATACTGTCTTCGAAGACAAATGTCACATCATTTGAGCTTGATTCTCCATAATATGATATTGCAAATTTTCCATTGTCGTCATCTTCTCTAACCCATCCCTGCTCTTGGTAGTTGTCCTTGTTAATATTAATAGTATTGTCTGAGTCTGTTTTGATACTCTTAGGACGGGATTGTACTGTATTATCTTGTGTACTTGACACAAGGTCATCGTTTGTAATGCTTTCTGCAGTCACTTGGACATCATTATTATCTATCTGTGATGTACTATCATCATCAGCTGCTGATATAGCACCGACAGATAATATCAGTGTCAACAGTAGGACTGTAAAAACAATTATTTTTTTATGTTTAAACATAATATCGCCTATGTTTTTCAAAAATACATAATCAATAATATTAAATTGAATCTAATCTAAAATTATTGATTAATAATAGCTATTATATAATCAAGAATATAAAAATTTTATTGTAATTTTTTAAAAAGGGGGTTTTTCTCATTAATTTTTAACAATAATTTAAATTTAACTTTAAAATATTTAAAAAGAGTATTTTTTTGTGCATAAAATAAGAGGGGGATGATTTATAATGATGGTAGTTGTCGGTAGTTTATGGATGATAATTAAAAAAAATGGGGATTATGATTTGGCGGTTATCAATGTTATGTCTTCAAAGAAGATATGTTCTACTGCAGTAATTTCAGCTTCAAATCCTTCCTCTTGCAGAATCTTCAAGGTTTTATCGTTATCTGATAGTGAAGATTGTACCAGCTGTATGATTCCTCTCTCTTTCAGGTAGTCTTTGGCTTCTTTTAGAAAGATGTCTATGACCTTTCTGCCGTCGTGGCCTCCATCCCATGCCTTGGTATAATCATCATCGACATGTTCCTCCTCATCTACAGGTAGATAAGGCGTATTGAAAAGTATAAGATCATACTTCGAATCGATATTCTCGAAAAGATTGCTTTCTATTATGCGGATGTTGTCCCTATTGTTTAGTTTAACGTTTGCTTCCATGCATCTGATGGCATGTGGATTTATGTCGCATACGCACACGCTGTTGGCATGTAATGATGCATGGATACTTACAAGTCCACTTCCTCCGCCAATTTCAAGAACGTCCATGTCCTCGTCTACTATCATATTGTCAATCAATAGGAATGTATCCTCTGCCGGTGGATAAACCTCATCACATTCATTATATTCTACATCTTTATATAACATATAATCTCATCCTATAGCAAATCTTCTAAGATTTCTGATATCTCAAGAATCTCCTCGGGCGTTAACTTGAACACCTTCTGTTCAAACATTTCCTCGTCAATGTCACTTAGCTTGTTTTTCAGGTCTTTCTTATCCTGTCCTAGCTCATGTGCCGACTGCACCAAAGCCTTTCTTGCCTTCTTATTCCTATGCTGGAAAAGCGCCCTTGTACAGTCATCAAAGCATTCGTTCAGTTTAACCTTTTTATTCGGAATTAACTCTATCACAGCACTGTCTACCTTTGGCTGGGGTATGAAACAATCAGGCTTCAACGTATCTATGATTTTAACATCACATCTAAAGTGCAGAGCCACAGATAATCTTGAATATTCCTTCGTATCGGGCTTTGCATTCATTCTGCGTGCAAATTCCAGTTGATACATGAGTACGGCCTTTTTAAAGTCATGCTCCAATAGTTTAAATGTAATGGGTGATGATATTTGATATGGAAGGTTGCTTACTACCTTGTCGAAGTGTGGAAAATCCATCTTCAATGCATCATCATTGATTAATTCAACATTATCGATTTTTTCTTTTATCATGATTTGATTAAGTATGTCTGCTATAAGAGGGTCCTTTTCTATAGCTATTACTTTTTTGGCTCTTTTTGCCATTTCCAATGTGAGAGTACCTATTCCGGCACCTATTTCCAGTATTATCTCATCATTCTTAATATCTGCGGCAGATAATATTTTTTCCACCTTATTGTTGTCAATAAGATAGTTTTGACTTTTATTTTTATCTAAGCGTATATTATATTTCCTTAGCAATTCTTTTGTATTCAGCATAGAAAGTAATTCCTTATAAATTTTTAAAAATAGTTTTTTTCATGTTTGGTGGTTAGATAAGTAAAAAAATAAGAAGAGTGGAATTATCTGTATTGATCCACTAAATCCAGAACATTTTGTAATGTTTCTGTTTCAATAATTCCTCTTTCTTTTGCAAATATTAGACGAAGGTCATCAAGATCCTCCGGCATGATATCCACAACCTTAACAGCTTGAGCTTCTGTAAGATACTCTTCTAATTTACCTCTTAGTTCCTTAGCATCTTCTGCGCTTAAGAGTGCAAACTTATTCACGTAATCAATTGTAAGATTTTGTTCATATGTGAATTGGTGTCCATCGACTTCATTGTTTTCATCAGCTTTCTCTTCTACTTTTTGCATTAGAATTTCTCTTGCTTCTGATATGCTTATAGGTTCACTATCGATGACTTTTTTTCCAATCATCATAATCACTCTTGTTCTTGTAATTTAAGATGTTCAGGTCTTATAATTAATTCTTTTGCTTTGTTACCGTCTTTGATAGCAACAAGGTATGCTTTTCCTTTTTTACCTACAACTTCACCAGTTTTTCCGTGGAATCTTGGGTGTGGTTGTCCTTTTTGGAAACTAGAATCGGTTATTATATGAACTTTTTGACCGTTTTCAAATACTTGAATTTTTTTACTTATAAGGTTAGCTCGTTTTGGTCTGATACTTTTTTTGAGTTTGTATCTTGATCGACTTTTAAATCCTTTTGATTTTTTCATCTTATCATCTCATTTTTTTTAATAGAATATTTTTTTTTATAGGTTTGTTGATAGCCGTGATTTGGTGTTATAGGTTTATTTTAATCACTGCCTTATAGGTTTTTATTAGCTACATTAATTTGTGTACTAATTATTATCTAATTCCATAAAATGTTATTTCTTCTATTATTATTCTTTTAGAGCTAGAAAAGAATATTTAAAATTATAAACATAGCATCTTCCTTTATAATCCGTTTAAAGGTATATCACATGACTTCTATAATATTGATAGGTTTCATATAGAAAAATCACATGTGATAAAACAAGATTATGGTCTATGTTTTAATATTGTATAATATATATCAATTTTATAGTTTATAAGTATATCTATATTTTTCACCATAAAAAATAAAAAAATAATCAGAATATATTTGTTTAAATAAATATAAATGGAGTTTATTCGGGTATATGCACCTTAATAACATCCAACTGACTGCAAATTGCCTTATTGGCTGTAATGCTACTTATGCTTGGGACTGTACGTCCATCATCTCCGGATATTAATTCCTTGATATACAATCCACCCTGACATTTGATTGTTAATTTCAGGTTCTTGCTGTCTATACGTTCCACTTCAATATTGTCGATAGTTCTTATTCTAACCAAATCCGCCCGTCTTCTTTCGACTCTGACTGGTGTTCTCTGATTAATCGTATGAAGTTTTTCAATTTTATGGATATCCTCACTGGTAACGCCATTCTCAAATGTGGCGATTGCCCGGTATATCTTATAGCTTTCGGTTGAACTGTTTTTAATGCTGGCTATACGTTCCCTATCGGTAAATTTCAAATCGTTGACTTCAATTTTTCCATCACTATGACTGTTGATTAGACGTCTTAGAAACTTAAGATCAATATCTCTCTTAAAGGGGTGCTTAACCTCCATTACAAAGGGCCTTCCATCTCCAAGCATCAAAACATCGATATCTTCTCTTCCAGATCCATGAAACTTGGTCTCATTGCCTTTGGTCATAGGAATCACTTGATTGGCTATCAATCCTTCAACGGTATCCTTATACTGTTGACCGGTATGGTCACATTCTATGCATCCTTTGCCCTTGCAGTTACTGCATGGCCATTTTGTCTGTGGAATTCCACGCTGTAGCTTACGGTATCTTCCCTCTATGAATAATGGGTTGGTGTCGATGAATATATTGACGTTGGACACCTCAGGGTATGGGCTGTTGGCATATGATCCATCCTTAATCTTTACCATAATCACAACGTCGGGATGATTAAATTCAATACGTTTTCCCAGTCTTTTTGCAACCAACACTCCAATGTCACGTTTAATATGATGTTTAAGGTCGTCACGACCCTTATAGTTCAAATGATTATATGCCCGTTTTTCATTTTTTATAAGATTTTTCCCAGTTATTTGACAAGCCATGATAAACGAATCAAATTCAACGCCAAGTATTCTTATTTTATGTTTTACCAGAGAAAGGATTGACTCCTCCTTCATCAGTAAGTTATCACAGATACTGCAGCGTTCATCATTTTTGATTAGTTTAATGTCGGCGTTTTTTCTTTTTTCAGGGTTCTTGTAAATTCTTGAACGGCACTTGTGACATATTGCAAAATTATCTTCCACTTTCATAGTTCAAACCTTAATTATTCTATTATAATATATATACATTAATATCTAATTAATTATCCTATCATCCGGTTGTCTCTTTTCACATGTAAAATCAATAATATCCATTCACCTAATCAAATCCAAATAATTATCATATTGAAATAACTCATAGTCACATAAATGATATGCATTAATTACAATTCACTTTCCATATAAATCCGAAGCAAATCCATTTTTAAAATATTATATATGATTTTAGATAAATAACTTATTAATTATAAACAAATCAGGTAGTGTCAAAATTGTTAAAAGAATTACTTAAAGATAAAATCAATACCAAAAAACAACAAGATGCGAAAAGATTAATCATAGAACAGAATCTATTTGACTATGAATATTACATAAACCAATACCCTCAGGTAACCGAAGAAAA
>MVJJ01000029.1 GCA_003266145.1 Methanosphaera sp. SHI613
AATGATGA
The DNA here is from genome assembly GCA_003266145.1 of Methanosphaera sp. SHI613. GTDB lineage: Archaea > Methanobacteriota > Methanobacteria > Methanobacteriales > Methanobacteriaceae > Methanosphaera. The sequence goes on from MVJJ01000029.1 coordinate 9, forward strand.
CATTCCCGATGAAATCATCCAAGAAATACTTAAAACAGCATTAACAGCGCCTTCATCATGGGGAGCCCATCCCATTCATTTTGTGGTGATAAAGAATAAAAAAATGATAAAACAGATAGCCAAATGTAAAGCAATGGGTGCACCGCCACTTTTGGAGGCTAATGTATGTATTGTAGTCATGGCAGATACGTCTAACTGTGAACTATGGATAGAAGATGCATCCGTAGCCTCAACATATATACTGCTTGCTGCAGAACAATTTGATATAGGTGCTTGTTGGATTCATATCAGAAATCGTGGAGGTCAAAATAAATCAGCAGATGAAGAAATTAGGGATTTGTTAAATATTCCAGGTAATTTTAGAGTTTTAAACTGTGTTGCGTTAGGCAAAAAAGGAGAAAATAAAAAAGGATATATGAATGATGATTTGGTCATGGATAATATTCATTATGAAAAATATTAGGTGAATTATATGAATGATTTTAAATTAGGATTTGGGTTTATGAGATTGCCATTAACTAATGACAATTCAAGTGAAATAGATTATGAAAAGGTAAATGAATTAGTTGACTGCTTCATTAGTAATGGTGGCAGTTATTTTGATACGGGCTATAACTATCATAATGGAAAAAGTGAGGAAGCCATTAGAAAATGTGTCATTGAAAGATATCCTCGAGATAAAGTTCAAATAGCAGACAAAATGCCAATTTATAGTATGAACCTAAATGACAAGCCAGAAACCATATTCAATACCCAACTGGAACGATGTGGAGTTGAATATTTTGATTATTATCTTGTTCACAATACGGCAAACATATTTTATAATGGAATAGCCAAGAAATTGAAAGTATTTGACTTTATACGTGATGTTAAAGAGCAAGGCTTAATAAAACATATGGGTATTAGCCATCATGATACTCCTGAGGTTTTAAAACAGGTGTTGGATGAAAATCCAGATATTGAATTTGTACAACTTCAAATAAACTATGTGGATTGGTTAAATCATTCTGTTGAAGCAAAAGAATGTTATGAACTTGTTGAAGATTATGGAATGGATGTATTTGTTATGGAACCTTTAAAGGGTGGAAACTTAATAAATGTACCTGAAAATGTAAATAATCTCTTTAAGAGTTATAATCAGGAATCTCCAGTCAACTGGGCATTATCTTATGTTTTGAATTTAAATTCCGTGAAGATGGTTTTAAGTGGAATGTCTGAATTAAAACATATTAAAGAAAATAGTGAAGTAATTAAAAACTTCAATGGACTAAATAAAGATGAGTTGGATATAATTAGCCAGGCTCGTGAGATGATCAATGATTCTATAGCAATTCCTTGTACATACTGTGATTACTGTGCCGATCATTGTCCAAAGTCAATACCTATATCAAAATATTTCTCAATTTATAATGATGAGAAAAGTTCTACCGTTAACCAACAGTTGAATTACTTATATTACAGTAATTATGCAGAAAAATATGCTAAAGCTTCAGAATGTATAAAATGTGGTTCCTGTGAAAAGGTATGTCCTCAGCATATACAAATTAGTGAAAAGCTGGAGAATGTCTCAGACTTATTTGAAAATTAAGAATAATTAGAATGAGTATTATACCTAATCACCTTCCCCCTACTTTTTCTTAAGAATTTATTCCAGTATATTGATATAAAAAGTTGTTGAATTTAAAGTCATTCAAATCACCAGCAGGATATATCTTAATGGTCATAAATGAAGGAAGATAGATATTATTGACATAAAAACTAACCTTTAATATATTGCGATAACTGATTTAGTGATGAATCCCCATCAAACATCATGTGAAGATTGAATGTATATTTCCATCACCAACCATTATCCTATGTTTAAAAGTATTTAAATATTAAATAATATTATTGAATAATATGCCTTAATTTTTAAAATAATTAAACAATTAATATTATAATAACATTAAAATCAATACATTATAAATAATAATTATTTATATGGCAATCAATAAATATATAATAGGTGAAATGATGAGTGATGATATTAAAATATTAACTATCCAAGACATATCATGTTATGGACAGTGTTCCATAACCGTAGCGTTGCCTATTCTATCAGCATTTGGAATAGAAACTGCAGTTCTCCCATCAGCCATACTATCCACACATACTTCCAGTTTTACCGATTACACATTTAGGGATTTGACAGAAGATCTTCCATCAATCAAAAGACACTGGGAAAAAGAGGGAATCTACTTTGATGCAATATATACAGGATTTATATGTTCAAGTAAACAGTTAGATTACATAAAAGACATAATTGATTCTAGACTTAAGGAAGATGGCCTTGTATTTGTTGATCCTGCCATGGCAGACTATGGAGAATTTTATAATGGCTTTGACCAAGAATTTGCCGACAATATGAGTGAGCTTTGCAAAATAGGGGATTATGTTCTTCCTAATACTACAGAAGCATGCTGTTTATTACATAGGAAATGGAAACCTGAATTTAC
>MVJJ01000177.1 GCA_003266145.1 Methanosphaera sp. SHI613
CTTTTTTCAACATGTATTCATGTTAAAAAAAATAATAATTATCTATTTAATCAGACAAAAATAAAACATGAAATTTAATTATGGGAGAATAATATCTATGGAAAGAACATTATATTGGCAAGATAATAAACTCTACCTAATCGACCAGAGATTACTGCCACATAAAATAGAATATGTCGAATGTAAAACATATCAAGATGCAATTGATGCAATAAAGACTATGGTAGTTAGGGGAGCACCCGCAATAGGGGTATCCGCAGCATATGCAATGGCACTTGCAGAAGTTGAAGGAAAAGACATGAACGTTGCTGCAGATGAAATAAAACAAGCACGGCCAACCGCGGTAAACCTATTTTGGGCAGTAGATCAAGTACTTGACGCACTCAAAAACGGAAAAACAGCCACCCAAACAGCAATTGAAATGGAAAAACAGGACATTGAAATAAACAAAAAAATAGGCGAATATGGAAATGAGGTTATAAGTCAGAATGATACGATATTGACTCACTGTAATGCAGGATCACTTGCATGTGCAGGATATGGGACTGCATTAGGTGTAATCAGAAGTGCACATGAAGCAAATAAAAACATCAGCGTAATATGTGATGAAACAAGACCTGTACTACAGGGTGCCAGGTTGAGCGTATTTGAGATGCAACAGGAAAACATACCCGTAAAAATGATTGTAGACGGCGCTGCAGGACACATGATGCAGAAAGGACTTGTCGACAAGGTAGTAATAGGCGCCGATAGAGTTGCAAAAGGTGGAGTGGCCAACAAGATAGGCTCTCTCATGGTGGCCTTAGCTGCAAAAAGATATGACATACCATTTTATGTGGCAGCACCAATAAGTACATTTGACTATGAAAGCAATATCTTTGACGTTACCATAGAACAAAGAGATAAGGATGAAGTGCTGAAAATAAATGATAAATACATAACAAAAAAAGAAACGGAAGTTGAAAACCCCGCATTTGACATAGTGGAATCCGATTTAATAACAGGTATAATAACGGAAGAAGGAATTAAAAAAGCATTATAACCTTCTTATTTTACTATTTTTGCATCAACACCATAATGCCATACACCAGGACTTTGACTTTTGACCTTTCGGATATCCAATATTTCAACATCATAACCTTCACTTGCATCATTGATGTGTTTTATCACGACATCCTCCTCTGATGCAAATTCATAATAATTCAATATTCCCCCACTTTTTAACTTAGAGACGGCAAGTGGTAAAAAATCCTTGGAAGTACCTGGAAGATTCATGATGATTCTGTCGGCATCATCAAGCTTTCCAACAACATCTCTCACATCACCTAATATTGGAATCACATTACCAACTAATTTATTCAATTTGATATTTTCCTTGACATATTTTATGGCTTCAGGATTTATATCTATATTATATGCGGTGACGTTTTTAAGGTGAGCAATACTGACAGTAAATGATCCTATCCCCGCAAAGAAATCAATTATCACCTCACCATCATTTACCTGTTTTACTATTCTTGATCTTTCAGTAGCTAATCGTGGGCTGTAATAGACAGTTGATGGATTTAATTTAAATCTCAGGCTATACTCCTTATGTATGGTTTCCAAGTCGTCAACACCTGCAAGATATTCCAATTGTCTGGTACGTCTTACTCCCTGAATTTTACTTTTTTTACAATAGACGCTTCTTCTTTTTGTAAACTTTAATGCGGCCTCACCAATTACTGTCTTATACTCTTCAAGTTCTTCGGGAATTTCAAGTATTACAATATCCCCTATTATATCAAATGATTTTCTTATATCTTCGATTTTTTCTTCATCAATTTTATCGGTCAGGTAATCCATAAAATTGGTAGCCCTATATTGTGCCTGATTATATTCATAATCATCTAATTCTATCGGGTACTTTTTTCTTATTTCTTCAATTAGAATGTTATCATAATCTGAAATCAGTGGAAAGTATACATAATCCTCATCACTTCTAACCTTGTACTTTGTACATAATTGTTTTTTTGAGATTAAGATTACTCTAACATCATTTGCATTTTTCTTGATTATCTTTATACCTTTCATGTTGACACTATTTTTAATTTTTTATAACTTGGAAATATATCCAAATAGCTATTTTTAAACTATATGGGTACTCCTTTTAATATCTGTTATTAATTTTTGTCAAGTATTTCTATTAAATTTAACCATCAACACTTTATGCAATATTTTCTAAAAAAGTTGATGAGGTAGGTTCGATGCTTATAGTATGTGCTACAACACATAACGGTGATGACCTGAACTGAATGAATTAAGTTTCATACATGGTTATGATGGTTGCATTTTCCAATTGTAGCTATAAGAAATGATGAGAACTAAAACATATATACTTTAGTTTGATGTACGTTAAACGCGAAGTGTAGAATGATTATATATTTATATAACATTTGTGGTGAATGATAGAAATATCATAACTGCTAATATAATTATCCTTTATTTTGTTTACTTTACTTCT
>MVJJ01000022.1 GCA_003266145.1 Methanosphaera sp. SHI613
CGCTATAGAAATGCTTGATTGTGACATACTTGCAATACATTTGAATCCGTTACAGGAGATTATTCAACCTGAAGGGGATATTGATGCAAAAGGCTTTGTTGATTCTATTGAAAAAATCACGTCTTCAACAGATGTTCCAATAATGGCAAAGGAGACTGGTGCAGGAATATCCAAAAAGGATGCACAGATACTTGAAAAGATTGGTATAGATGCTATAGATATTGAAGGTGTCGGTGGAACCAGCTGGTCTGCAGTTGAAACATACAGGGCAGATAATCCTGATTTAGGTAATCTATTCTGGAATTGGGGTATAACTACCGCTGTCAGTACGGTTGAAGTAGTGGAGTCTACAAATCTGCCTGTCATATCAAGTGGCGGTATAAGAAATGGATTGGAAGCCGCAAAAGCAATAAGTTTAGGTGCAAGCGGTGTGGGTATGGCATTGCCATTTTTAAAACATGCGTATCATGGACCTGAATATGTGGAAGAAAAAATTAATCAATTCACTAATGAATTAAAAACAGCAATGTTCCTGGTTGGAGCAGAAAATATTAAACAGTTACAGGAAAGAAGATTAATAATAACCGGAAAAACTAGGGAAATATTAACTGAGCTAGGAATAGATACGAAAAAATATGCAAGGAGGATATAGTTTGACAATTGAAGTAATAGCAGTTGGAGGATATGAAGAGATTGGAAAAAATATGACTGCAGTTAAAGTAAATGATGATGTAGTTATATTTGATATGGGTATACACTTAGACAGATTACACATTCATGAAGATACGGATATAGCGAGAATGCATAGTCTTGACTTAATCGAACGAGGAGTAATACCTGATGATACGTTAATGCGTGACGTGGACGGTAAAGTACGTGCGATAGTATGTACACACGGTCACTTAGACCACATCGGTGCAATAGCAAAACTCGCTCACAGATATGAAGCACCAATTATTGCAAGTCCATATACATTAGCTTTAATTGAAAAAACAATTCAGGGAGAACGTAAGTTTAAGGTTAACAATCCATTGAAATCTGTTAATCCTGGTGAAAAAATTCAGATATCACCAAACTTAACATTGGAATTTGTACGTACAACCCACAGTATACCACATACAATTACTGCGGCATTACATACTCCTGAAGGTGTAGTAATCTATGCAAATGACTTCAAATTCGACAACCATCAGATGGTTTCACCACCACCTGACTACAGAAGATTCAGAGAATTAGGTAAAAAAGGAGTTAAAGTTGCAATATTGGATACAACCAATATCAAGGAAAAACAACAAAGTAAGACCTACTCCGAAAGAATTGCCCGTGATCTTCTTAAGGATGTTCTTAAAGGACCTCTTGAAGAAAGAAAAGGATTAATCGTTACAACATTTTCCAGTCACATAGAAAGAATTCAAGCTATTACTAAAATAGCTGAAAAGAGCAGAAGAAAAATTATGCTTCTTGGTAGATCAATGGAACGTTACTGTTCTATAGCCGAATCAATGGGAATATTAAACCTACCTAGAAATGTAAGTGTATACGGTAATTCAAAGTCAATCAACAAAGCATTAGCACGTGCAAATGAAAATAGGACAAAATATATGCTTATCGTAACAGGTCATCAAGGAGAACCTGATGCATTACTTCCTAGAATTGCCGCTAATAAGACAAACTTTGAAATAAAACCTGGGGACAATGTAATATTCTCAGCTACAACAATTCCTAATCCAATAAATATAGCTAACAGGAACTTATTGGATAGACGTCTTAAAGAACGAGGTGCAAGAATATATAATAACGTTCACGTATCAGGACACGCAGGACCTGAAGATATGAGAGACTTCATAAGAATGTTACAACCTCAACACTTAATACCTGCACACGGTGATTTAAGCCATCTATCAGCATTCGTAGAACTAGCAGAAGAAGAAGGATATAAATTAGGTAATGACGTACATATATTAAGAAATGGACAAGCACAAGTATTTAATAGGTGATTATAATGTCAGATGTAATGGAAATATTAAAAAAATATTCAGTAGATGTAGATAAAGAAATAGAACAAGCACTAAGTACACTAGAACCAGATTCATTAAAAGATTCATCATCCCATTTAATTAAAGCTGGTGGAAAAAAATTCAGACCGGCACTTGTAGTTTTAAGTTGTCAGGCAGTTGGAGGAGAAACTGACAAAGCACTTAAAACAGCAGCAGCACTGGAATTGATTCATACATTCAGTCTTATCCATGATGATATAATGGATAATGATGATACACGTCGTGGTATGAAAGCTGTACATAAAGTATGGGGAGAACCACTTGCAATATTAGCAGGTGACACATTATTTGCAAAAGCATATGAAACAATCATAAAAACTGCTGATGATAACATTGCATATGAAAGAGTTATCGATGCATTACGTGTACTTGTAGATTCATGTATCAAAATATGTGAAGGCCAAGCACTTGATATGGCATTTGAAGATACATTTGAAGTAACTAAAGACGAATACATGAACATGATCTATAAGAAAACAGGTGCATTAATTACCGGTGCAACAACAGCAGGTGCTATTATAGGTGGTGCTACATCAGACCAGATAAAAGCATTAGACATTTACGGTAGAAAAATTGGATTGGCTTTCCAAATACAGGATGACTACATCGACTTAACCGGTGATGAATCCATAGGTAAACCTGTAGGAAGTGACCTTGTAGAAGGTAAAAAAACATTAATGGTAGTATTTGCATTAGAAAAAGCCAATAAAGAAGATCATGATAGATTAATAGAATTATTAGAAGCTCATGATGAAAGTATTATCCCTGAAGCAATGTCCATTCTTGAAAAATATGATGCAATTAATTATGCCCGTAGTGTAGCATACGATTGTGTAATAGAAGCTAAGGAAGCATTACTCTTCTTACCGGACAGTGACGCTAAAGATGCATTAAATAAATTGGCAGACTTCGTATTTACAAGAAAAGCTTAAACTCCTTTAAACTCCCTTTTTTTCTTTATTATTATATTTAACATCATTTATGCATATCCACTATTTAATATTATTCAATTTTTATGAGGATATTTTCATATTCTTTTTACGACTAACATAAAAGTATTTTACTTACATCAACATATAATTATATTAACAATTAAAGGAGACAATAAATATGTTAGATGCAAAAATGGAACAAGCATTAAACGATCAATTAAACGCTGAAATGGCTTCAGGATATCTATACTTATCCATGGCTACTTACTTTGAAGATAAGGATTTACCTGGTTTTGGACATTCATTAAGACTTCATGCAGAAGAAGAATTGGAACATGCAATGCGTTTCTATGATTATATATTAAGAAAAGGTGGAAGTGTAAAATTACAGGCTATTGAACAACCACAATATGAATGGGATTCAGTAGTAGCTGTATATGAACATATTCAAGAACATGAAGAACTTGTTACATCATTAATCCACAATTTGGTTGATTTAAGTATTGACCTTAAGGACCATGCAACCAATCAATTCCTTCTATGGTTTGTAGAAGAACAAGTTGAAGAAGAAGAACTTGCAGCTGAAGATTTAAGAAAAGTAAGAATGTCAGTTGATTCACCACAATTATTATACCTACTTGATAAGGAATATGGTGAAGAAACTAGTGATGAAGAAGAATAATTCTTCTATCATTTTTTTAATATGATTTTATCATTAAACTCCAAATTAATTTATTTTTCAAAAGTTTTATTTATTATAAAGACCAAAATATTAATGTTATATAATTTTTTTTTAATAAGTATTATTTCTTAATTATCTAAATTATATACTCATTATTTTTTATAATTAATTAAAATGGAGGCAATTCTATTAATAATAAATCAATTTTTATTTTAACAACATTCATATTGTTACTTGTATTTTTTACAACTGCAGTATCTGCTCAAACAGATAACTCCACATCAACTGATATGAATGAGGTTATAAATAATGATTATACAGAAGTATCTACAAATACAACAAGTAATGTAATGAATGATACAAAATCAACGAATATCAATTCCAATCAGAATAACTCAAGTAAGATATCACCAGATATAACCGTTCCAAATAAAACAGCAAAAACGAACACATCCGTTGTTTTAGAGGCACAAGTTCCTGATGATGCAAAAGGACAAGCGTTATTTAAGATTAACGGGTTGACTATAGGTGAAGCATTCAGAATAAATGGTGGACTAGTTAAATACGATTATAAAATACCTATATATTCCAGCAAAAATTATACAATAACTTTTGTTTATGGTGGAAATAACAAATATGAATCAAAAAGAACAGAATCCATATTGACATTGACAAAACTAAACACTACTGCAACAATAAAATCAAATAGAACAACATTAGCGCAGGGTGAAAGTGTCAGATTTGACGTCGATATCAAAAATGAATTAAATAATGGTATTGTCGATGCATTCGCTATTAAAGTAAATGGACAAAGTATAGGTGTAAACAAGACTGGTATAGATGGTAAAGGATATCTATATTATACAATTCCAAGTACCTATAAAATCAATAATTATACTGTAGAACTGGTATATGGTGATACAAATACAGCTATAGGAAAAAGAATTTACTCCACATTACGAATTAACAATCCGACAAGGATAAAATTAGATAATATATCAAAAACTAAAACTCATGGATTATTAAGATTAAAATCCATAGTATTGGATAAATTATCAAATAACGTAACTTCCGGTGAAGTAGTTTATAAAATCAATGGAATTACAATGGGAAGCGTTAATGTAACTAATGGAGTTGCAATATTTGAATATCAACTGCCTTTATATGCTCCTAGAAACTATACTATTACAGCATTATTTGGTGGTAACAGATATTATAAGCCTAGCAGTACAAACGGTACATTAACATTATTGAAGACTAACACTAATTTATCAACACAAGATACATTAAATGTCGGAAAATCAAATAATATTAACATAACTGCCGTAGATGGGTCTAATAATCCTATAGATAACTTTAACCTTCGATTACTCATAAACAAGAAGGAAGTTGGCAGTTATCATATAGAAAATGGTACTGTAATAATCGACTATGAATTAAATAATCTCGATTCAACAAAGCCTATTAATGCAACAGTTATATTCGATGCCAACAAATTCTATGAAAAGTCTACATTAGAAATCAATGTAACAAACCCTACGACAATTACGTTATCTGATATTCCAAGCAATAAAACAACTGGAACAATATATTTAAATGCTACAGTTACTGATGGATTAAACAATAATGTAAACGGCGGAAAAGTAGAATTCAAACTTGATGACAGATCATTATTTAACATTACAGTAAAAGATGGTCAGGTAAAAAGTTCATACAGGCTCTCATCAATCGAAGCCAAAAAACATAACATTACCGCAGTATATCATGGTAATGATTACTATCAGGACAGCAGCACAAGCAAAGAGTTCACGGCCGAACTATCAAATATAAAACTTTCAACAAGAAACAAAACAATGATTGTCAATAAAGCTAACGAGATGAACATCACAGTCAAGGACGAATTTAACAAAAATGTTCCAAATGGTACAATAAGATTACTTATAAACAATAATGAAGTTGCTAAGTATGATGTAGTCAATTCCAAAGCAGTAATTAACTACATGTTAAACAATATCAATCCGACTAAACAGACAACTGCCATATTGGTATATGATGCCAATAATTTCTATAATGAATCTACTATGAACATCACCATAATAAATCCAACAAAAATCAATATAAGCACAGCCGATACCAAAACAACCAAGTTATTATATATTAATGCGACCGTAATCGATTCATTTAATAGGAATGTTTCAAGTGGTGAAGTGGAATTTTATCTTGACGGCAAGCCAGTATTAAATGCTACAGTTAACAATGGTCTAGTAAAAACATCATATAGATTACCATTGATAACAGGACAAGTACACAATCTGACAGCCAAATATCTTGGATATAACAACTATCAAACAAGCAACACAACCGAAAGCGTTAATATACTAAAATTAAATACAAAAATCACACCTATTGATGTTAACTTAAAGGTAGGTTCATTTAACAAAACAGATGTAAAGGTATTGGATGAATTGAACAACCCCGTACAGAAGGGTATTTTACGATTATATGTAAACAATCAGGAAATAGGTAATTTCTCAGTTAAAAACGGTACATCTAAAGTTATCTTCCAATCACCGAATAACAATTCAAACTGTGTTATGAACTATAAATTAGAGTATATTGACAATCATTATTACATTAACTCTACAGCTACAGCAAAAATAAACGTATTGCCATTAAATGTTGTCTATGTAAGTAAAAATGGTAATGATGATAACTTAGGGGATGTTAAACATCCATATAAAACAATCAAGTATGCTACAAGCCATGTGAATGCCGAGGGTATTGTTTATATTAATCCTGGAGAATATGATGAATCAAATATCATCTTAAATCAATCCACTAATATCTATGGAATCAATTCATCATCAAATGTTATCATAAATCCATCACAAAATGGTTACATATTTAACAACATCAATACAACATCAAATCTTACACTAGTAAACATCACTATTAGAAATGCTAAGATCAATGCTGTAAATTCTTCAGCAGTTATATCCAAAGGTCCATTAACAGTATTTGCATGTAATTTCGAAAATAACCAGGCAACTGCAGCAGACTCATCTAGTTCAATATATGCATCAAATTATCTTGCAATTTCATCCTCAAACTTCAACAAAAACAGCGCCAAATCAAATGGAGGTGCAATTAAAGCATTAGGACATAGAGTAATCATTTTAAATTCCAAATTCACAAACAACAGCATAAATGCGAATAATGCTGGTGGAGCTGCAATATACATAAACACTGCCAACACAACTATTGATACTAGTGTATTTTCAAATAACCAAGTAAATGGTATCAACGTTACTGGAGGAGCTATTAAAAAAGTATCAGGTAACTTGACAGTGATGCGTACAAACATGGCATATAACAAACTGACTGGTTCAGGTTATAATATAGGTGGAGCAATAATAAACCTTAACGGTTATTTATGTCTCATAAATTCAACCATTAATTCAAATAACGTATCAAGTACAAATAACTGTGGAGCTGCAGGTATTTACTCACAAAATAGTGTAACTGCAATCTATAATTCAACAATCACATCAAATAATGCATTAGGTAAAAATGTATTTGGTGGAGCTATCCAAAACTTTAACACGTTCCTAATATTATCATGCACTAACTTCACATATAATACCGCAACAGCTACAAATGGTCAGGTTGTTGGAGCAGCCATTAATCAAAACAATGGATCTGTGTCAATTGAAAATAGTAGATTCCATAGAAATACCGCAAGGGCAAGTGATGCATATGCCGGAGCTTTATATTTCGTTGGAAATAATATCACGATAAATCAGACTCAGTTCAATCAGAACATAGCTAATGGAACAAACTTGGGAGCAGCCGGAGCAGTATTTGTCAATGCCAATTCAAGTATTTATAAATGTAACTTTACGTCTAACCAAGCACTCGGTAAGTCCAATGGTGGAGGAGCAATAATCTCTGCATTAAACCTTACTGCCAACAACAACAATTTCATATCAAACGTTGCTAGTGCTACGGGAAGTGCAATTTCAAACAGTGGTAAAAACATAAACATCAATAATAATTATTGGGGTTCAAGCAGTCCTTCATGGACTAAATTGTTACATGGTGTAACACAACCTTCAAAATACTCAACCACTGCATTATGAATAATGAGTTAATCTTATTATTCATTAATTTTTTTTTTAATCTCCACCATTTTATGAATATCTTTTTTTCGATAATTTTATTAATATGTTTAAATAATTGTATGAACAAAATATTACTTAATATAATAAATGGTGTGTATAATGAACTACAATGATAAAGCACAAGAAAATATTGATGAGTTATTAGTAAATTATAATTCTATTTTTGAGAAAACCGACCCTGAATTTGATGAGATATTTCATAATTTCACTTTTGATGAATGCATATCAAATTCAAGTTTAGATTCCAGAAGAAAGTTGCTTGTAATTCTTGCTTCATTAATATCCAATCAATCACTGAATATGTTCAAAATATATTTAGAATGTGCCATTGATTATGGTATTAGTCCTGTAGAGTTAAAGGAATTGTTATATCAGTCCGTACCTTATATTGGTATGGCAAAGGCATATGACTTTATAGAAGAATCTAATTATGTATTTGATGAAAAGGGAATATCAGTGCCACTGGCAGGTCAATCCACGACAACTGCTAAAAATAGGCATGAGGAAGGTTTAAATAAACAATTCGAATATTTCGGTAAGGACATGATTACTAGCATGAATGAATCCACACCCGATAATCAGAAGCATTTCAATGACTTCTTAGCAGGTTTCTGTTTTGGAGACTTTTATACAAGAGGTGGATTGAACGATCAGGATAGGGAATTAATAACATTCACTTTCATAGCATCCCTTCGTGGTTGTGAAAACCAACTACGTGGTCATACAGCAGGTAATTTGAATGTTGGCAATACCGTAGAAGATTTGATAGGTACCATAACGATACTTCTACCATTCAATGGTTTTCCAAGAACATTAAATGCCATGGCTATTATAAATGAAATAGCTGAAGCAATGGGTGATAAAAAAGATTAAATGATTAATCAATCTAGAAGTATGTATACTGGAATAATTGTGTACATTATTAATTGAGTTTACGGATACCGAAGCTCATTGAAAGTGGTTATAGGTATCCTATGATTATGAAAAAATTAAAGGTCTAAACTCGATTAAAAAGAAGGTGTTAAAATGAGTGAAGATAAGATATTGTTTGGAAAAGGTGAAGAAAATCCTTTTGGTGAATTTTTTATTGGTAAAAGTTATTTGAATATTTTAGCAAGTGAAGGTATTCTTGTAGCCAATGTTACATTTGAACCTGG
>MVJJ01000110.1 GCA_003266145.1 Methanosphaera sp. SHI613
TTTTTTCTCAACATATCTTTTTACTCCATGATTTTTAAATGCATAAATATCTTAATTATAAATTATATTAAATTAATTGAATTTTTTTAAAAAAATATTTACACAATATATATCTATACATCATTTTATAAATAATATCTTATATTTAAAATAATCTAAACAATTCTTTATCCTTTATTTCAATTTAATTTAATTTCACCATTTTTTTAAGTATTTTGATTAATTAGAGTTACGGTTTTTTTAATGTGTTGATTGAACATTACTAATATAAAATGAGTTTGGTTTTGGGAGTGGTGGAAGGTGGTGTTGTATTTTTTTCTTTTTCAAAATAAAAGTGTAAATTACAAGTAAGAATATATCTTTTTGGTCCACTTTCATTCTTGATTAATGTTATTATAAAAATCATCATTCAAGTTATAAAATTTTAATGGAACATATTAATAATTAGAATGGATAAATTAATTATAGATATTTTAGTGGAAGTTAATTATGAAAAAAGATAATAACATTATAACAAAAAAGGAGCAGGAGATATTGCGGTTGACTACTCCATTAAAATTTGTTGATTCTGCCATGTATGATACTGAAGGCAATCAGGTCCAATTCACAGAAACACTGACTAAAGTGGAGTGCAATTTGGAGCCTGCAAAAGGAATTCTTGATGATGATGAAATTCTTAAGTATTCTCCAGATTCACGAAAAGCTTCAATTATTAGAATAAATAACAACATGGCAAACATGAATGACTTTAAAAAGGCATATTATCCAGTTATAGGAAAAATAACCTTATATTATATAATGTGGATAATGATGATTGTTCCGGCAATATTCCTAAATAATACAATTGTAATATTAATATTTATCGCACTACTCTTGCTTCCGCTTTATAAGATTAGACAAATTATCAAAGTCAGAAGAGCTATTAAATTAGATAAAATAAAAACGTATATGAATTCCAAAAACAACGAGTATTCAAATATCAATCCAAAATTTATCGAATATGAAAGGCAAATATTAAAATTAAAACAAGAATTTTCATATAAAAAGACAAATGCAGTCAAACTTATTGAAAAAAGATTTGCTCCACCTCAAATAACATATGACAAATTCATTTCAAGCGTGGAAAATGTGGATAGGGTATTTATGAGTGAATCAGAAACTGCCCTGGATATGCTCAGGTATTCAAATGAATACTCAGAAGATATAGATGAACAGATAGAAGTAAGAATTAAGACATTGAAATTATTTAATAAACAAATTGATGACTTGACATATGAACTGCTTATGAATATGTCCAAGGACAGTAAGTCAGATGAAACAATTAAGAATCTGATAGATCAAATGGATAAACTGATAGATTCTGTAAAGGAATATAATTAAATAAATGAGTTGATATTATGGGCGAATATTCACTTGATGTAGATAGCATAAGAAATGATGTTGAAAAAACACTTAAAGAGGAGGAAGAAAAACTGGAAGATTCCCCTCTTAAAAGTCAGGCAAAAACAAATGCAGATGCAATATTTGATTCTGATTTAAATAATCCATATGAAAGAGAAAAAATAATAGAACCAATAGATAAATTTGGAATAAACGATATGGACAAGTCAAGCAAGCAAAATGAACTGTTGACTCATCGTTTAGCTGATTTTTCAAATGGAGGAGAAGATGCAAATAATATTGGAGAAAAAATAATACAACTGGATAAACAGCTTCAACAATTAGATCCTGCCCAGGTTGACTTTTCAAAAAAGGGAATTCTTAAAAAATTACAAAACCCAGTTAAGAAATACTTCGCCAAGTACCAGAAGGCTGAACCGGTAATAGATGATATTATTGATTCTCTTGAAAACAGTAGAAAGGTATTGGAAAACGATAATGTAACACTTCTTCATGAAGAAAACGCATTAAGAGAAACAACCAATAAACTGATTGCTGATGTTGAACTTGGTAAGATGATGGATGAATCCATTGAATCACAAATAAGCAAGGCTGAAATGGAAGGAATAGATTCCGAAAAAATTGCAATAGTAAAGGAAGAGATACTGTTCCCATTAAGACAAAGGGTAATGGACTTACAACAGATGGTTGTGATTAACCAACAGGGAATCATTTCATTAAATACTATCAGAAAAAACAACAAGGAACTTATCCACGGAGTTAATCGTGCGAAAAATGTTACAATAACCGCTTTAAAAACTGGAGTAATTGCTGCAACGGCACTATATGACCAAAAAATTGTAATGGATAAAATCAATCTGTTAAATGATACTACAAGTGACATAATTACATCAACTTCCCATATTCTACGTCAGCAGGGAAATCAGATCCAAAAATCAAGTGCTTCAACAATGATTTCTACAGAAGTTCTTCAGGAAGCCTTTAGTGAGGCAATAGCTGCAGTTGAAGAGGTAAGTACATATAAACAATCAGCTCTCCCAAAGATGAAAGAAATGATTGATTCCTTTAATCAGATGGCTATTGAAGGTCAGAAGGTTGTTGAAAGAATTGAAACTGCCGATAAATTAAAAAATGAGTCTGCAATTGAGAATAAAAACAGGGACTTTTAAAATAAATAATGCCCTTTTCAATATTTTTTTAAAGGTGTGTAAATGAAAATAACGGATATTATTATTAATTCATTATGGGTATTGCTTTCATTGATTAACTTTATTAATGGTGTAGGCTTTATCTACATGGGCTTTAAAACAAAGAATAATATGTGGTTACTTGAGGGTGTTGTCTATGAAATGCCCTGGATACTGATTATTATCTGCGGATTGCTGATGCCTAATGTTATTGTAATGCTGTATTTAGGAGCATTTGCTTTTGTACTGCAGATAATATCAATAATAAGATCAGTATGGGTTGATTATAAATATATACACTTTCTTCATAATAATACAAAGTATTTAAATGAATAAAGCTTTTAAAAATAGTTAAAAAAAGAATAATAAGGTAGTTTAAGGTAATATTTCATCAATTACGCTTACTACTTTATCCAATTGCTCTTTGGTGATTATGAGTGGTGGTACGAATCTTATAACGGTGTGATTTGCAACGTTTATAAGTACTCCTTTTTCTTGAGCCTTAGCTACCAAATCATCAGCTTCATAGTTAAGTTCTACACCAACCATTAGACCATGACCTCTTACATCGACGATACAGTCATGATTAGCTTTGAGAGCTTCTAGTTTTTCTCTGAAGTAGATACCGTTTTCATGAGACTTGTTTACCAAATCTTCCTCTTCATAGATGTCCAGAACGGTATTTCCTGCACAGCATACAAATGGACTGCCACCGAATGTTGTTGCATGATTACCTGGCTGGAATGCATCTGCAATTTCATTATTGGCAAGTACTGCTCCCATTGGTAATCCGCCGGCAATTGCTTTAGCGCATGTGGTTATGTCAGGAACTGTTCCTGTTAATTCTGATGCAAACATTTTACCTGTTCTTCCGTAACCAGTCTGTACTTCATCCAATATTAAAAGTATTCCTTTTTCGTCACAGATTTTTCTAAGTGTTGGCAGGTAATC
>MVJJ01000066.1 GCA_003266145.1 Methanosphaera sp. SHI613
ATCCATCATCAGTTACTGTAGCAGTTACACTTACGGTTTTTCCTACTTCAGTATCATTGTAAGGATAGGTTATTTTACCGTCCTCATCAGTAGTTAAAACTACTTCGATAGGTTCATCAAGACCATCATCAATTGTTAATGTTACATTTACACCAACAATAGGATTACCATCTTCATCTGTTACAACTACTTCAATAGGTGTTGTACCATTGATAGAAGTATTTTCTATTGGTGTTATTTCAACAGTGACATCCATTGGTTCTACTTCAACAGGTTCTTCTTTACTTGCAGGACCATATGCATCATTTTCTGGATGATCTACAGTAATTGTAATGTCGGAATCTGTTTCAGGAGTAAAGTCAACAGTTATCTGACCATTCTCATCTGTTTTTGCAGTTACATTAGCTAGTACATTTCCTTCAGCATCTTTAATGATTACTGTTACTTCTTCATCTTTGATGTTTTTAGTAACTTCTTCATCATCAACGATAGTAGTATTTGTTAATGTAATAGTTGCAGTTGTAGTTTCATGAGCAGTTATTGGACTTTCTGGATCTACAGTTACATCTATTTCAATTCCAATTTTTTCTACTTCAAATGTTGTTGAATCTGTATTTGATTGTTTGTAACCATTGTCTTCATCTTCTTTGAAGTAACCTGATATTGTTACATTTTTACCTTCTTGTGTATTGGTATAGTTGTATACTGCTTCACCATCAATTACATCTACTTCTACAAATTGACCATCTACAATTAATAGTACTGTTCCATTTACTGGTTGATCTAATTCATCGGTTACTGTAATTTTTACTTTTGCAGTTTCATTGATATCTACATTTTCAGATGTGATATCTAATGTTGTTTTCATTGCTTTTATGTTGGTGATTGTTTCACTTTCACTATTTGCATTGTAAACATTGTTTTCTGCATAGTTTACAGTTATTTCAATATCTTCTGTTGAAATTGGTGTGAAGTCTACTTTAACTTGACCATTTTCATCAGTAGCTAATGTTGTTGAATTAAGTGTTGTACCATCTTGTGTTACAGTTACTTGTACTGGTTCACCTGCAGCTAAGTGTGTGGTGCTGTTTGATAGTGTGATTGTTGTGCTTGTTGGTTTGTGTGCTTTAACGCCGGATTCTGTTTGAATGTCTATTGTTGTGTTTAATCTATCTACTGTAAATGTGGTTGGTTGACTTTCTGATTCTTTATAACCATTTGTTTGATTTTCTATATATTTAGCTGATACAGTTACTACTTCATATCCTGTGGTTGGTGCATATGCATCTGTAGGTCCACATTCATATGTTGCTATACCATTTTCATCTGTTTCAATAGTTTGAGCTACTTCCTGACCATTAATTGTTAATTGGACTTGTCCTTTTACAGGATTTCCTTCCTCATCAGTTACAACTACAGAGATTATGCTTGTACCATTTATTGTGGTATTTGTTGCAGTTATTGTTGTGGTTGTAGCAATTGATAGGATAGGTGCTACTGGAAGTACAGCCTCTGATCTATTGTAAACATCGTTTTCTGGATGATCAGCAGTTATTGTAATTTCACCACAAGTTACTGGAGTAAACTTAACTTCTACTTGACCATTTGAATTTGTTTGTGCTTCAATGACAGTAGCTAGTATATTATCATATTCATCTTTAATGACTACGTTTAATACTTCACCACTTACTGGTTGTCCATCATGGGTTAATGTTACAGTTGCAGTTGCTTCTTTGTGTGCTGTTACATCACTGCTATTTGTTATAGCAATATCGGTACCTAATTTTAGAACTTCAAATTCAGTTGATTCTGTATTTGACTTTAAGTATCCTTTAGTTGGATTTTCTTCAAAGTAACCAGATATTGTGACGTTTTTACCAATTTGTGTATTAGTGTATTGGTATACTCCTACACCATTAGTTATTGGCACTTCTACAAAGTTACCATCTACACTTAACATTACTGTACCATTGAGTGGGTTTCCTTCATTGTCTGTTACTTGTAAGTTTATATCATTTGTTCCATTTATTGAAACATCACTAGATGTGATTGTTAATTTTGTTGGAACAGGTCTGATTTTTACTTCAATTTCTGTTGAATTTTCAGCTTTGATATGGGATTCATTTCCTTCAAATACTGCAGTTATATTGTAATCTTGTGTTGAATTGATTTTTATTGAATCAGTTGTGAATTGACCATTTTCATCTACATGAACTGTTATTGGTTCATTTCCTGTTCCAATATTAATAATTATATCAGTTGGACCAACAGGTGTTGTTCCATCATTTTCGGTTAATGTACCGCTAATTACAATATCATCACCAACATACACTTCAGTTTTATCAACATTAAGTGTTAGGTTAGTTTTTATAATTATATGTACCTGAGCATCGTCTGTATCATCATTATAATGATCAGTTAATCCCTCATAACTTACATGAATACCTTTAATACCTGCACTTTGAATGGTACTACTATCTACTGTTATAGAATAACTACCATCATCATTTGTAGTTGTTGTATAAGGACCATTGTTGTCATCATCAACAGTGATTGTTACTGTTGCACCAGCTATAGGCACTTGAGTAATCTCTGCAGGATCTGCCTTAAGATTAGGCTTATCATTTATACCCTGTAAAATACCTTCATATTTACCTTCCATAGCATAAAGATTACCTTCAACAACAAAAGTATCCCCTTTAGTTACATTGTATTCAACATTATTGACTGTGACATTAGTACTTAGTACTTTAAATACTTTAAATGTAACTTCTGAATCAAGGAAATCATCATCTTTTGATATGAATTTAAATGTCATATTGTTATCATATTTTTCTAATTCTGTCACAGGAATCATAATCAGTGAACTAGACTCTAAAACATTTAAAGGATATTCTGTGAAAAATACACCATTTAAGAAAACCTGAATTGTTCCATCAATATATTTATCATCTCCACTGGTCAAATAAACATTACGAATATTAAATGAAATCGCTGTTTCATTATCAGTACCGTTTAATGTTACATTGACTTCTGGATGATATCTTATACTGGTATCTATTAGTCTATCTGAACCTCCTTGAGGTATGAGAGTTATATTGTATGAGAGAGTATTGTTTATATAGGTATTTCCAGTTGCACTAGCAAATTGATTGTAAAATAGTGCATCATTGTCTTCACCATAATAAAGATTAGTGTTATTTACAAAGTTGTTATTGTTAACAGTTGTAGTAGTTAGACCATATTCTTCCATTGGTGCCATTACCAAGTAATTGTCCTCTCCATTAACATGGTTGTTAGTGAAGTTGTTATTATCCATGTTTAACTCACCAAAGAAGTTATATGCAATTGCACTTCCTCTACTGTTACAGTCAGATAGGTTATTGTTATTGAAATTTACTGTTCCTTCAACTAGATAAATACCTGCACCGTTTCCTTGAGGAGGTTCAAGTGTAGCATTTACATTTGAGAAGTTGGAATTTGTAATAGTTGTTTCACCATAATTATAGTTTACTAATACTCCACCATTATATGAGGAATATACATCAAATGCTGTAACATTATCTGCTTCTAATGTTCCACCATTATTACTGAAAACTCCACCCCATGCAGAGGTTAAATTATCTAATTGGGAATTTTTAATAGTCAAATCACCTTCATTATAAATTGTTCCACCATACTGTTCTTCATCATAATCAATATCATTATCATATACTATTGTACTGTTATGAACATTTAATCCTTCAATATCTGCAGTTCCATGGTTTGCTATTACACCACCATATCTTCTTGAAGATACATCTGTAACATTTGTATTCTTAATATTCATTTGTCCAGCATAGTTTATGATAGCTCCACCTTCAACGGTAGAAGTTGCATTGTTAATGTTTACGTTTTCAATGTTGAATATTCCACCATCATTTAGGAATACTGCCCCATTTTGCCCAGTTAAATCCGTAAAATTACTGTTTTTAACTGTTACCTGTGGAGTAAATGTACCATCTTTTAGGACAGATATTGCTCCACCATAATGGTTTCCTTCAGTTAGCATATTTGTAGCATTGGTTGAAGTAATGTTTCTAAATGTACTATTTTCTATAGTGGCTATAGATTGTTCATAGTTTGCTATTGCACCACCGTACCAATTTGCTTCAATATCTTCAAATGTACAGTTAATTACATGCAAAGTACCTCTGTTATCTATTGCTCCCCCTCTGTCAGCAGTTTTTTGCCAAGATTGAGAACCACGTGGGATTCCACTAGCGTTTCCATCACGGAATACAATATTCTGAACGGTAACTTCATTTCCAACAGATATACTCAACATGTTTGTAGTCCAGTTTTTACCAGACCATACAATTGTTTTACCAGGTTCTCCCATTATTGTAAAGTGTAAATTATTATTTGGTTCAATATATACTGCATAATCTTCAGATTCATAAACTGTTTCTGCTTTACCATCATCAGCCATCATATATATGACATTACGTGTAGCAGTAACTTTACCAATAGCTGAATATATATCAGTAGGATTCTGGATAGTACCTTGAGCATAACCTCTTTCATTTACTTTTGGTCCACCAGCAGGCGGATTAATTATCGTACCGACATTATGTGGTCTTACATAGATATAATTAGGATTACTATTACCACTAGGTGTCTGCTTAATATTCTTACTATGTGTTGTATCTGTGTCTATTGTTTTTGTCTGTTTATTTATTGTCTTATCATAGTTTTCATTCTTTTCATTCGTCTTCATATTACTTACGGTTTCTTCGACATCATGTGTCGCTTGGACAGATGACGTGTCTGAAACGACCTTTGGTTCAATACTTGTCTGATTTCCATCATCTACGCTTACAGCACTTAGTGCCGTAATTCCTAGGAGTAGAATAACGGTTATCATGAGAAATATTAAACACGATTTCACATGAAATTTCAAGGTTTAGTCCTCCTTGAGTTATAAAGTAATCAATTAGTAATCAATTAATTACATTTATTTATTTTATTAATTTAAGCATATATATGTAACTACATATCAAAAGACATTGATATATTGATTTATTTAAACAATAGATAAGACATTTAAAAGCTATATAATTTTAAGGTATTTAATATTTTTCTTTAATTGATATTCGTTGTTTATTCATTTAAATAATCAAATAAAATATTATTAATTTAGACATACTAAAAAATAAGATTTTTTTTATACAATGTAAAAAAAGTTTCTGAAAAAATTCTTCAAAAAAAAGATATTTGAATATTATCTTTAAACGCTTTATAATAAGATGAGATATTTAAATTATTTTTTGTTTAATGATATATAATGTTCATTTCTTTTGTGATTAAAATTATTTTATAACCAGGGATGATGAATTATAATATTAATCACCATCTTAATGATAATCATAAATATTTTCAATTATTAATACAATTTCATACATATTTACTTAAAATATAACAATAATTATATATTAAATATTATTATATTCAAGAATAATTATCAATATGAATTTCATTCAGGATAAACCATGATTAATGATTAAATGATATGACATGAAATAACATCAGATGTAATTGATTGAAAAGAAGTTTATATTAAAAAGTAAAAAAAATATAAAAATATTTTTTTGGGGGGTCAGTTGATTAATGTATTTTTAGATTCGTGTTTCGATATTATATATTTTATTATATGTTATATTTATTCATTTTTCCATTGTGTGTATCCACAACGACCACATGAATATCTGTCACCATGGTCAGCCATAAAGATACCATGTGAACATCTTACACATTCAGGGTTTTTTCTTACGATTTTACCATCTTTAACTTCGTATAATTCGTATTTTTTTGACATTTACATATCTCCCCTTATTTATTCTTCTGAAGCTGCTTCTTCTGCTTCTTCTTCGGAAGCTACTTCTTCTTCAGGTTCTTCATTTTTAGCTTTAACGGATTCGGTTTCGATTTCGTTTAATTTTTCTACAGAGTCATATATTTTTGCTAAACCTACTGCTTTAGCTTCTCCGTAACTAGGCTTCATGCTGTCCACCACTAGGAGATCTTTAGATGAGTCTTCGAGTGCTATGAGTTTGTGTTTTACATCTAAGATTTTTGGTGTTCCTTCAGCCTGATAGTCACATTCGAATTTAATTTCTGTCCTATTCAATAATGGGTTTTCTTTCTTTTCTAATATTGTTATTTCCATATTATCGTTATTCCTTAATTAATTGATTATAATAATTTAAAGCCTTATCATAGGCTTGTGTTGAATTCACCAACACGACACCTTCTTTAGGTTGTCCGTATAATATATATGTATTTTCCGGTGAATTTAGTATTGCCGGCAGTACAGCCAAATCCTCTTCTCCATCAACGACTATTATTATCGGATTGTCTTTTGTTGATGTTTTGATTGAGCTTTCGATTAATTCTATTAGTTCATCTGTTAGTACGCCGGGTGGATTTTCAACATATAAAATGTTGTCTGTATGATCCAAGTTATGTTGTACAGGTCTGCGTTCGATTAAATTATCAACAATACATATTTGAGGAGTTAATCCTAATTCTACCAATGTTCTTGTTGTCACGTCCCCTATGCCAATTACTAGCTTTTCATCAGATAACTGTTCTCGTATTTCATCCTGAATCAAATCAATGGATTCATACAAGTTACCTAATGGTTTTTTAAATTCTTTTCTTAAAGTTTTAGGTAATTTCAGCACGAATATCGCCTTTTAATTTACTCTTCTTTAACTCTTAAGGCATATCTTCCGGGTACTCTGATATTTAATTCCTTAGCTAAGTCTGAATTATCAGGATCTAGGATAACTATTAATCCATTCCAATTGCTTGATGTTTTATATCCGCATAAGGGACATTCATCATTAAATGATATTATACTACATCTTGGACATGCTTTTTCTGCCATCACATAATCTCCTATAAAACTTGTTCATACTTTTAATTATTTTTATTTTTTTCTTCATCAATCCATTCGAAACGACCTAATCCAGGTTGTCTCATGGTTAAACCGATTTTACATTCCTTAGTTGATTTTCCCTTCATACTTACTGCAACTATTCTTGCACGTACGAAGTCGGTTTGATCTAAGGACTTGGTTGATTCCTTAGCAACTAATGCTCCACGTTTTTCATCATATGATATGAAGTCATCGGTTATTTGAGATACGTGAACTAATCCATCTATTGGTCCTATTCTTACGAATGAACCGAATTCGATTATTTCAATTACTTCTCCATCAACTATTTCATGCAGTACAGGTTTAAAGAATAATGCTTTAAATTTTACATGATAAAATGCTGATCCATCACCTATGACCACTTGTCCAACGTTATGTTCAAGTATGTCTGTGACCATTATCAATATACCTAATTGCTTATCTATTTTACCAACGTATTTCCTGTTTAATATTTCGGCTGCTGTTTCATCAAATGGATTATCAAAGCTACTCGGTGGTATTCTAACAGTATCTTCAATTGTTGTTATTTCATACACTTTTATGCCCCACAAGATTATTCGTATTTTTCTTTATAGAGTTCCATTGCATGAAGTACTGCTTCTTTTGCAGCTTCATTATCTTCCCAACCATTGATTTCGACTGTTTTGTTTTCAAGTGCTTTGTATTGGCTAAAGAAATGTTCAATTTCCTTAAGATAATGTTCAGGTAATTGTGATATATCAGTTATATCTGCAAATCTTGGATCTTCTACAGGTACTGCTAATAATTTATCATCACTATCTCCTTGATCAATCATTCTCATGATACCGATTGGCCTAGCATCAATGATGCATCCAGGGAAAGTTGCTTGGTCCATAATTACGAGTACATCGAATGGATCTCCATCTTCCCATAATGATTTTGGCATGAATCCGTATTCTGCTGGGTAATGGAACGGTGAGAATAATACTCTATCGAGTGCGAAAGCTTCTTTATCTTTATCGTATTCGTATTTGTTACGGGAACCGGTTGGTATTTCTACTACAACTGTTATTTCATTAGGTACATCTGATCCTGCTTCTATATCTTTCCAAAGGTTCATTATTTTTCCTCCAGTATATTAATGTTTTTGATTACTTGTTATGTTTAATATAACCATCAACTTCTAAATACCTGTGTTGTCTTAGATAAACTACTGTGATTCCAAGGTCTCTTGCCTTTTTTCTAAGAATCCTGTCATTTGTACATAGCACATCATCAACGCTACAGTACTTAAGCAACAGGTTATCTACATGTTCTGTCTTGTCGATTTGAACTACTTCAAAAGGCTTTCTTTTGGCTATCTGCATTGCGATGCTTGCGGCCAACTTGTTTTTTCCCTTGCTTTTGTTTTTGAGTTTATCCAATTCATCGATTACAAGTGATGGAACTACTAATTTATAATATGATGGTAACAGACTCGTTAGCTGTGTGACTACATCCACATCTAATTGAATCATCATCATCAAAAATTTGTATCAACAACCGCTTTATGCTTTGATGATACCATAACCTATTAGCCTCCATCTAGCTCCAACACGACGGCTTAATGCAACACGTTGTCCTTCTTCTGCACATACTGGTAATTTCAGCTGTACGTCCACTTCATTGTTTCTAGCACTTGTTACAAGTCCTATTGTAGTGGATGTTCCCACGTTTATCATCAAGTTTTCAGAAGAATGTATAGGTTCTACATCTGTTTCATTTTTAGTACCAACAACTCTGTCAAGTAGGTTTGTTTCCATTGTGAACTCTTGTATTGTTGGTGGTAATGTACCAGGTTTTCCTGCTATTGAACCGGATAATGAATCTGCCTTTGTAAGGGCTGGGTCAAGCTGTAATGCTATTCCAATTAATCCTCCAGGTCCTACGTCGTCAACGAATTCATCAGCAGCCTCAAGACCTGTGATGGTTGAGACAAGACTTACCCATTCGGATTTACCTTTACGTTTGACTTGTATTCCAGGTTTTATTTCAATTTCATCGCCGAGTTTGAATTTACCCTGTACCAGTGAACCTCCGATGATTCCACCTTTGATTTTCTTTGGATGTGTACCAGGTTTGTTTATATCAAATGATCTTGCTACGAATAATTTAGGATTTTTACGTACTGATCTTCTAGGTGTCTTTATGAATTTCTGTATTGTTTTGATTAATACATCGATATTTGCACCTTGCTGAGCTGATATAGGTATTATTGGTACTCCTTCTGCACAGGTTCCCTTTACGAACTCCTTGATTTCATGATAGTTTTCTATAGCTTTTTCCTTTGGTACTGTATCAATTTTGTTCTGAACTACAATTACATTCTGAACACCGATTACGTCCAATGCCATAAGGTGTTCCTTTGTTTGTGGTTGAGGACATGGTTCATTAGCTCCTATAACTAATATTGCACCGTCCATTATGGCAGCTCCTGAGAGCATTGTTGCCATCAATGTTTCGTGTCCTGGTGAATCAACAAATGATACTTTACGAAGTACGTCTGTTTTAGAACCGCAGTGTTCACAAGTTTCTGCTGTAGTGTAACATTGAGGTGATGGACATTCATTACATCTTCTAAAGGTTATATCAGCATATCCTAATCTGATTGAAATACCTCTTTTAGCTTCTTCACTATGAGTGTCAGTCCATATTCCTGATAAAGCCTTAGTGAGTGTGGTTTTACCATGATCAACGTGACCTACTAATCCAATATTCACTTCGGATTGTACTTTCATAAGTTACACCCCCATATAGATTGTTAACCAAGTTAAGAATCTATTCTTCTTGTACTTCTTCAGCTGGTTCTGCGAAAATTTCAGCTAGTGTTTGTTCTCCTCTTTCTGAAACTTTTACATTAATTTGTGAGATATCATCTGCAATTGTGTTTCCACGTACAGTTTTTCTTCTTCTTAAACCTTTTCTGGTTGGTTTGAATCCAATTCCACCACTTACTAGACTTTTAAATCTGCGTGCTCCGTCTACGTCAGGTTTCATTGGGAATCCGTTTTTGTCACTTCCACCGGTGATTCTTAATTTGTAACCTTTGAGTCCTAAAACTCCACCGTTAAATTCGTCACCAATTTTAAGTCCGTTAACGATTTTTGCATCTTTATCATCTAATTCTAATTGGTATGTTACATCTGCATCTGATACTACTACTTTGTATACCATTATATGCCTCCGTTATTTATTTTAATTTCTTTTATTGGTAGTTTATTCTACCATGCCTATATAGCATTTAATAAAATTCAACCTCGTCATCATCCAACGTGTCAAGTTGGCTCCAGTCAGTATTGACTACGCCCCACATTGAATCTTCGCTTTTTTGTTTGATTTCCTGCAGTTCTTCCATTGTAAGTATTTCGTCCTCGAGGAATTTGTTGCTGAACTCATTCTGTAGTGTAAGGAAGTTGCTTTCATCCATGTCCACGTACAGCACGTCGCCTTCTTCGAAATCCTTCTCGAAGACTGCTGATCCTATGGCCATTGCAACCTTTGATCCACGGGATGATTTAGGTAATGTTTCCCCTTTATCTTCCATACTTTCAACTGTTCCAACTACATTACCGTCCTTGTTTATCAAAGTAACTCCTTTTTCTATTATTCCACTCATTACTTCGATTCCAGCGATTGCAGGTTTACTTTTTCTAAATACTAATTTAGGTATTATTCTAATTTTTGCAGGACGTGTGATAGAATCCAGTCTTGCTTTCTTCTTACGTTCTTGAGAGGTTAATAACCATTCCTGGTAATCCTCTGTAATCTGATAGATAACCCTATCCTGGAATATCTTTATATCCTGTCCTTGAAGTTCTTCCTGTGCTGATGGTAGAAGATTTACGTTGAATGCTATGATTACACCGTACTTTTCATCTTCCTCATTCATAATCGAAGCGTTTATTATGTCACGACGTGACACGTCTCCAATTTCTGCTGATTTGATTGGTATATCCATCCCATCAAATATGTTTACAAGAGCTTCAAGTGAACCCAGGGTATCTGCCTTTACGATGATTCCGACATCGTTTGTCTGTATACGAATATTGTCTACTTCAGATAGCAATTCCTCATGGATATTTGCATCATTATCATTTGCCACCTTAAGCGGAGAACCTGATACTACATCGTCAACATGCGGCGCTACAATCTTAACCCCCGCTGCTGCAACGATATACTGAGCATCCTCGAACATTGTTTTTGATTCTCGGATTTCCTCCAACGGTTTTGGCTTAAGAAGTGATCGTATCTTGGTTGAGATAACCTTATTATCCTTTGTAAGTAGCATTATACGATCGTCCTTGTTTAATACACCATCGTAGAGAATTGTATCTATAGTCAAACCAAGTCCCTTCTCCTCCTTAACTTCAAGTACTGTTCCGGCGGCCGGTGCACTTTCCTCTATTTGCAGCTGTTGGCTGAGATATTGGTATGCCAGTCCCAGAAGCATCGTGAGTAATTCAGGTATTCCTTCACCGGTTTGTGCACTTATAGGTACTATTGTTATTTGACTTGCAAAATTACTTACACGGTCAAATCGTTCTGATTCAAATCCGTGTTTGTGTAGTTCTCCAACTATTTCATATATCTTTTGATCTAAATCAAAGGCTACATTTTTGTGTTGGTTTTGTATTGAAGCTGAAAATGATGAATTTTCTGTTGAATTCCATCCTGGAATTCTATCAATCTTATTTGCAGCTACTACAAATGGTGTTTTTGATGATTTTAAAATACTTAAAGCCTCATATGTTTGAGGTTTAAATCCTTCATTAATATCTAATATAAGAATTGCCAAATCGGCAAGTGATCCTCCTCTTTTACGAAGAGTTGTGAATGCTTCATGACCTGGTGTATCTATAAAGAATAATCCCGGTAGTTTTTCTTGGATATTCATTTTTGCCAGAAAGTCACCACAAATTGATGAGATAACATCCATTGGAATTTCTGTTGCACCGATATGTTGGGTTATTCCCCCAGCCTCTTTAGATGCAATAGTACTACCCCTTATATTATCTAATAAAGTAGTTTTTCCATGATCTACATGACCTAGAACAGATACTATTGGTGATCTAGTCTTCATTTTCTTTATCTCCCCTAAAAAAACATATCATTATACGTTTATCGTATAATCAAGTCATATTATTTAACTGGGTTAAATAAGTTCAAAGTTGTACTGTTTTTAATCCTGATGTGGCTCTGACATTATTTTTGAATTTCCTGAAAAAATGGTTTTATCTTTGAACATATTGTATCTTAAATTATTGAATGTGTCAGTTAACTAATAAGTCAGATTTTTTTTATTTTATTATTTTTTTACGCGTAAATTAAAATAAATTTTTTTAAATGGTTTTTGGATGAGTTATTAGTTAGAAACTTAATCCAATAAATTTTTTTTGTTAATAGTAATAACAAAAAGAGCAAAATTAAAGAAAATTTAGCTTTTCTTATGGCTCTTCATAAATTATTACTTCATCAGGTAATTCATAATCACAGAATTCTGATTCATCAAAGAATAATTTAATTTCTCTTTCTGCTGATTGTTCAGAATCTGAAGCATGTACTACATTACGACCTAAGTCTATTGCAAAGTCGCCTCTGATTGTACCTACAGCTGCTTCTTTTGGGTTAGTTGCACCAACCATTTTTCTTACTTGAGCTATTACATCATCACCTTCAAGTACCATTGCAAATACTGGTCCTGAGGTTATGTATGTTACTAAGTCGTTGAAGAATGGTTTTTCACTATGTTCTCCATAGTGTGTTTTTGCAAGTTCTTCTGAAATCATAAGAGTTTTAGCTGCTATTACTTTTAATCCACGTTCTTCAAATCTTGAAAGGATTTTACCTGTTAATCGTCTTTTGACTGCATCAGGTTTTAACATTGCGAATGTTCTTTGTTTCATTGTTTAACCCACTTAACTTTTCTTGGTATTCTTCCAAGTTTATTATTTTTTTCACATTTACTACTACAGAAGAAATAAATTGATCCATCTTTACGAACGTACATTTTTCCTGTACCTTCTGGTATTTCTTCTCCACAGAATGAACATGTTCTCATTTTTAAACTCCTGTTATGTATATAAAGAATTTCTTTTACAATAAAAAAGATTTAATCATTATCCATATGAATCTATGGAGTTCTGATTTCTTTAGCTTCTCTTATTGTATCTAGTAACATTAATATGTCGCCTTCCTTGATAGCGCCCATTACGTTTCTAGTGAGAATTCTTCCTTTATCTCTTCCATCAAGTATTCTGCATTTTACTTGCATTACTTCTCCAGTCATTCCTGTTCTTTTTAAAACTTCAATAACTTCAGCTGGAGTACCGTCTTCCATATAATCACCTTATAAAATTTGATTGGTATAAAATCTAATACTGAAGTTTATTTACCATATTTAAAAAAAATTAAAAGAAAAGTAAGAACATTGCATTCCTGTTGATAGAATATCTTTTAAATTCCATTTAAATAATGTAAAATTTTCATACTTCAATAAGATACTTATTTTCCTAAATAGGTCCAATCACGATTAGTTTTTGAGTTCTGCGACTTTTTCAACAATTTCATTTACAAGTTCTTGACCTTCACCAGCATCAATGATACATGCGGATGCGGTACCAACTTTAAGTCCAGCAGCTTCTCCTAATTCATCTTTGGTTGGAAGATATACGTAAGGAATTTCTTTTTCTTCTGCTAAGATAGGTAAGTGTGCTACGATTTCAGCTGGTTCAATATCTTCTGCAATTACAGCGAGTGCTACATTGCTTCTTTCGATATTTTTGGTAACTTCGTTAGTTCCTTTTCCTATTTTACCTGTATCTCTTGCTATTTCTAAAGCTTCGTAAACTTTATCAGCTATTTCTTTTGGTACTTCAAATTTTACATATACTGAATTTGCCATTTAATTTCCTCCAATTATCATCTGGCTTTTTAACCATCCATTTCAAGATCTAAAAAATTTACATCAAATTATCTTATGATAACTAAATCATCATTCGAATATTTAATATAATGAGTATATTTTTAAATACTTGTTGTCTGATTAAATGACCATTCTAAAATATAAATTTTATATTAAAAAATATTCTAATTTAAAACTCCTTAATGAGTGATACTCATTCGCTCACAGTTTTAAGTATGTTAAAAATTAGTTATTTAATACTATGTTTTGTATAATATAAATACTTTGTGTTATGAAATATGGGGTACGGTTAAGATGTGCTGGTAATCAGATAAATTTTTAGTAAATAGCATTACTCCGGCACCATCGTTTAGATCTTAAATCATATATTGAGGGCAATCATTTAATGTTTGCTGTAGATGTTTTTTTTGGAATCTTACTGTTTATTGACAGGATGCGGTAAAATTTCCTGATTTTTTTAAATGTTTCTTGTTGTTGTTTCATGTTATCTTTAACACAGGCAGGTCATCATTTATATAGTAGTACTCACCAATATAAATATACCTATAGGGGTATAGGTATATTATTTGATTGTCCCCTATAAAAAGATAAAGAGGTAGTCAAAATGAACTTCGAGTTAATCACCGGCATAATAAATATAATAAGCATCAGCATAATCGTAATTCTAATGATTTATTACTCATTAGTCTATAAAAGAACAGACCTTCAAATGGAAAGGATAAAAACAACAAGAAAAAAACCCAACTAGAACAAAATCAATACTCCCTGACATAATCTAATTGAATAATAAGATAACAAACATCACATAATAAATATATTATACTTAAAATACTCCACTAAAGGAAAAAAAATATGCTGGACAATCTTCTTCCCACCTTACTTTTTTTAAGATAACATAAATAATAAAATAAAAGAGTACATATACATCAATACATATCCAAAAATTTTTTAATGAAATACTTTAAATATATATAATAATAGATACTTTAATCTTTGAATTATTCTATGAGGATATAATTTTATGAATCCATATATTGAAATTTTACGACCCGGCAATGCAGTAATGGCATCAATCGCCGTCCTGCTGATGGCAGTCATCAGCCACGTATACAACATGGAAATCATTCTCGGTGCATTGGCCGTATGCATAGCAACAGGTGCGGGAAATACAATCAACGATTACTATGATTATGAAATCGACAAGATAAACAAACCTGACAGGCCCATACCTTCAGGCAGAATACCCCGTAATAATGCATTATATTATAGTCTAATACTATTTCTAATAGCGACGGTAATCGGTTTTTACATATCAATTCCAAATGGAATAACCGTGATTATATGCTCAGTCATAATGATAATATACGCATATGATTTTAAGCAAAGATGCCTGATAGGAAACATGACCGTGAGCATACTAACGGCGTTGACGTTCGTATTCGGTGGTCTTATAACCCATGACCTATACATAAGCTCAATACTGGCGGTATTCGCATTTCTCATGACATTATCAAGGGAAATCATCAAGGACTGTGAGGATATCGAAGGAGATATACAGGAAGGTGCACATACCCTTCCCATAGCATACGGAAAGGATATCAGCATAAAGCTTGCATTCATAATAAATATATTGACATGTATACTCACACCACTTTTATACATTATGGGCATCTTTTCAATATATTACATGATAATAGTACTGATAGCGGACATAATATTCATATACTGCGGAATGTTAACCCTCAGGAATCAGGAAAAGGATACGTTACATAAGGTATCAAAATATATGAAAATCGCAATGCTCATAGCATTCATATCATTCATATTCGGAAGTGTGATTTAAAAACAACAAGGAGGCATATCAATGGACATTAGCGACATCTTATTACATGATGAGACCATTTTTCAGGACATGACTGTATTCAACTCCGACTACATACCTGAAAACTTCAAGCTAAGACAAGCACAAATGGAAGAGATGGCATTTTCATTAAGACCTGCCCTGCTTAAGGGCAAACCTACAAACAATCTAATACTCGGACCACCGGCAACAGGCAAGACAACCGCCATTAAAAAGTTATTTGAAATGGCCGAATTTGACTGTGATGATGATATAATCTGTGTATACGTCAACTGCCAATTGCATTCTACGAAGTTCGACATATTCAGCCAGATATACAAGAAGATATTTGGCCATGCCCCACCGGAAACAGGAGTTCCATTCGCAAGGATATACAATAAGATAATGAATGAACTTATCGAGTTAGATAAGTCCCTTATAGTTGCATTGGATGATATAAACCATCTATTTGCAGGTAACATGATAAGCAAGGTATTCTATGATATCCTACGAGCATATGAATCATTTGAAGGAGTGAGGACTGGAATATTTGCAGTACTGAGTGATGTGGACTTCAGGTATGTTCTTGACAAGAACGTAGGATCTATATTCAATGCCAATGAGATAAACTTCAACCCATACACATATGAAGAGACGTATAAGATACTTGAAGAGAGGGCGCGTCTCGGATTTTTCCCGGGCGTCATATCAGATGAACTTATAGAACAGATAACCGACTATACCTATGAAAGTGGAGACATTCGGATGGGTATCGACCTGTTAAGAAGCAGTGGAAACAATGCGGAGATAAACGCTTCACGTAAAATCAGCAAACAAGATGTGGACAAGGCAATAGAAAGTGCCACCAACATGAACCTCAAGTACCTCCTGGATACGCTTAATGAAAAAGAACAAAAGTTGCTTTTATACATTGCAAGAGCAAATGATGATGAGGATATGACATCCGGTAAGCTATACAAGGGTTATAAGCGTGAATGTGACATAAGCTATGCAACATTCAATCGCCAGATAAACAAGCTGGAGTTTTACAGGCTGATAGACACCACATATACAGGTGCCGGCAAAAAGGGAAAAAGCAGAATCATCACATTACGATTTGATGACAATGAAATAAAAGAATACCTCAAACAGCATGCCCCTAAATTATATTAAGACTTCCTTAATATAATCACACTTTTTTTTAAATGACATATAGGAAATTATTATTATGGATAGATTCAATTATTTTGAGACAACAGCAGATATTGGAATAGAAGTGACAAGTTCTAACTTAAATGATGCATTCATAAACTCTGCATTAGCTACGATGAATCTTGTCACGGATGTGGATAAAATTGAAGCGGTAAAAACAGAAATGGTGGATTTGGAATCAGAAGATTTGGATGCACTGCTTTATGACTGGATAACCGAAATCATCATGCTGATGAACAGTGACTTTTTTATTGCAAGCAGATACGAATTGAATATAACCAGAGACGACAATTATAAGTTACATGCAACATTACACGGTGATGTATATGATACCACCAAATATAATTATAAGACCGAAGTAAAGGCCATCACATATCACCTGATGCAGATAGAACAGGATGATGATAAATATCATCTCAGATTCATTGTAGACATTTAGATAATAATCATAAAAAAGGGATTCTGATATGAGAAGATATATTGAAAGACTCATTACATTAATCAACTATGAAAGGGAAGAAGAAGTTAAGGTAATGATTAATGAAATCAAGAAGATGACGGCCTATGAAAGAGAACAGATAGGAAGGGCCGTCAACAACATGAAGGGAAAACGTCTTGCCAATGAATTGGGCTCAACCATTGTCCAATACGGTAGGAAAAAAAGAATAGACTGTGAGATTAACGTGGGAGATGTTGTCCTGATAAGTACGGATAACCCACTTAAAAGTAATCTTACGGCAACAGTAACCGAAAAGGGAGGAAAGTACATCAAGGTGGCATTTGAATCGAAAGTTCCACGTTGGGCATTGAAAAAAAAGGTACGCTTGGATTTGTACGTAAACGACATTACATTCAGAAGAATGGAGGATAACCTAAGGAATCTTTCCATCAATACCAAGCATGCGCTCGAATATCATTTGAACATGAAAAGTCCGAAAAAGTCGGATGAGGTCTACCTTGAATATATCGACACGTCGCTTAACCAGTCCCAGAAGGAGGCCGTTAAAAATGCCCTTTCAAGTCCGGACTTTTATCTGATACATGGACCATTCGGAACAGGTAAGACCAGAACGCTCGTTGAGTTGATATATCAGGAGCTAAGACAGAACAACAGGGTACTGGCGACGGCCGAAAGTAACACTGCCGTTGATAATCTTCTTGAAAGACTGGCAAAAAACGATAAGATAAAAATAACCCGATTAGGTCATCCGCAAAGGGTATCTAAGGACAATATAAAACATACCCTTGCATATAAGGTAAATTCACATCCTTTAGGTGCCAATCTTGAAAGCTATTATAATATTATTGATGAGTATCGTGAGGAAAAGAAGTACTATAAGAAACCTACCCCACAGTATAGGCGTGGCCTGACTGATAACCAGATTAAGCAGTATGCCAACAAAAACAAGTCCTCGAGGGGAGTGGACTCCAAGACGATACAGTCCATGGCACGTTGGATTGACTATGATGAGAAGATGAATGAAATCTATGACAAGGTCAAGGTACTTGAAAACAAGATTATCAAGGAGATAATAGATGACAGCGACGTGATTGTATCTACAAATTCATCCGCCGCCCTTGATGTGATTAGCCAGTACAAGTTTGACGTGGCAATAATCGATGAGGCATCACAGACTACCATACCTAGCGTTCTGATACCGATTTCAAAGGCACATAGATTCATACTTGCAGGTGATCATAAACAGCTGCCCCCAACCATAATCAGCACAGATGCGTATGAATTGGAGGATACTCTATTTGAGTCATTGATTGAGAAGTATCCATATAAGGCCAAGCTTCTTAACATACAGTATCGTATGAACAAGAAGCTTATGAACTTTCCTAATGGGGAGTTTTATGATAATCTACTGGAGACATATTCTGGAATATCAGACATTACATTAAATGACCTGGCGGATATTGATGAGGAGAGGGTGTTGGAGTTTATTGATACGCATGACATGTCAGACAATAGGGAATCCCACATCAATGATTCCAAGTCATACATCAACAGAACCGAGGCAAGAATTTGCATAGAATTGGCTAACGATTACATCAGCAAGGGAATCCGAAAGGATGATATTGGCATTATCAGTCCCTACGCGGACCAGGTCAAATTAATTTCGGAGCATGTTGACGTTGAGGTTAAAAGTGTTGACGGATTTCAGGGTCGTGAAAAGGAAATCATCATCATATCAACTGTCCGTAGCAATGACAATAGGGAGATTGGCTTTTTAAATGATCTTAGACGTTTGAATGTGGCGATAACCCG
>MVJJ01000103.1:0-900 GCA_003266145.1 Methanosphaera sp. SHI613
TACAAGAGTCCTCCTCATGAGAATGGTGATGTTCATGAGTGTGGCAATCACATGATTCATCATCACATGATTCATCTTCATCATTACAGTCATCACAGCTGCATATTTTGATATCTACATCTTCATTGTAATCTATGTGTTCTGTATGATCAAACTGTGAAAAATCCGTGTGTTCTTGGTATTCTTTAAGTAATTCTTTATTGTAATGTTTATGATTTTCACAATGTTTATCTTCACATGAAGGATCAAGACATATGAAGTTATAATGATCAGGATTGAAACATTTTTTCATGTCACATTCCGAATCGTAACATTGGTTCAAGTTATTATCTTCTGCCATATTATCACTAATATACTGTTTTGTTATTCCAATACGTGTTCAATTCCTATTTTTAGAATTTCAACAACGTGTCTATCGGATAAGGAATATCTAGCTTGTTTTCCTTCTTTTTTAAATTTTACTAAATTTTGACCTCTTAATGTTCTTAATTGATGGGATACTGCAGATTGACTCATTGATAATGCTTCTGATATGTCACATACACATAAATCTTCTGCAGCCAATAAGGACATTATTTTTAGTCTTGTTGGATTTCCGAATATTCTGAATGTATCCGCCAAATCTGTGTATACATCTTCGGTAAGCAACTGTTTTTTAGCATTTTTTACCGATTTTTCATGTATTAAATTTATTGAACATACATCTTCTCCAACATTGAAAATATCTTTTTGATTATTCATTTTAATCACTTCGATATATGATAATTTGTTCATATGTACATATAAAGTTTATGTTAATATGTTAAAAAATAATTGAAAAAACAAGTTGAGAAAAAATTTCACGATGCTTATAAAAGTTCATTTAACAATAGCCAGATATTGGTCTTTCTCTCGCCCTCC
>MVJJ01000103.1:905-5362 GCA_003266145.1 Methanosphaera sp. SHI613
CTTCATGGATGCTAGAAGTTAGATTAGGCTTTACTTATCATGCAACCTACCCACCGTTAGCAGTAACACAGTTTCAAGGGAGAATAACCAATACAACAGGATTAAAAGTATCCGTTAAATAGATACAATACTAACACACACTTAAAACAGAGTTTCAAGTGAAAACAGAACGAAGATAATTACTTGTCGCACAAAAAAAATATGAAGAAGCAGATTTAATCCACTTCACTGTTAACATTACTTCCAGACATTGTTGGATTGGTAATGTTTGTTTCATTAGTATCGTTTGAAGTTGATGTAGATGAATCATCCACCACATTAGATGATTGAGAGTTAGTATTATTACTATTTGATGAAACATCAAATACGAAATTATCAATAGCAGATATTATTCCAGTCACTTCATTTGATATTCCATTAGAATAGAATTCCCTTGTTACATATACTATTGAAGGTATATTGTTTTCAAGTATAGGCATTGATACCGATTCAGTATATGTAACTCCTTCAGGAGTATAACTTCCAATACCGGTTGTATTTGATATATGGTCAATTAAGTTTTTAGATGTTACCGTATTATCAGATGCAACAAATACATATGAATTTGAATCATTAGTACTATGAATATCTACACAACAATCATACTTATTGTTAATTATATCTGGGGTTGCAAATTCTTTAGCTAACAATTGACTCTTATCATTTACTGACATGTTACTTGATGAATTAGTGTTATCATTGTTATTTTGACTATTTGAAACATCAATCAGGTA
Source organism: Methanosphaera sp. SHI613 (assembly GCA_003266145.1). GTDB lineage: Archaea > Methanobacteriota > Methanobacteria > Methanobacteriales > Methanobacteriaceae > Methanosphaera. The sequence goes on from MVJJ01000103.1 coordinate 1,679, forward strand.
TATGTAATATGCATATTTTAATTCATTTTGACTTTCAAGTGATGGGACAATTGAATTATTAGATACTGAGTTCTGGTTTACTCCCAACACGTATGCAATTTTAGTATCAGATGATGCATTACCATAAGGCCCCATCTTAGTTACAGTACCCCAAGTAGTATTGCCCAGTACTGTGGAATTTATGGGGTTGACCTCAGGTGTCTCATTCGTTACATTCTCATCAGTAGTATTATCCTCAAATTCAGTAGAAGTTTGTCCATTCAACAAGATAGTACCACCGATTACAACTATCAATGCAACCAATAATATAATTAATAGCCTTTTAGGATTAGAACCCCCCGTATCATCATACATTATATCACCGTCAACTAGTTTGTTCTAATATTTAATTTAATATTATCCGACTAAAATCCAAATAATATTAATTATTCTTTTTATTAATTAATAATATATTCTTAGAAATATTTAATCTATACTATAAAAATCCCCTCTACAATAACTAAAAAAATAATTATTTAATAAAAAACAGTATGCGAAATTCAAATCCATGAAAAATAATAGCTAAATATATTAATTTGAATAGACTAAGAATTAAATAATATAGAATGTTTAAAAAAAAAATTTCAACAAGTTAAAATTAAACATTAGTAACATGACAATATCTGTAATAACAGATAAAATAATCATTTTAAATACATAAGGGTGATAAAATGACAGGAATTGTTGGATATGGAGCTCATGTTCCGTCTTACAGAATAAAAGTAGAAGAAATAGCTAAAGTTTGGGGAGATGACCCTAATTCTATTTCAAAAGGATTAGTAGTTAATGAAAAATCAGTGCCAGGTCCAGATGAAGACACTGTAACAATATCAGTAGAAGCTGCAAGACGAGCACTTAAAAGAGCAGAAATTGATCCACAAAAAATCGGAGCGATATATGTCGGATCAGAATCACACCCATATGCAGTAAAACCTACAGCTACAATAGTAGCAGATGCAATCAGAGCTACACCTAACTTAACAGCTGCAGATTTAGAATTTGCATGTAAAGCAGGAACTGCTGGTATACAAGCAGCATATGGATTAGTAAAATCAGGAACAATAGAATATGGATTGGCAATAGGAGCCGATACATCTCAAGGAGCACCAGGAGATGCACTCGAATACACTGCATCAGCAGGAGGAGCCGCATACATCATTGGAGAAAAAAATACGGTCGCCGATATTGAAGAAACATGCAGTTTCACAACAGATACTCCTGATTTCTACAGAAGAGAAGGACAATCATACCCATCACACGGAGGAAGATTTACAGGAGAACCAGCATACTTTAAACACGTACTTGGTGCAGCTCAAAGAATGCTGGATAAAACAGAAACCACAGCAAAAGACTATGATTATGCAGTATTCCACCAACCAAACGGTAAATTCTACATAAGAGCAGCAAAAAAATTAGGTTTCACCGAAGAACAATATAAACAAGGTTTATTAACCCCATACATTGGAAACACATACTCCGGAGCAACACCATTAGGATTATCCTCAGTATTGGATGTAGCAGAACCTGACGATAAAATATTTGTAGTATCATACGGTTCAGGTGCAGGTAGTGATGCATTTACAATCAAAGTAAACAAAAGAATCAAAGAAGTACAACACAAAGCCAAAACACTCGAAGAAATACAACAAAACCTTACATATGTAGATTATGCAACTTATGCAAAATTCAAAGGTAAAATTAAAATGGATTAAATAAAAAACATAGGAGGATTAATAATGAGAGACGTTGCAATAGTAGGAGCATTCCAAACCAAATTTGGAGAACTATGGGATAAATCATTCAGAGATTTAGTAGTTGAAGCAGGAGTAGGTGCGATACATGATGCCAACATGGCCGGTGAAGACTTAGATGCAATGTACATCGGAAACATGTCCGGTGGTCTATTCGTAGGACAAGAACACATCGGATCATTAATTGCAGAACACTCAGGACTTGCACCAATACCATCAACAAGAGTTGAAGCAGCATGTGCTTCAGGTGGACTAGCCCTAAGACAAGCAATAATGGCAGTAGCATCCGGTTACTACGACAACGTAATGGCAGCCGGAGTAGAAAAGATGACCGACGTAGTAGATGCAACCCCAGCAATCGCAGCAGCTTCAGACCAGGAATGGGAAGCACAACAAGGAGTTACATTCCCCTCATTATACGCTATGATGGCAAGAAGACACATGTATGAATACGGAACTACCCGTGAGCAGATAGCAGGTTTCGCAGTTGTTGGACATGCAAATGGAGCATTAAATCCAAAAGCACAATTCCAAAGACCAATAACTGTAGATGCAGTATTAAACTCTACCAAAGTGGCTTCACCATTAAACATACTTGATTGTTCACCTGTATCAGATGGTGCATCAGCAGTTATCGTATGTCCTGCAGAAGAAGCTAAAAAATATACAGACACACCCGTATACGTTAAAGCTTCAACCCAAGCATCCGATACAATAGCTTTACACAACAGAAAAAGCTTAACAACACTTGAATCCACTGTGCTTGCTTCACGTAAAGCATATGATATAGCAGGCATAACAGCAAAAGATGTTCAAGTAGCAGAAGTACATGACTGTTTCAGTATAAATGGACTGCTTGCAATTGAAGACTTAGGCTTCTTTGAAAAAGGAAAAGGTGGTCAAGCTATCGAGGATGGAGAAATAGATTTAAACTCAACAATTTCAGTAAACCCATCAGGTGGTCTTAAAGCAAGAGGTCACCCACTTGGAGCAACAGGTATAGCACAAGCTACCGAAATTACCCTACAACTCAGAGGAGATGCAGACAAAAGACAAGTATCCGGTGCTGAAATAGGTTTAACCCACAATGTAGGTGGAACTGGAGGAACAGTAGCAGTTCACGTATTATCCAGAGATTTATAATTAAATCTTACTTGTCACCACCCTTAAAACTTTTTTTAACAATCCAAAAAAATATTTTAAAAATAGATTATTCATGTAATCTGACAAATTCATCCTTATAAGCATCAAACTTTATGAAATAATTATCCAATTCCTTATCATATTCATCAAGCACATGTTGAGGAGCTTCTATTTCCAAATTACATCCATCAAATAGAAGTAGTTTAACCTCCAATAATGTGAAGAAATCCGAAAATAAAGTGATTGCGAAATTAAGATATTCATCCGAATCAAATATAGGATCCGTAAGCAATATTTCAATCATTTCTTTTGTTTCGACAAATATCGGATATTCATGAGCAATTAATGGATTTACATACAAATTATCAGCTATCTTATCCATTGAATCCAATATGATTTCCATTATATCCATCGTTACAATTGTGGAAAGTCCTTTAGGAGTGTCTTCCGTGATACTCCATAATGTGGTAGGTGAAACAATTTTTAAAGATTCAAGTAAACTGATTATTAAATTTTTATATTCATCCAAATTACCGAAAAACAATTCGTTAAAATCCAATACCCTATCCATAGTAATCCCTGTAATAATTAAATAGTATATTATTATCTATAATAAATAGGATATAATGATTATGATAATAGGTTATGAAAAAATATTTTAAAAATTCATTAAAAAAAGTAAAAAATAATCCATATCGAATGGATTTCCTATTGAAAATAACTTAAAATTTATTATAAGTAATTTAATGTA
>MVJJ01000033.1 GCA_003266145.1 Methanosphaera sp. SHI613
ATAATGCTAAAAGACATTATCATTATAGAAAACATTGGAAGCATAGACCTATTTCGTAGACTAATGGAATTTATGATATGTAACATAGGTAATTTATTCAGCGCCAACTCAATATCCAAGTATCTTAAATCAGAAAAGAAAATTAATAATAACAAGAATAAAAACAAAAAAACATCCCCCAACACAATACTTGATTATATAAGCTACGCTTCAAATGCATTTCTATTATATCAAGTTAAACGTGAAGATTTAAAGGGAAAAACAATACTAAAAACACTAGAAAAATATTATGTTGTAGACCAAGGTTTTTACTATTTGTTCAATGATGAAAACAAACGAGACACAGGCTTTTTAATAGAGAACATAGTATACCTGGAATTAATAAAAAGAAGATATAATATAACAATAGGAAAAATCAACAACTTGGAGGTAGATTTTATCTGTAAACGACCCGGAAAAACATTTTATGTGCAAGTATCAGAGAGTGTAAATGACCCTATAACAAGAAAACGAGAATTTACATCACTAGAAAAAATAAAAGACAACCATCCAAAATATTTAATCACAACAGACCAAATCAATTACTCACAAAACGGAATAATACACATGAATATTCTTGAATTTCTAAAAAAAGAAAACCTATAACTTCAAGATTTAAATCACTTTACTATTATAAAATGGATGATTTAATCATTCTCCACCATAATATTTTTCTAAAGAAAATCAAATGTTAATCTATTAAACATTTTTTAGGAGCCCAAATTATTTGTATTTAATTAAGTTAAATTCTATTTCTCAACATATTTTAACTATTTTTGGAACATATCCTACTATACCATTTAAATTAAAAAAAAAAATAGTTAAGAGAATAACTTAATAATAAATTACTATTCATCTATTTGATTATTAATGTTATTTTCTATTGATTTTAAATGATCATCTTGTGGTGTTGATGTTTTAGGATATTTTAGCACTAAATTAAATTCATTTTCATTAAATTCATTTTTGTTTTCCATTACATACTCCCTGTACAGGTATGTGGAAGCTAATATGAAATAGAATAAAAATGCTGTGGAAATTATACTATTACCAATAATTGAACCTATTATAGGAATTAAAGATAAGAATCCTATCAATAATCCCATAACTACTAATAATATTAAATTAATTATCATAAAAAGTATGAAATTACCAATTCCCACTGACTTCAATATACTTGGAAGTTTAATTATTCCATCAACAAATGAATCAGTATTAATGTCATGTGCTAGTACAAATCCACTTAAACTAAATAATATTGACATTATTATTGCTGCAATTAACATTATAATTATAAATGTCAAATTACTCCCAGAGGAATATCCCATTGCTATCATAACAAAATATACTGCAAAGATTAATACGAAAATTATTAACATTCTTATGAATGATTTAATACCATCAACAATTAAATCTGCATTATATAAGTTAAAGTCTCCTTTTAATAATCCTTCATTTCCATTTAGAACATGCTGTATTATTCTAGTTACTACACCTAACTCCAATATTGATATTATTATTGCTATAACAGTTGAAATTACAGATAAGTCAAAGAGATTAAATATATAATAAATTATAAATGGTAATGCTAAAATTAACCAGGATTTATCTATTTTGACTGCATCATTAAATGCGTCACTTATATATTTGCTAGCATTCATTTTTTTCACATCTCCCATTATGCTTTAAAATTTACTTTTTATATAACTATTTATATAATTTTTCATATTTTTATAATAGATTATGAGTTTTTAATCAATCATGTTAATATAAATATAATTAGTTGATAATTATCATACTACTTTTTAAAAACAGATTTTATATATAATTTTTTTGATAACATGAATATTAATCTTTTATAATTAGCATAATCATAGATTTCAAATTAAATTAACATATTAAAACATGATTCGAAAGAAAATAAAAAAAAAAGGATTAATGAAGAAGATAATAAATTAATTATCTTCTATTGTTAATGTACTCTCACATGATACTCTTGAGTAATTATTTGATATGAAAACTGCAGTTATCGTATAATTTTTTGCTTTCATATTGCTTGCTATGTCATAGTCAATGGTTGCTATTCCATTAACGACATTAGCATATACTACTTTACCGTTTGCATCTTTAACTGTTTTACCATTTACTTTTAAAACTATTTTACCTTCATTTACAGCTTTTGATGCTGTGGTTACATTAACTGTGATTTTTACATTGCTGCCTGCTTTAGCTGTTGTTGGAGCTAAGGATAGGTTAACTTCTGCTTCTTTTATTGTAACATCTGAGGTTTGTGCTTTAGCTGATGATATGCCCGTACTTCCTGAGTAAACTGCTGTTATATTATTTGAGTCTTTTAATTGACTTTCATCAATAAATACGCTAATGTTAACTTGTCCATCAACTACTTTAGCATAGATTACCTTGCTGTTAGCATCTTTGAGTGTTTTACCATTTAATTTAAATGCTACTTTACCTGCATTTATAACTTCACCATTGTTTCCAATTACAGTTGCTGTTATTGTTGTATTTTCACCTTTTGTAATAACTACCGGACTTATGACAATTGTCGGGTTTATTGTGCTTGCTTCTACCAATACATTTACCTGAGTCTGACTTTGTTTGTATAATCCATCAGCACTTTCATATACTGCATTTATGACTGTTGTACCTGCATTGTTGAATGTTATTTCACAGGATGCCTGTCCTGCTGTAACTTCACAAGTTGCTAGTATGTTGTCATTTTCATCAGTTATGGTTACTACTCCACCATCTACTGTTACTTGATCTGGTGATGTGACAGCAATTGCTATTGTTGTTGGTATGCCTGTTTTGGTTTCTATATCTTCAATATTTAGTGTTGTATCATATCCTTCAACATTAACTTTTACTGTAGTTTGACTTGCATTATATGAATAGCCACTTATTACACTGCCTTCATATACAAATTTTATTTCATATTCTCCTACTTCTGTTGGGGTATATGAATACATGAATGCTCTTATTTGTCCGTTGAATGATATTTTTCCATCTTCTTTTCCATTTATGTATGCTGTTACTTTAGGTGTTATTGGTGAGTTGGAGATTGTATCGTTTATTCTAAATATTCCTGAGATGGATTTGCCTATTTTTATATCTTTGAATTGTTGTGTTTCTATGAGTGTTGGTATGAGTATTGTTGGTTTCATGGTGGTTTCTGCATCTGGATATGTTTTTGAGTCTGTGTATTTTGCCGTGATTGTTATGTCTTTTTTATACCAGTTATTGTTAAGATGACATGATGTTTTTACCATGTTATCCTTTACATCTTCACGTGTTATTTCTTCGTCGCCTACATAGAATATCACTGTACCTTCATTGATTTCATCTTTTCCTGATTCAACATATACTACTAGTGGAAGATCTTCTCCAATTACTGCTTTTGCATCTTCAAATTTTAAGTTTACATTAGCACTTGCTTCTAGTGTGAATTTGTTTTCTGTTTCTTGTATAATTTCACTACCTAAATAGTATGCTGTACCTATTATTGGTGTATCTTCACCTACAAAGACATATGTAGCCTGTCCATTTACAAGTTCTATTTTTTCATCATCATATATGGATATTATAACTGTTCCATTAGCCTTTTTGAGTATGTTACCATTTTTATCAAGTAATGAAACTGTTAGTTCTGATTTTTCACCTATGATGTAGTCTCCAGTTACTGTTATTTGTGCTTCTTGTATAGGATAGTTTACTCCTATGTTTATGTCACTTCCGCTTATTGTCACTATTGAATCTGAGGATACTCCCTGTGTTGAGTATAATATGTTTTCTTCTATTGTAATGTTATTGGAATTTTGAATTATTTTATTGGTTGGACCATATCCTACTCCTATGAAGTTATCATATACTGTTGAATCTGTAACTTTCTGTAGTATTATACCTGCTGTTGTTGGCTTAATGTAATCAGCAGAGTCACCTGTTTCATTTGTTTGACCTTCTATGTCAAGGTGATTTGATGTTATGTTAAATGTTGTTCCCATTATAGCTATACCTGATGCAAATACTGCATTGGCTGTAATTGTATTGTTTACAATTGTGGTATTGATTACTGCAGGAGTGCTTGATGCAACATTACTGAATACTTCTATTCCATATACCTGATTTGCTCTTAGAATTATATTATTGCTGTTGATTGTGTTGTTTTCGAATGTTTCACCACCCCAACTGCTTAAGACAATACCATATGCTACGTAACCATCATCTTCTCCAGCAGTTATATTGATTTTGTTTTCAATTATTTTATTGTTTGATGCAGGACTCATCATAAATTGAATACCATCAACATATTTTAATGAGGTTATATTGATTGTGTTGTTTTTTACTATACTATCATATACACGTCCACCAAAGTTTATACCATAAATGTAATCTGTACCATTACCAATTATAGTATTGTCTTCTATTGTATTATTTGTTATATCTGCAAAATCATTCTGGAATGTTAATGCTTCAACTGTTCCAAAATCAGAACTTGTTGTTGCTTTTATACTGAATGAGTTGTTTCTTATAATATTATTGCTTGAGTAAACTACTACATTGACTATTGGTGCCAAGTTTGGCGTATGCTCATAGTCAACAATCATTGAAGGTCCGGACAGTTCAAATCTGCTGTTAGTTATAGTGTTGTTGTCAGCCTTTATAATAACAGAGTGTGCTTTTTCACCATCAGTTACCTGTGTTATTGTAGTGTTGTTAATTTGATTTCCACTAGTATCAAGATATATAATGTTTTCTAGGTATTCATCATTTGCAAATATTTCTAAACCATCAAGAACGATATGACCATTATCAGTAGCAATAAATTTAGGATTTACAAGTACTCCATGGTTTTCTTCATAATCCTTAAAGATAACCTTAGCATTGTTTATATAAAACTCTTTATCCAATATTTCACCACTTACTAAAAATGCATCACCTTCATTAAAATCAACAATCAATTCACCATCAGAATTAAAGAAATCATAGTAAGTATCCTCGGATAGTATATACTCAACAGCTTTCTTGAAGTCTTTTCTATTGTCATTATTTTCTATGATACAGTTATCATATTTTGAGTTTACAGCATTATCTCCAGATGAACTTTTAGCTGTTAATCCATTGTCCTTAACAACAGAAGTATTTCCCACAATTGAAACTGCATAATTACTGCTAGGGCTGTTTACAATATTATCTATGAAAGATACATTGTTTTGTAGTGAAACTGAATTATTGAATCTGCATTTTGTTGCATTTGTATTATTTACAAATGTTACAGCACTTCCTGTTAGGAAAGTGTTATTTACATAGGTTGAATATGGAAATGTTGCAGCACTGGAACAGTCAAATGTGTTTCCTTCAAAGTAGTTGTTTGAAGCTGTATCAGGAGTGCTACCCCATTGCATAGTAATACCAATACCTTTTGTATGAATGGTATTGTTAATAAATTCATTGTGTTTTCCAATTAAACCAATACCATATGATATAGCTGCTGCAGAATCAGTCTTTTCAATTGTGTTGTTAATAAACCTATTGTAGTCATTTGTCATTTTATCACTTGCAACATTATATGTTGTCAGATATAACAGGTTTCCTACATTACCAACACCCTTGAATGTACAATTTTCAAATGTACAGTACTGTGCTGCTGCAATTACACCAAGGCTTGTTCCACCATTATTTTCACAATATATGTTACTGTTTGCAAATGTAATGTGATCTGATGCATCACGTATAGAAAACATACCAGTTCCTAAACCTAAACTAGTGTTAACTATTGATACATTAACATTATTTATCACTATTGTCGTTGCATTTTCAATAAAAAACTTTGAATTAGTAACTTTAAGACCGGTCATATTTGAATAGGATGATTCTTTTTTAAATGTAAATATGCTTACATTGTTAAATTCACCATCTTTTGTTGTTGAAATTATATTGACTGGCTTGTTAATGTTTATTCCACTTTTATCTGATATTTTACCTTGGATATCAAGGATATCACCATTTTCTACATTGTCTGTTAGATATCCTTTTTCATCGAAGTAAGTTGTATATGAATCTTCATTTACTTCATGAATGTTACCTGTAAAATCATCACCTATTACACCAGTGTATGGATCATAGGATTTTTTAATGTTTTTATTAATTACTTTATTATCTTCTTTAACTGACTCGATATCATTAGCAAAAGCATTATCATCTGCTTGTGATAACTGTGTATTACCAGTTGAATCTGTTATGTTATCACTAGCACTTACTGCTGTTGCAGATATTAATAATACTGCTAGAGCCAATAAGAAGAGTGTAATCTTCTTGTTATACATAATCTTTTTTAACTCCATAATTAATTATCCAAATAAATTTATTTTATTAAAATATATTTGAATGATTATATATTTATCAAAAATTATAATTAAATTTTACATTCCAGTTACTTTAGTTGATTTTACAGTGAATTCTTGTTTTTGATAAAATTCTAATATAGATAATGATAATAATTAATGAATAAGTGAAGTTATTTAAAGAAATTATTATCATTAGTAAAATTATTATATTTCATCTTTGCATTATTGTCTGAGAGATCTATTAATATCTTAACAGAAAATGAGGACATGTAATGTCTATAATTATTAAACTTTAGAATAATAATAAAACTTGGTTCACCTAAAGAATCAATAATTATCTTTTTTTAAAATATTTTTTAGAAATATATATTATCGCTTAAATTCCTACAATTATTTAAGAATAATAATAATAAATAATCAATATACTATAATTATATAATATCCAATTAAACTATATGAGGTTAAATCATGAAATATGTTGATTTAGGAAAAAGCGATTTGAAAGTTAGTAAAGTATGTATGGGATGTATGGGTTTTGGAAATACCGAAAATGGTATGCACTCCTGGACATTGAATGAAGAGGAGTCAAGTAAAATAATAAAATATGGAATTGACAAGGGCATCAATTTCTTTGATACAGCTATAGGTTATCAGAATGGTACTAGTGAACAATATCTGGGAAGAACTATTAAAGAATATACAGACCGTGAAGATATGGTTGTAGCAACAAAGTTTTTACCAAGATCACAGGATGATATTAAAAATAACATCTCTGGACAGGAACATATAAAACAGATGGCAAATAAAAGCTTAGAAAATCTGGGCTTGGATTATATTGACTTGTACATCTATCACATGTGGGATTTTAATACACCTATACATGATATACTGGATGGATTGAACCAGTTAATTGATGATGGATTGGTAAAGTATATAGGAATATCAAATTGTTTTGCATGGCAGTTAGCAAAGTCCAATGCAATTGCTAGAGAAAATGGATTTAAAGAATTTGTATCCGTACAGGGTCACTACAATTTAATATTCCGTGAAGAAGAAAGAGAGATGATTCCATATTGTCTGGAAGATAACATTGCAACAACCCCATACAGCTCACTTGCATCAGGCAGACTATCAAGACTAAGTGATGCCGATTCAAAAAGATTAAAAGAAGATGCATATGCAAAAACAAAATATGATAAAACACAAAAAGAAGATAGTCAGATAATAAACAGAGTAGCAGAAATAGCACAAAACCTGGATGTATCCATGACTGAAGTATCACTTGCATGGCTAGAGACTAAAGTAACCTCCCCTATAGTAGGTGCTACAAAGATGCATCATGTTGACGGTGCAGTATGTAGTGTTGAATTAAATCTCTCAAAGGATGACATAGCATATCTTGAGGAGCTATACATACCCCATGAATTAGTTGGTGTAATGGCAGATAATAAAAATACATTGAATGATAACAGCAAAATATGGATGAAACATACAAAAGACAAACTATAACATGGAAAATGTTTAAGAACTCCTCCACTACTTTTTTTAAAATTATTTTTTTAATCAAAACCAACTTAGAAAAATCAAATAATTTTACTATTATAATTATAACAATAACCTTCAATTAAATGCTATCTTATCACTACAATTATAAATATATTAAAATGTAAATAGATTTAAATAAGTTTAGTAATATAATTATTAAAAAAAGTTTTGATAATCCTATATGGGGGAATATGAAAAATGATATTTTTATAATTTTTACATAAATATTTCAAAAAAAATAATCTCCTAAACAATGCATAGATAAAAATAGATTCTCAAAAAAGTAAAAAAAAAGTAAAGGTTTAAAAAATAAGTAAGTGATAAAAGATCTTTAGACTTATAAGTTAGCTAAAGCATCTTTAACTGCTTCAATATCATCAGATACTTCAACAGTTGCATCCACTGGTTCTAAGTGTTTGATGTTACATCTTTTGTTTTTAACTTCATTTCCTACGATTTCAACGAAGTTTTCATCAATAACATCTACAATAACACATTTTTTCCCAGATTCTCTTCCTGCGATTTTAACACATACTCTTCCTTTTTCTATTGCTGGCATATTTCTCACCTATTTATTTTTTTCTTTAATACAATTAATTATAATATTAACAGTAGCTTCAGAATCAAAAGTATCAGTATTGATAATTATATCATATAATGATAAATCATCAATATCAATACTATGAATTTCTTTATATCTTTTTCTTTCGCTATCTGTTCTTTCTTTAATCTCACGATTTACTGTATCCAGGCTTTTGCCTTCTCTGTAACTTATTCGTTCTGCACGTATGTTATCCGGAGCCATCAGCCATATACGATAATCAGCATCAACAAAGTGTGCTGATATTCGTCCTTCAACAATTAAATCATCAGCTTCGGCAGCCATTTCAGCTTGCCTTTTATCAAGGGCCTTATCAATATCATCATTACCTTCAGCAAACTCGCTGAATTCAAGTAAATCCATATTATATTCAACAGCCATTTTCCTAAATACATCTCCCGCAGAAATGTAGGGAATATCTAATTTTTCAGATAAGTTCATAGCCGCTGTAGATGTTCCTGTTCCTGCGAGTCCACCTATAGTAATAATCATAATTTTCTTGCCTCTTCTTTGAATAACTGTTTAGTACAGTTGGTACATAAATTTCCACCATATGGTCTGTTAGGTCTTCTTTGGTTTTTGGATAGTTTCCTAATTTCATATGGTCTTCCACGTGGTACTGCATCTAAAACTTTACCACATTTTGCACATACATGTTTAGAAGTTTTCTTCTTATTGTAATGTACTACTCTTCTTCCTCCAGGAAGTCTTTTAGCTCGTTTTTTGAATGTTCCTGTTCTAAATCTTGGTGCAGTCATATTAGTCCTCCTTTTTAATCAATCTTATTAAGTTCATTAAATTTCCCGTAACTTAATATTCTATCTAATTAAATATCTATCCTAAGATATTATTAAATATTATTAAAGCTTACACGGTTTTTAAACCGAGAAGTCTTCTGAATACAAATGAAAAAGCAAATGAACATAAAATGTACCATCCAAAGAAATTGATGGTCAATGGATTTGCTTGAGTCCAGAAGATATTCCATATCGGCATTAGCAATAGGTAAAACTGTGATTGTGATATGTTTATTACCATATGGCTAATGGTATGATTACCTACCATACCATAGAATACCAGTAATATAGGAATCATGGTAATAAGAGTAGGTTTAAATTGCATGGTCATCAAATCTTTCTGCTTAGGCATGAACTCCATTTGTTTTTTCTGAACTTTGGCTAATGCCTTAGGATCACCAGATTTTTGAGCTGCTCTTAAATCTGCCTGTAACTCTTTCATTTCATTTTGTATTTCCGCCATTTTATCATAATCTATTAGTAACTTCTGAAGAATTACTATGAAAAATGCGATTAATGCCGCAATCACTAACACAGTCATCAATGGATTTGATGGGTTAGGATCCATTGCAATAATCGGATTTAATATTGAATCTAAATAAGTCATATTTATTTTCCTCATTATGATAAAATATCAACTATTTCAGATACTGCATCATCTAAACCATTGTCATGGTTTTGTACAATTGCTACTGTTGCACCGGTTAACACTGCATAACTCATAGCAGTTGATTTTGCTACTGATTGATGTAAGTCAATTTCATCAGTATACTCCATGTCACGAACACGGGTATCATCAGTCATTCTTCTGTACATGATTTCACTAGCATCTGCTTCAACTAATATGAATTGTGTTGGTTGTAATTGTTCTAAAACCCATATTGGTAATCCTGGTAGGAAACCTTTTGGAGTTTTGATTGAACAATGAGTGTCGATGATAACATTATCATTTTCTGCCATTTTATGGATTCTTTCTGCTGCTTGTTTTTGCACATCTTTTTGAATTTCAGGGTTTAATTTACGCATATCATCACGTGTTTCAACTAAACCTTTTTCACTTGCAATATCAAACATTACATTTCCATAATTGATGTTAACATAATCTACTTCTTCTAATACTTTATTTAATACAGTGGTACTACCTGTACCAGGTATACCTGCAAGTACTACTATGTTCATCATTATCACTTCAATAATTTCTCTTATTTTTTAAATGGGATAAATAGGGTTAAACCTATTCATCTCCTAAGAATCTTCTTAACATTGGATTTACATCCATTAACTGTTCTTTAGCTATTTCCTCATATAACCTGTAAACAACACCAACTGTAAGAAGTACACCTGTACCTCCACCTAATGCACCGGTTAAGTCTGCTGCAAATGCTAGTAAACCTACAAATGCACCACCTAATACAGTGATTGTTGGTATGTATTTGTTAAGTATTCTTTTGAATTGCACTTTACTACTTCTGAAACCAGGTACCTGAACACCCATATTTGACAATTGATTTGCTACTTTATCTGGTCCGATACCACTTATTTCTACCCATAGTAATGCAAATAATATTGAAAGTCCTATAAATACGATAGCGTATATTAATACTTTCAATGGATCAGTTACTAATATGGAAATATTTGAAGGTGTTGTTAAGTAATAAGCTATACCGCTTATTGCTTGACCCTGTGATACTTCCCCTAATATTGGAAATCCTGCTGATTGGAATAATCCTGCAAATAACTGTACGTTTAGTAATAATGCACTTGTTAATATAACAGGCATGTTACTAGCGTATACAAATTTTAAAGGATATTTGGATCTTGCTCCTTTTACTCCACCATAGGATAATGGAATTTCAACTCTCATACATTCAGCATATACTACAACAAGGAATACTATGATTGTAGCGATTACTGGTATCAGTAAGTTAAATTGTGGTTGTCCTGTCATAAGTGAGTAAATGAAGTTTGGAATTCTACCTGCTGGTACTGAAGAACCTGTTGCTGGTAGGAAGTTTAATGCTCCAACTAATATTTGTTGACTTACTCCTGCAGCAATGAAGAGTCCTATACCACTACCGAATCCCCATTTACTTACTACTTCATCCAAGTAGATGATGATGATTCCACCTAATACCATTTGAATTATGAGAATTATAGTATAATCTCCGCTGATTGGAGGTAGTGAACCTGTCAATACAAGTACAGCACCTTCAAACAATGTGAAGATTATTGCTAATAATTTCTGTGTTCCTTGGAATGCGGCTTTATCTTCCTGACTAGATAAATCTAAATCAATCAGCTTACCACCGACTAATAACTGCATTACAATTGATGCTGTAACTATTGGACCAATACCTAATGTTAATATTGAACCAAAGCTACCAGCCATTACTGATCTTAACTGAGCAAATTGATCTATAGCCGTAGGGCTAAGACCGTACAGTGATACTTCAGTAAGTATGAAGTATAACACCAATATTATTCCTGTCCATTTTAGTTTATCTTTAAATCCCAGTTTTCTTTCAGGATTTGTAACCTGGGGTAAGATAGAATAAAATGGTTTTATACTGTCTAGTGCTGACATACTTTCCCCTATGGATTAGATATTATCTAACGATTACAGAAATTTTTCTTATATAATTTCTGCTACACCACCAGCTTCTTCAATTTTTGCTATTGCACTTTTTGAAAACATTGGTGATTTAATTACCATTGAAGTAGATAAATTACCTTTACCTAATACTTTATTGTATCCTAATTCAGTAACATCAAGAACAATTTGTCCATCTTCCTCTACAGCTATATTTTGTGCTAGGAGTTTTTGGATTTCATTATCAATGAATGATAGATTGATTGCTTTGAATTTTTGAATGGTTTTTTGAGGACGTTTAAATCCGTATTTACCAAAGTGATTAGGATCGTTTATGACCATCCAAGTCCAGTGATGTTTGTTTCCACCTGCTTGTCCACGACCTCCACGGTGTCCTGCACCTCTTCTTTTCTTAGTACATCCTCCACCAACAGATCTTGAACCTCGTAGTTTTCTGATTTTTCTTGTTTTTCTAATCATTTTAACACCTGCAATTAGATCATTTTTAAGAGTAATTCATTAATATTTTCTGATCTGTAACCAAGGGAACCACCTTCATTGAAGGATTTTTTGGTATTTTCATATCCTTTTCTAGGTGGGTTTAAACGGAATAATGGTTTTAAACCACATTCTTTTAATGTTGTTTCTTCATTGAATATTGCTACAGCCATTTCTTCAACTGTAGAATAATCAGTGTTTTCTTTAACATATTCATCAGTAACTCTTTTGTTTCCAGGAAGTCTTCCTCTTTCTGAAACTAATTTGATAAGAGTTTCTTCTGAAATTTCTCCCCATGTTATGTAATCTTTACCTTTTTGTAACATTCCTTTGTAACTAGGTGTTTCAGGAATGAGTACACAATGGCTGATTCTTGTAAGGTTTAACATGTCAAGATTGTCAGCTATTTTTCTTTTGATTCCGGTTCTTCCACGAATTCTTGTAACTGCATACATATTTACACCTCAATCTAATCTAATACTCCAAGAGCTACTAGATCTTTTTCACTTGATTTTACACTTGACAATTTTTTAAGTGCATCAAATATTGCACGTGCAAAGTTAATTGTGGTTTGTGTTTGACCTCTGGTCATTGACCATACATCTGCAATACCTGCGAGTGAAAGTATAGTTTTACCAACGTTACCTACTGCAAGTCCTACACCTCCAGGTGCTGGAATGAGTGTAACGTTTACACTACTCATTTTACCTTCAATTTTGAAAGGTACTGTGTGTTTTCTTCCACATACACAACCCCAATCTCCACAACCTCTTCTTACTTTGATGATGTTGTGTTTTGCATTGTCAACAGCTTTTCTGATAGCTGGACCTACTTCTTGAGATTTACCTTCTCCTAATCCAACGTATCCTTTTCTGTTTCCTACAGCTACAATTACTCTAAAGTTAACTTTTCTACCAGATTTGTGCATTCTTTGAACAAGGTTAACATCCATAACTTCTTCTTCAAGATCTGGTAATAGTGCGTCAACAATTTCAATTTCCATTATTGGAAGGCCTTTTTCTAATATTTGATCAATATCAGTTATTTCGCCATCTTTAACTTTCTGTCCAAGTTCTGTTTTAGGAATCCAATTTTCCACATTGAACTTGTTAGGAGAGTTTTTATTGTTTGATCTATTTGATCTTTTGCTCATTGTGTTGCCTCATCTATTTTATTTTTAACGCTATCAAAATGATCTGGTATTTCTACTGGAGATAATCCACATCTTATGTAATTTGCGAATTTTGCGTTTCTTTCTTCATCATCCATACTTTCAGCGTATTGGGCTATATGTTCTCCTCTGATTCTTGAATCATCTGGTAATACTGATTCGTTGTGAGGTACCCATAGACCAGCATCTAATGCTCCTTTTAAAACTGCGTATATTTTAGTTCCTCTGATGGATGGTTGTAATCCAATGTCTAAAATAGTTTCATCGTAGTCTTCTGAAAGAGCTTTTTTACCGAATAAGTATCCAGTAAGATAAGCAGCAGATGTGTTTTTACCGTTACCTAACCATCCATAATCTTTTAATTGTTTTGATGTAGCGGATACTAAGGTTTCATCCCCGTTAGCTCCTACTTTGATTAACTGGACAATAGTGTGGTTTGATGTAACTCTAACAACCATTCTTGTTTTGTCAAGATCTACTAATTTATATCTTTTGTTATAATTAGTTTTTCCTTCTCTTCTTCTTTTGAATTGAACTTTATATGTTGCTCCTCGTGCCACTTTCTATTCCCCCGTTTGTTTTAACATTCCGTGGTCTTTTGCATAAGTTTTCATGTATGATTTACTTCTAAATGATCCACCTTTTGCCATGTTATATAATTTACGGTATGTAGTTCTATCAATTTCATCGTTAGCACGCATATCTTTGAGAACAACTCTTAAAGAACGGATGGTACTCATCCATGCTTGTTTCTTTGGAGTTCTTGCATTTTTTGCCCCTTTGATACTTCCATGGCCTCTTCTTCTTCCTTTACGTTTTTGTTCAGCATTCTTTTTGCTTCTGTAACTGCTTATTCCAGTAGCAGGTTTTGCTTTGATAACACCATCATTAATCAAAGCTCTAATACTATTTCTTGTAATTGCTCTGGATACTTCTTCCATGTGTTCAGGGTCTATCCAAACTCTGTTAACCCCTACTTTAAGAATCTTTGCAGCTAATTTTTTCTGTGTAGTAAGATTCATAAAAATCCTCCTCAATAATATAAATAAATTAATTAAGAATCGTTAATGTATCCACAGTCCATAAGACTATAAGACATCATTATTGATTGTACTTAATTTAATACTTTAACCCCTATTTCTTGAGCTTTTGCTACAATTAACTGTCTTTTTCTATTTCCTACTGTTGCACCAATTCTTGCTGCATCAGTTTCAGGATTTAAAGCTTTGATTTGTTCGACGTTTTCAACTAATATATCATTATAACCTGATGGATGTAATCCTCTGGTAGCTTTAGGACATCTGTATCCTACTCTAGCCATTGCAGGTTTTCTTGCTTGGTATCGTCGTCTTTTACTTAGTTTACCTCTAGGTCTACGGTAACTATCACCAAGTTTTTTATATCTCCAATATTCTTGTCTTTTGAAGGTTGGTTTTTTAGTCATTGTACTTCCTCTCAAAATATATTTATTCTATTTCTTCCTGAGTTTTATCCACTAGATATATTCCGTCTTGGAATACACGAGGATCCCGTCTTTTAATTTTAGTAGCCTGTTCTATGTTAGCCATGGTTTGACCGACATGTTCCTTGTTTATACCGGTTAAAGTTACGTCTTCACCTTTGACTTGAACTTTAACATCACCGATAATTTTAGCTAAACGTGGACTTCTTTCACCGAGGAAGTTGTCAATTGTTATGAGATTTCCTTTAACTTTTACAGTCATTGGAAAGTGAGCATAGACGATTTTCATTTTATAAGTAAAACCATGTTTTACACCATAAATCATATTAGATATGTGTGATCTAATAGTTCCGACCATAGCTTTATCTTTTTTGTTAGGAAATGCTACTTTTACGTAAACATTTTCTTCATCTTGATCTATGGTAATTTTATTATGGTTGAAGTTTCTTGTTAATTCTCCACCGTTACCTTTAACAGTTACTTCATTACCATCGATAGTTACAGTAACATCTTCAGGTACAGGGATTGTCTCTGTTATATTTGATAATTTAACCATGTTTTCACCTATAATTTAATATACGTATACTAATAATCTTCCACCGACTCCAGCTTCTTTAGCTTCGTGGTGAGTCATTACACCTTGTGGTGTTGTTACTATTAATATTCCAAAGTTTTTAGCTGGTAAGTATCTTTTTTCGAAGTCTTCGAACTCATCATTTTTTACTGCGTGACGAGGTTTTATAACACCACATTTGTTGATGTTACCTTCTAATTCTACATTAAAGTAGCCAGCTTTTCCATCATCTACTAATTCAAAATTTCCTATATAATTTTCCTTCTGCATTGTGCTTAATACATATCCAATAAGTTTTGATGCTGGTTTAATAACACAACTGTCATTACCTTGTAACTCATTGTTTCTGATATTTGTTAAAGCATCTGCAAGAGGATCCATAAGAGTCATTCTATAAACACTCCTTTATTTAGTTATATTTTTTAAATCCGATTTTTGGAGCAATTTCCCTAAAGCATTGACGACAAAGATTTAAACCGTATCTTCTTACAATTGCTGAATGATCTCCACATCGAGTACATTTTCTTGCTGCTTTCCCATATTTTCTTGGCAAAATATTCACCTTCTATTCAATAGTAACTTGGAATTTTTCTTTCATTAATTCCATTGCTTCTTCTGGAGTAACTCTTTGATGTTTTGGTATTTTTTTAGGTCTTAATCTTCTTTCTTTGATTCTGTGACCAGGTTTTTCAAAGGTTACTGAAACATCCATACCAAAAATTCCTATGTCAGGGTCGTATCTTACGCCTGGAATATCAATGTGTTCTCTTATACCAAAGGATACATTACCTTCTTTATCAAATTGAGAAGCTTTTATTCTATTTTCTAAACCGTTTAAAACCATTGATATAATTTTTTCAGCTTTTTCTCCTCTTAAAGTTACTTTACATGCAATCGGTTGTTTTTTTCTGATACCGAATTCAGGGTTTGTAACTTTTGAGTATGTTCTAACTGGTTGTTGATCTACAAGGCTTGTTAATAAACTTTCTGCTCTTGTTAATCTTTCTCCACCTTCACCTACACCAATGTTAACAGTTGCTTTTTGTATTCTAGGTTTTTCCATAATATTCATATTAGTCATCTCCTAATAAGGATATTACAGGTTTATCTTGACCTATAACAAATACGTATTTTGCTAAGGTTAAGAATGAACCATCATCAGTTTCCATTAATACTGTATTTGATTTTGATGATTTTGTGATGGTAATTTCTTTAATTGTACCTAATTCACCAATGTGGTTACCACCAGTAATTAATGCTAATGCTCCTTCTTCAAATTTGATAGAATCATTGATGTTCTGTTCAGGAATGCTTAATAATAAAACATCACTGGTTTTGTATTCATCATCGGTTAATACATTTCTACCATCATGTAAGTTTAATTGAGTTTTTCCACCTTTTAATGTGGTTTTGTTTTCAATACTTACTAATTTGAAGTCAGCATCTTTTTCATCAATTTCATGAAGTACTAATCTTCCTTTGTAATCTGGTAATATTCTGTAGTATTTGTTGATTTTTGGAATTGAAATAACATCCATAAATCCTACAGGGAATCTGTGGTCTTTTCTTGCAGTACCATCTATTAATACTTCACCATTGTTTAAGATTATTTTTGCTTCACGAGCATTTTTAGCAACACCTAATATGTCTCTTAAAACCATAACTAATGGTATTGATTTATCAAGAGCGTGTGGTCCAGCACTAGTTTTTGTAGTCCATGTTTCTTCTTTTACATGAATAGGCCACATTTTAGGTGCTTTAAATCTTTTTAAGTGTTTTCTTGATCCCATATTTGCCATATTTATGCCTTCCTATTTAATGCATTATTCCTTCTTTCATCATCTAAGTAAAGTTCAGTAATTACTAAATTTGATGGGTGAATTGGTTGGTATAATTTTGTTCCATCTTGTTTTTGGCTTGATGCACCATCTACCATTACACGGTAGTTTTTGAGATCTACTTTTTCTACTTTACCTTCTGTACCTTTAAAGTCACCACGTACAATTAAAACTTCATCTCCTTTTCTTACAGGGAATGACCTTTTATTGAACTGTTCTCTTAAACTGTCAGAAAGATGTACACTCATTAAGTCATGACGTTTGTGTAATGGTGCTGTATATAACGCTTTACGTTGTTTTCTTGGTTGTTTTGACATAATTCCACCTTTATACAATTATACTTGCAGCACTACCAATTGCAGGCCAGATATCAGCAGCTTCTTTAGCTATAGGTCCTCTGATTTCTGAACCTTTTAATACTCCATCTTCGGTAATGATTACAGCAGCATTATCTTCAAATTTAACTCTAAGACCATTTGCTCTTCTGTATTCTTTCTTCTGGCGTACAACAACAGCGGTTGTTACTTCTCTTCTCATGTCAGCAGTTCCTTTTTTAACGGAAATTACTACCATGTCACCTACACCAGCTGTAGCAAGTCTTCTTCTTACTCCTTTAAATCCTTTTACTGAAATAATTTCAACTTCTCGTGCTCCGGTGTTATCAATACATTTTAATCTAGCACCGATTGGAAGGGACTTGGAGACTTTTGATGTAATTGCTTTCATATTATTTATTCTCCTTTAACTTCTACTAGCACAAAATGTTTAGTTTTACTTAGTTGTCTGCATTCTGCGATTTTAACAGAATCTCCAACTTTCACATCAAGACAATCAGGTTTATGTGCTTGTATTTTAGAATTTCTTTTTTCGTATCTTTCATATTTTTTAATAAACTTATAGAAACTTCTTTCTACAGTAATAGTCCTATCTGCCTTATCACTTGTAACTGTTCCTTCTATAACTTGTCCCCTTACAGAGAGTTCACCATGAAATGGACAGTTAGGATCATGACATTCATTTTCTGGTTCTTTAACATTAATGCCTACCATAATTTCACCTAATTTTTTTAAATTTCTTTTTTATCCGGTCTTCAGGGCGGGCAACAATAACATTTCCATCGATAGATACTTTTTCTCCTTGAGGTAATGTAAATAAAAACACTACATTAGCCTTAGGTATCATCTTTTCAATATCATTTGTTTCTAATGTAATAGTGTTACGAGTTTCATCTATTACAATCCCTTTTATTCCTACAAATTCCTTATGACTGCTGTCAATAATTTCGACAGTAAGTCCGATAAGTTCATGTCTGAATACGTTTTGTGGAGTTATCATAAAACTTCACATCTGACTTTGTTTCCCTATCAATAATTAATATTGATTGTATATTTGTTTAAATCTTCCCTAAAGGTTGAACCTATTTTATCTCTATTGTATCTGAGGAAAAACCCATATTTGCAAGTACTTCTTTAACTTTGCGTTTATGGTCACCTTGTAGTTCAATTTGACCTTTTTTGGAAGTACCTCCACATGCACATTTGGACTTTAAAGTTTTGGTTAATTCACGTACATCTATATCGTGTTCATCAATTCCTTCAACGATAGTCATTAACTTACCGAATCTACGACGTACAGTGTATACTTTAACTTTTTGTACTTCACGTGCAATTTCTTCACATACACATAGATCTTTTGGAAGACCGCATATTTCACAGATTTTCATCTCTAATTTATTCTCCCTGTTGTTTATTTTCGTTCATTATAGTAAGAACACGGGCAATAGTTCTTCTAGTTTCTTTAATTTTACCAGGATTATCTACTCCAGATACTGATCCTTTACTAATTAAAGTGTTATATTCAGCATGAAGTTCATTTAATTTAGCTTCTAAATCTGTAGAGCTTAAATCCCTTAGTTCTTTACTTCTTAAAATAACCATAAGTAATTCCTCATTATTCAGATTTATTAAATTTAAGATGAATTGCTTCTACTTTTTCTTTCAATTTACTGAATGCTGAAGGTTCCATGGAAGATAACTCTTCTTTATTGGTTATTTTTTGATAAATTTTTTCTTCTTCATCATTTAATTTATCAAGGTTTTCTTTGATTTTAGGAATTATTTCATCTTCAAATTTTTGAATATGTTCTTTAATAAATCCTTCATCAGCTTCTTCTTCAGTAATTTCTTCAGTTTCAGCTTCTTCGGTAATTTCATCTAAAATATCTTCACCAGTTATTTCTTCAACAATTTCAGATTCTTGTGTTTCTTCAACTGTTTCTTCTGTTTTAGCAACATCAGATTCTACTGGTTCTGCTATTTCGATGTAATCAGGTAATACTACTTCAGGAGGCATGATTCTTACGTATACTCCAAGTACCCCTGGTTTTAATTGAGCTGTAGCAAATCCTTCTTTAACGTGTTTAATTGATGGTTCTCCACATTTTTTAATGTAACCTTCATTAAATTTAGCACATGCAGAACGTGAACCTCTAATTTTACCGCTGATTGTTACTTCTACACCTTGAGCACCAGCACCCATAATTCTTCTGATGATTGAGTATGCTACTCTTCTGAAATGCATTCCTCTTTCTAACATTGAAGAAATTTTGTTTGCCATGATTCTAGGGTTTAATTCAGCAACTTCCACTTCTTTAACTTCAACTTGTGGGTTTTCTAAGTCGAAATCATTTTTAAGTGTTTTTGTTATAGATCTTACGGTTTTTCCACCTCTACCTATAACCATTCCTGGTTTTTCAGCGTAAACAAGAACTATGGTACCTACTGGTGTAACTTGAATATCCATTCCACCATATCCTGCTCTTTCGAGTTTAGTTTCAAGATATTCATCGATTCTTGTTCTTTTTAATCCTTCTCTAACGAAATCTTTTTCAATCATGTGTACTTAAGCCTCCCCCAATACGACTTGTATATGTGTTGTAGGTGTATTTGATGGGCTTGCTCTTCCAAATGCTCTTGGAGTCCAACCTCTTATAATAACCCCTCTGTTAGCAGATACATGAACTAATTTAAGGTTTTCTACATCTAATTCTTGATTTTCTGCATTTGCTTCAGCATTTTCTAAAACTCTTAAAATTGCAGTTGCTGCTTTAACAGGGTATCTACCAGAAGGCCATCCTTTTAAATCACTTCTGTGACCAACTTTCTTGTTGTGTCTTTTGAAAGGTACCACTGCTTTTTTAGCAATAACATCTTCTAAGTATGCTTTTGCATCTTCTAAATACATATTACGAATAGTTCTACATATTTCCACTGAATGTTTAGGAGAAATTTTAAGACCATGACTTGATGCTTTAGCAATTTTTTCATTTTCTTTTGCTTGGTATGAATAAGTGTTTTTCTTTGCCATACTAATCTTCTCCTTATTTATTTAAGTGGAACAAACATTGATGATCTTGTAGCACCCATACCAGGGTCTCCGTGTTGTACTCTTGATCTGGTTTGTGCGAATTCTCCAAAGTAGCATCCAATCATTTCAGGTTGAATTGTTACTTCTACGAAATCTTGACCATTATAAATTCCAAATGTTAAACCTACCATATTAGGAAGTACAATCATATCACGACAATGTGTTTTGATAACTATTGGTTTTCCACTTTTGTTTTCGATATTTTTAACTTTTTCGATTCTGTTTAGAACTTTTTCTTGTTCAGGTAAGAATCCTCTCTTGAGAGATCTTCTTTGTCTTGATGGTAATAATTCAATTACTTCATCAAGGGACATTTCTTGAAGCTCTTCAAGTGTATATCCTCTAAATTTAAATATTTTACGAGCCAATTAAGTGCCTCCTTATCGTCTTCTACCAGTACGTTTAGCTGCTATAGAACCAACTTTTCTTCCTGCAGGTGCATGTCTGGAAATTGTTGTTGGTCTTCCTGGGTGTTGTCTGTTACCTCCACCGTGTGGGTGGTCTACTGCGTTCATCGCTACACCTCTAACAGTCATCATCTTCTTACCTTTAGCTTTAAGTGCGTGATATCTGTTACCAGCTTTAAGGAATGGTTTATCTTTTCTTCCTCCACCAGCAACTACACCTACGGTTGCTCTGCTGTTAGGGTTAAATGCTTTTAATTCACCTGATGGTAATTCAATCATTGCTTTACCTACATCATGGGTAATTAATGAAGCATATGTACCTGATGATCTAACGAATTTTCCTCCGTCTCCAGGGTTATTTTCTATGTTATAAACTGGAGTTCCTTCAGGAATTTCACTTAATGGTAATGTGTTTCCTGGTTGAACTGGTGCTGATACACCGTATTCTATTTCATCATCTATTGCAATACTTTCTGGTGCTAGAACTAATTTTTCTTCACCATTTTCGAATTTTACAACTGCAACAGGTGCTGATCTTCCAGGATCATGGATAATATCAGTTACTAATCCTTTGATACTACCGTCTTTTTCATAAGCATCATATGATCTGTATGATACTTTCCCTCGGAATCTGTGAGATGAACTACGGTATGTTGGAGTTCCTCGACCTCTTCTTTGTATAATCAATCTTTTTCCCATAATAATCCTCCTAAGTCAATTAAAATTAGAATACTCCCATTCTAACTGCAATGTCCTCAGCAGCATCTGCTTCTTTTAATTGAATTGATGCAACTTTTTCTCCTCTAGGAGTAATATGAGTATTTACTTTAAGAACTTCTACTTCGTATAAGTCTTGGAAAGCTTGTTTTATAACTCTTTTATTAGCAGATCGGTGTACCACAAATGCAATTCTGTTGTTGTCATATATGTCATTCATGGTTTTTTCTGATAATTGTGGTTTTATTATTACTGAATATGGATCCATAATAACTAACTCCTATTTTGTTGGAATAAATCTCCAAGTTTTTCAATTGCAGATTTGGTATAAATAGTTAATCTTCCTGCGTGTGTTCCTGGTGCAAGTAACTCAGCGTTTATGTTGTTTACTTCTACAACATCTACACCAGCATGGTTTCTTGCTCCTAATCTTATACCACGGTCATTACCTACAACTACTAGAGGTCCAGAAGGTGTTCTGTATTTTCTTCCTCTGAGTTTTCCTTTACCAGATTTGATTTTTCTTCCTTTTTTAGCTCTTAAGATATCATCCATAATACCTAAGTCTTTGAAGATTTCTCTGGTTTCTTTAGTTGTTTTAACAGTTTCTAATTCATCATCTACAACAAATGGTATTTGTTCTAAATTAGAAATTTGATGTCCTCTTTTTTCAACTAATTCTTTGTTAGCTGTAGCAGCTATAGCTGATCTGATAGCTAAGAGTCTTTCTTTTCTGTTAATTTTTTCATGGTAAATTGTATTTACTCGTGGTGGGTGAGCTTTTCTACCTCCAATTGCTTGAGGTACGAATGCTGCTTTGGATCCTGCTGGATGTTTGGAACCTTTTACACGAGGTACCATTGCTGCTCCTCTACCTGAACCGAATGATTCAGCTGTTGTTCTTTTACCAGCCATTGGGTCTGTTCCCCATGGTTGAATTCTAGCAGTTTGCATTGAGATAACTGCTCTTTTAATTACATCTGGCCTATATACTTCTTCAAAAATTTGTGGGAGCTCAATTTCGCCAGTTACTTCGCCTTTTAATGAATAAACGTTAACTTTTGCCATATATATCACTCTCTATATTTAGACTCCCTGTTTTGAAGCTGTGCTTATGTAAGATATTTCAGGAGCTGTAGGGTCTTTACTTGCGTTTCTTACTCCTTTTCTTAAAACAACTAATCTCTTAGATGGTCCTGGTAATGAACCTTTAACCATTATATAATTGTTTTTAATGAATCCATATTTTACAAATCCACCATCTGGGTTTACTAAATCTACCTCAGATGCATCTCCTAATTTTAGGAGTTTTTTATTATATTCTGTTCTTTTATGGTATCCCATTTGACCAGCCATAGCGACGGTCCACATAGTCCTGTTAGGTGTCCATGGTCCGATTGAACCAACGTGTCTTTCTATACCACTACGTGCTGCTTTACCATATTGAATTCTTACACCGAATCTTTTTACAGGTCCTTGAACTCCTTTACCTTTGGTGGTTGCTATTGCATCAGTGAATTCTCCTTCTTCAAATACATCTTTAGGTGTAATTTCTTTTCCGAGAACGCTGATTGCATATTCGAGTTTATCTTCTACAGATTTTCCACCTACTCCGAATTCAAGTACTTCTGGTTTTTTCTTAGGCACACTGGTAAGTTTTGGTTTAGTGTGAACTAGAACTCGAATTTCATCAATTTCATCAATTCTGTTTCTTAAATTTTCTAATTTAGGTTCTATGTCCTCAAATTTAGGAATTGATATTTTTCTTGATAATTCATCGTCTAAATTATCATTTGCAAGTACATCGGTTAATGTCTTTAATCCATATGTTGTTTTTGTGTAAGCTCTAATTCCCAACACTACTAAAGGTGGTGCCTCTAATATTGTAACTGGAACTGCAAGTTCCATGTTTTCTGTTGGAGAACCTTTTCTAGAATCCAGAGCCGTCACGTGGGTCATACCCACCTTGTATCCTGCGAATCCGAGTATTCCAGTTTCCTCTACTTCTGGCCAAGTACTAACACGTGGTGTTTCTCGTGCCACTCTTTTACGAGGACTGAAAGCAACCGATCCTTTTCTTGGTTGGTGATGTCTAGTCATGTTATTTTCTCCTTATGTTTACAAAATTAATTTTATTGTGTTATTTACATTATTCCACAAAGTACTAATCGTTTCTTAACGCATTGAATATTGATAAAGTACTAGCAATTGCCTCTTCTGTCCGTACTGTTTCAGTACCCTGACTACATATAGTATTCAGCACAAAATCTAATTTACGTTCATTTATCATGGTGTTAATTCCAGAATATGGACCACCAAATAAAATAGCAACATGTTGAGCTTGATTGATACTGGATTGAACCTCTGGTAAAATAGAGTTAATAGTAGGAGCATATTTTGATGTACCAATAACCAAATCAGGCTTTGATTTCATCATGGTTATGCTTTCAGAGAGGTTACTGTCACTAGTTATTGTCTCATATCCCCAATAAACATTTTCCGGTTTATCAGGTTCAATTAATATTTCTTTACCAAATTTTTCTATGCGAAAACTCAGTACTTTATTTACACTTAGCTTTTCTTTGCATAATGCAAGACGGTCTACACCAATGTCGACCATAGTGCCCTTTCGAACACGTTTTTTTGTTAATCCTTGTCTGTAGTCGCCAACTTTGACATCCTCAGACGATGGATGATGTGGTGTCCTAAGTGGTGGAAGTATTCCTACATTCTTCAGTTCCTTTGAAATAGGAAATACCTGCTTACGCAAGTATTGTGGCGTATTCATATACTCGAGAATAGTCTTCATATACAAGGCATCTTCTCTAGAGCCACCATCCGAATTATCATTGTAAATAACAATATTGTCTGCCCTAAATAAGGCAGCATATCTTCCGATTAATCCAACTTTATACGTTCTAACTTTTGAATCTTTTGATTCTGCCAAAAAACTGTTTGGCACAAATATTGATAATTTCTCCATATTTAAAAGTTTGTATTTAAACCTATAAAAGTTTTAGGAAGAAGTTATGAATTGGAATACTATATTATATATTACTTTACAACAATATATATACTTACCTATTTATACGGTATAAAAATAGTTATTTTTTTTATAATTCCGAAAAAAATTTCTCTCAGGAAAACATTTCAAAAATTACATTTTTCAAGATAAGTATATATAGTTGTATGTTCATAATAATTTAAAAAATTTTTGTAAAAAAGATTACATCACACAGAACATTATTCCAGTAATTTTAAATCAAATCCAAAAAAAATAATGTCAAAAATCTAAAAAAAGAAAATATAAAAAAATGGTATTATTCTACTTATTCTAATTGAGCTAGTTCATCATGAAATTCATTCATCAATCTTTGGAATTTTGAACCCTCTGATGCGGATACCCATTCATATCTAAATCTTCTCTGGTCAATATTCATTTCATCCAAAATGAATCTGATCATACGTGCACGTCTTCTCCATTTATAATTTCCTGCATCATAGTGACAATCCCCAATATGACATCCACCTACGAAAACACCATCTGCACCTTCATGGAATGCCTTGAAGATCATATCCGCATTTATTCTACCAGAACACATTACCCTAATAATTCTGATGTTAGGTGGATAAGCCATACGTCCAGTACCCGCATTATCAGCTCCTCCATAACAACACCAATTACAACAAAAACCTATTATCTTAATATCTTTATCATCCATAAAAATCAATCCACATGACTTATTCAGCTATTTCCTCTTTCATTTTACTATACATAGGTGCTTTATCTGGACTTACACCTGCAACATAACCCGTATCTTCCTTATATTTTAATTGTACCCTCTGATATAATTTGGCCAAAGGAATTTCCATTGGACAAACATCTTCACACTGGCCACAGTTAATACAACTGAATGCCATGTGACTTAATCTTATTCCATGCATAAGTAATGGATCAGGTTTATCAGTTGAATCTTCTTTAAATGCATCCTTTTCTAATGAACATACTTTACAGTTACATACTGGACATACGTCACGACATCTGTAACACTTGATACAGCGAGTCAATATATTATTCAACTCATCAGGGGAAGGATATTCACTACCTAATTGTTTTTTCTGTGCTTTTTTAGCCATCTTCTTCATAACATTTTCTACTTTGCCCCGTATAGTTATCTGTTTTTCAGATGGCTCCTTAACTTCAATATAACCTTTATCTATAGCGTTTTGTATGAGTTCTTCTCCTTTTGGAGTGTTGATTTCTACGAATGTGTATCCTTTACTTGAACCCCAATTTCCACATGCTACATCTGCTTTTCTTGGTACTTTCAGTTCACATCTTTGACAATTTTTTCTTCTTCCGTATCCTTCATCTTCCAGGTCATCTATCTTAACGCTTTTTTCTTCACCATTATTTAGTTCTATTATAAACTTACCTTTGTTGATTTCTTCGGATACAACATCCTCCGGATCTACATCATAGAACAATTTAATCATTTCTTCAGCCACTAATGGACTGACTGTTCCACCACAGTTTAGCCCTATCATATACAGGTTGTCCCTATTAAGACCATGTCTTTTAAGTATCTCATCAATTGCCATAGCGTCACATGGTTTTGTGGTGACTGCTATTTTTTCATCCTTTAAATACTTGGCTATTATATCAGAGGTCATAATTGGTGCACAGTGGAGTGAACCTGATGTTTCAAGTAGTTCTTCCTTTGTGGTTATGTAACTAGGCATTCCATCATAGACACTGTCCTGTTTTTTAAGGTTTAATATTCCATCTATCTTATCCTCTTCTAAAAGACTTAATAGTAGTGATGTTACGGCACCACCATTTTCACAGTTTTCTAAAATATTTTCATTGGTTGATTTGATTTGTAAATATTTCATTGTTCTCACCATTATTAAATTAATTCAAGTATTTCAGTGACAGTTTTTAAGTTGTTGGATTCATCTTGTATTGCATCTGGATATGTTTGTGTTGTACCCATTGAATTAGTGAATGATGTTTCCATTTGAGACCATAAACGTACAGGTATCTTTAATCCTAAACCTGTGTCATCCTCAGTTAATGATATGATTTGTTTATTTTCCAGCAAAACACTATCCAGGTATTCCAATGGATTTTCGTTGATGAAAATTACCAATTCGGATTCGTTGATGGCATTTGTTATTTCATCAAGTGATGAGGGATTGGTTTTTTCCAGTACCGTAAAACTATTTGGATGCTTTAATAACGGCAATATTTTAATGTTTTTATCTTTTATAAGTTCAACCAGTTTTTCATAATTGTCTTTAGAATCAATTTCATTTATAACTACAATAGTGTTTTCAGGTAGTGATGAATCTATTAATTCACATAGATTATCATATGAATCAATTTTTATAAACTGATTGCTGTTATATCCTGTCAGGTTTTCTTCAGTGTGTATATTACTTGTTTCGGCATTTTTTTCTTGAGCATGTATAATTCTTCTGGCAATTAGTGAATTGTTTCTGAAGATGTCACCAATTGTTATTATTTTTTCTGCCTGTTCTATCTCATCATATGATGCTATTAAGTCAGAATCTATTTTTGTGAAGTTATACTCATATGTCAGGAGCTTATAATCATTTTGCTGTGTATATTCTATAATTTTATCTAATGTTGCAGTATCAGAATTACCTGAAGTTATTATCACTACATTATCCTTGTCCACAGTATTTAGCTTATTTTTTATTTCTGCTAAAGGTTCATCATAATCAAATTCTTTGACATTTATTGTCGAAAGTTGATTGATGTAGTCTATACAGTTTTTGCAGTTTTTACCTTCATTTATTTCATGATTTTTAAATGGATTTATTCCTACGATAAAACCATCCTTGCTAATTAGATTTATACCACAACCTATGCTACATTTAGGGCATATTGCGTGATTAATTTTTAACATTCAGTTTCACCTATTATATATATTTACATGGATTTTAATTTAAAAAGTAGCTTATAATAATGATGAAAAAAATTATTAGCCTCTTTTTAAATATTTTTTTTAGATTTATCCTGATTTAAATCAGCAGATAAAAATGAATAAATATTTTTCAATATTTACTAATAATTAATCATTACTGTTATATAAATATTATGATTAATCATTACAAAATGTAAAATATAAAAAAAATTATGATATATCAAACAAAAAAACATTATGATTAATCACTCATAAAACATCAGATTATCATCAAATGAAATAAATACAGTTCTAATAAAATAATAAACGAGGATTTATAAGTTTAAGAGATAATTACTAAAAATAAAACATATATAATGAATTTTCATTAAAGATTAAAATAAAATGACAGGATATGAAAAAAAATTAAAAAAAAATAAGAGATATAAAAAGAGAATTATTATTAATTTTGATCTTCACGTATTCTATTCATATACTCATTGACACTTGTAGCTATTGCAGCTACTTTCTTAGGTGGTAAGAATGCGCCCTGCATTATTTTTTCACGTTCTTTATCTTCTTCAATAACTTTCTCTATTTCAAATAATAAATCCTGTTTATTCTCTTCAATAAATCCTGTATGTAATTTTGCATTACGGAAGTTCTTATTCTTCATCAATGCTTTATGGAATGGAATGGTTGTTGGAATTCCTACAATAATAAATTCAGACAATGCCCTTTGCATCCTGGCTATGGCTTCATCTCTGGTTGAACCCCAGGTGATTAACTTTGAAATCATTGAATCATAGATTGAAGGAATGGTATAACCTGTATAAACTCCACTATCCATTCTTACTCCAATACCACCAGGTGAACGATAACCTACTATCTTACCAGGAGTAGGAACAAAATTATGTAATGGATCTTCGGCATTGATACGACATTCAATAGCATGTCCTGTTACTCCAACATCTTCCTGCTTAATTGATAACTCTTCACCAGCTGCTATTTTAATCTGTTCCTTTACAAGATCTATACCTGTAATTACTTCAGTAATAGGATGTTCTACCTGTATCCTTGTATTCATTTCAAGGAAGTAGTATTCACCGTTTGAATACATGAATTCAACAGTACCTGCACTGTTATAGTTAACAGCCTGAGCTGCCTTGATGGCGGATGCTCCCATTTTTTCCCTCAATTCATCGGTCATGATAGGTGATGGTGCCTCTTCAATTAATTTTTGATGTCTTCTTTGTATGGAACATTCCCTGTCACAGACATGAATTGTGTTTCCATAGTTATCCGCAAGTACCTGGAATTCTATGTGTCTAGGTCTTTCAATATATTTTTCGATATATACCGTTCCGTCACCGAAAGTTGACTGGGCAATGTTTTGTGTAGATTCTATAGCACGAGGAAGTTCCTCTTCATCATAAACCGTTCTCATACCTATACCTCCACCACCGGCAGAGGATTTAATTATGACAGGATAACCTATTTGACGTGCCTTTTCTTTAGCTACTTCAATATCAACTATAGGTTCCTTATCACCGGGAACAGTTGGAACGCCATGTTCAATCATGAGCTGTTTGGATGTAATTTTATCACCCATAGCTTCAATTGCCTCTTTACGAGGTCCAATTAGGGTTATTCCATTTTTAACACATTCTTCTCCAAGTTTGCAGTTTTCTGATAAGAATCCATATCCTGGGTGAATAGCATCTACATCCAATTCTTTTGCGATAGCAATTATTTTATCAATGTTCAAATAACTTTCGGCAAGAATGGATGAACCCAAAGGTACCGCTTCATCAGCATACATTGTAAATAATGCTTTTTCATCAGTATCTGAATAAATCGCTACAGTTTCTATATCCAACTCTTTACATGCTCGCATAATACGTATGGCTATTTCACCACGGTTTGCTACCAATACTTTTTTAAACATTATTTATATCTCCCATAATTATTAAAAAATAATAATTTCATTCATTATTATAGTCTTTCTATATTATACTTTTTATTTATTAATAAATATAATTATCTTTTAATCAAGATGAAAAAAAGGTAGGTATACTTATGATTTATATTCATAGCAAAATAATGACTAGAAAATTAAAGTACATATACAATGGATATCTTTAATAAAAATGTGATATAATATAATAACAATATATTAAGTGAATATTCATTTGATTAATTTCATCACCAAAAATAATTATAGGGTTTAAAATGATTAGAAAACATATTTTAAAAAATATCGAAGAAGAATATGTAACTGAAAGTGAATTAATTGAAAAATTAAATATTACACATGAACATCTAAAAGAAAATTTGAATAAATTAAAAAATGCGGGTTATGATATCAGACATGAAGATTCAAAAGGATATAAACTGTTCAACGTTCCAGACATCATTGAACCATTTGAAATTGAGAGAAAATTATCAACAGAATACATTGCACACAACATACACTTTTATCAGGAAGTCACATCAACCAATGATCTTGCCAAGAAATTCGTGGATAACAATGCACCTGAAGGTACTGTGATAATAGCAGAACAGCAGACAGCTGGTAGAAGCAGATCCAATAATGATTGGGCATCCCCTGAAGGTGGTATTTGGATGACCTTAATTCTTAAACCAGAAGTAAGCCTTTTAGAAGCTTCCAAATTAACTATTGTTACGGGTGTTGCAATTGCTAAGACATTACATGACAATTTTAATTTAGACACAGGTATCAAGTGGCCTAACGATATAATGATTGGAAATAAAAAAATATGTGGAATACTTACGGAGGCAGTAACCGATTATGACAAGTTAAAAGCTGTTCTTATTGGAATTGGTATAGATGTCAATATCAATACTGATGATTTACCAGAGGACCTACATGATATTACAACTACTGTTAATGAAGAAAGCAGTGAAGAGATTAAACGTGCTGAAATATTGAATGTATTTTTCAGAATATTTGAAGAATTCTATAATGAATATAAGGAAGGTAACTTTAAACATATCATTGCCGAATGGAGAAGACTATCCAGTACAACAGGAAATCGTGTAAAAGTATACAAAGATGGTAAAGCAATGATTGCCGATGCAGTTGGAATTGACACCCAAGGAGCATTGATTGTAGAATTAGATGATGGCTCATTAGAAAAAATAATTTCAGGTGAATGTAAGATAATAGATGAATAAACTTCATCTACAATAACTTATTTTTTTTAAATTATAACATAATCCCCCACTAAAAAAAATAAAAGAAAAAATCTATTTCTTAAAAATAAAGTCATTTTAGAAGCATTAATATAATATACTTTCTACTTGACCGGATTCAATGACTTCTTTACAATCATCAAAGGTTTTGACAATTGCATTTACTAATTCATCCATTGTCAATTTAGATGAATCCTTAGCCGACCAATCCAGTCTAATAGTCTTAGAAGCACCAGGCATCCCTACAGCCGGAATGGTTATTATATTATAGTTTTCAAGAAGCAGCATGGAATAAACCGTAGAGATAATATCCGAATTTAAATCAGTATCCAATCCCATAGATTCAAGTTGGGTTTTTACAGTATCCTCCTTAAACATGAAACCTGTAGGAGTCTTAAGAGGATTCAAATCGTTTTCTATTAACTTATCATATAATACATCTTTTTGGATAAATGCCTCATTAATATCATCAGGAGAATATTTTTCCAAAGCCTTAACCATAGCAGCAACTAGTGGCGCCTGTGCTTCCCATCCATATTGATTTACAGTTAACTTGATTTTATTAATGAGTTCTTCATTACCCGCCATCAGTCCTCCACGTGGACCTTCCATTAACTTATCAGTACTTGTAACACTTAAGTCGGCACCTAAATCGATTGCGGTAGGCTGATTATAAACTGCTCTTCTTACTCTTGCACCTGAAGCATCATCTACAAATACCAGAATGTCATTATCTTTAGCTATCTGTATGACCTTTTTGAATTCATCAACATCAATGACTTCATGATCCATTGTCGTACCTGTGATAAAAACAAGTGAAGTGTTTTCATCCACTTTGAAATCATCCAATGAGGAATATTCAATATAATTTGCACCTACCAATTTGGCGGTACGTGGTATTGATGGATGACCCGGCTTTTTAGGAAGATAATGTGCAATCGTCGTGCCTTCCTTTACCAATGTAATTATGGCTGCAGCTATTCCACTGGTGGTACGGTTTAATGGTAAAACCTTAGTGCCACCCATGTGTTGGATTCCTAACTTTTGAATCTTTTCATCAAATACGGCAGGTCCCGCATATGTTTCAAGCAATGATATATCTTCTGGTGATATATCAAATCCGCCTGCCAATCCTGTTAAATCAATTAATGAATAGATACCATTAGAGTTTATTTTTTTATTAATTATTGACAGCCCTTTTTCTCTTTTTTTAATTTCATCTAAAATTAAATTCATTAAAACACCACTAAAAAAAGTTATTTGAAGATTAAAAAAAAATATTAAAAAAATAGTAGATAAATATGTATTATATAAATTAGATTATTCTACATTTACTGTAAATACATCCGTGAATAATTCAACAATCAATTCTAATTGTTCATCGTTAAGACTGATGATAGTAATATCATCATTTTCTTTAACAAAATATTCGGCATTGACTATTAAACCATCATCATCCATGTAAATATATAATCCATCGACTTTGTTTTCTTCATCTTCGTGGAAATAAATTATAAATTTAATTAACATATCCACGGCTTTAACTTCATCAAAATCATAGTCAGGATTATCATTCTTTTTTACTAAAGCTTCTTTTAGTATACTTACTCTTTCATCTAATTTATCCACATATTCACTCATTGCTATTTCCCCTAATATTATTAAAAAATAAATTTTAATAAAGTATAGTATTACTTTGTTTTTTAAGATATTTATTGTTTATGAAAAATTATTTACTAAATAAATATATGGAATTATTTAGATATATATAATAAATGAATCGTTAAATTATTAATTTGTAATATTGATAATTTAGACATCTAGGAGGTAGGTATTTGTCAGATAAAGAATCTAAGCTTGCAGCCGGAAGTATAATTACAATGTTAGGTTCGGTTATTCTAAGGTTAGGTGGATTTATTTATCGTTTTATTTTAAGTAGATTACTTACGACAGCAGAGTATGGAATTGTAGGATTAACATTACCATTCCAAAATACATTTATTATAGCAGCGTCAGGTGGTATTCCTCCGGCAATAGCCAAGTATGTATCGCAGTATAAGGCTGTTGATGATAAGAAAATGGTACATCAGATTTCGATTACGGGTATGAAATTGATGATATTCTTATCTATTATAGCCGCGATTATTATGCTTATCATATCAGAACCTGTAGCTATGACAATGTGGCATAAACCCGAAGCGATATTACCGTTAAGGTTGGTGTCATTAATCGTGCCATTTAGTGTAGTGGTCGGTGCATTGAGAGGTATATTCCAAGGTTTCTATAATATGCAAGACTTATTTTACAGTAAGTTTTTAGAACAAATAGCTACTTTAATTCTTGCATCAAGTTTAGTGTTTATAGGATGGTATGCTGCAGGAGCAGTTTTAGGTACGGCATTAGGGTTTTTGGTTTCTTTAATCGGATCATATTATCTTTATAAAAAGGACATCAAAGACGTATATTTAAACAGTGAATTTGAGAAGATACCCTTTAAGGAAGAAACTAAAATAATGGCCCAAATATTTAAGTTTTCCATACCGGTGGTAATATCAGGTATAGCTGAAATCGTATTATATGACTCAGGAACATTCTTTATAGGGATATTCCTACCGTCATTATTTGCAGGTCTCTATACCAATGCTACAGCAATTAGTCGTATACCATTGATTATAGCAAATTCAATTTCAGTATCAGTTTTGCCTGCAACAAGTGAAGCCGATAGTTTGGAGGATGAAAATTTACTTAAAATGTATATCCATCAATCCTACAGATACACCGCATTAACATCACTACCAGTTACAGCATTCATCATTATATATGCATTACCGTTAATGAGCTTATTATTTGGTGAAAATTTTGCTGGTGGTGCCGG
This sequence comes from Methanosphaera sp. SHI613, assembly GCA_003266145.1. Lineage (GTDB taxonomy): Archaea > Methanobacteriota > Methanobacteria > Methanobacteriales > Methanobacteriaceae > Methanosphaera. The sequence goes on from MVJJ01000033.1 coordinate 34,055, forward strand.
AGCTTTAAGTATATCAGCCAGTGGAATGTTTTTCTTCTCAATGTACTTAATTGCAAGCAGTATGTGTCAAGGCCTAGGAAAACCATCATTTCCAATGTATTCATTAATTGTTGGGGCAATTATAAGTATTGTAAGTTGTGTCATTTTAATACCTATATTAGACATTAGAGGAGCATCATTATCCACGGCTATCGCAACATTCGTGCTGATGATTATGACCATTTATGAAGTTACAAGGTTAACCAAGATACAACCACCATACAAGGATTTGGCAAAAATACTTATTGTTACGATAATAATGATGATAATAATGTTTATAATGCCTAAAACATTAATTGGAATGATTATTGGTGGAATAGTAGCCAGTATTATATATATGTTACTAATTGTATATCTAAAAGCAATTAAAAGTGAAGATATGGCATTTGTAGAACATATAATTAACAAAACCGGACCGCTTAAAAAATACTTAAGTAAAATACTTATCAAAGTAAATAATTATATTGAAAGTTAAAACACTTTTAATATCTCTCTTTTTTTATCAAACTTATTTTTAATATTATTGAATTAGAATTGTACAATCTAGATATCTAAATATGATTAACATATAATAATAAGCTTTTTAAAATGTTTAATCGAGAATAAATATGATTAAAATAGAAATAGTTAAAAAGAAAAAAAGAATGAAGGTTATAATTTAATTTTTATATCTAATGCACTGGAACCTTCTTCATAACAGAATACAGGGTTAATGTCTAACTCTGTAATTTCCGGGAAGTCCAAGGTTAATTTTGCAACACGTTTTAATGTGTCCTTGACTGCATCGATGTCACATGGAGCATCTCCACGGTAACCTTCCAATAGTTTGCTTACTTTTGTACTGTTGATTTGTTCTTCAATAGATTCTTCGGTTAATGCTGAACCAAGTTTGAAATTTACATCATTAATTAGGTTTACGTAGATTCCACCCATTCCGAATCCAATGATTGGACCAAATTGTGCATCTCTAAGCATACCTATTAGAACTTCTTGTCCTTTTGGCATCATTTTTTGTACTTCTACACCATCAGGTACAACGTCAGGATGTGCCTCTTTAGCACTTTGAATGATTTCTTCGAATTTTTGTTCAACTTCTTCTTTAGAATTGATGTTTACTTGTACTCCACCGATATCAGTTTTGTGTAATATCTTATCGGATGCGATTTTTAATACAACAGGATATTGCATTTCTTCTGCAGCTTCACCAGCTTCTTCCTTAGTGGTTGCTAATACTATAGGAGCAGCTGATATTCCATATGCTTTAGCTACTTGGTATGCTTCAGATCCGATTAATGCATCTTTACCACTGGCTTTTACGGATTCTATAATTTTTTCAGCTTCATCTTTGCAGATGCCATCTAAACCGTCAAGTGCTGAATCATATGTTTTTTCTTTGATTTCAGAGAATGTTGCCATTCCTTTAAGAGCTGTAACAGCTGTTTCAGGGAATACGAATGTTGGAATGTTATGTTCACGTAATACAAGATTTTCTTCCACGAATGTAGGTCCACCCATGTTAACTACCATAATAGGTTTGTTGAATTTATTTTTAGCATCAACAATTGCTTCTCCAACTTCTCTAGGTTTGTATGATGCTGTAGGACATGCCATGATTATTGCACTGTCAATGTAATCTTCTGCAAGTACTATTTCAAGTGTTTTTTCATATGCTTCTGGTGATGCATCTCCTAACACATCGATAGGGTTATGTACACTACCTTCTTCAGGAATTACTTCCCTGAGTTTTGCCATTGTTTCATCTGTTAATTCAGCAAGTTGTAAATTTTCTTCTTCTATTTTATCTGCGGTGAGTACACCTCCACCACCAGCGTTGGTGATTACTGCAATATTCTTACCTTTTGGTAAATCGGTTTTGGAAAATGCAATTCCTAAATCGAATAATTCTTGCATGGATCTTGCTCTCATTACACCAGAAGTTTCAAATGCAGCGTCAAATGCGAAATCGTTTCCTGCAAGAGCTCCTGTGTGTGATGATACTGCTTTTGCTCCAGCTTGACTTGATCCGGATTTAAGAAGTATGACAGGTTTTTTCTGGGTTACTTCTCTCATTACTTTAACGAATCTATCTCCTTCACTTATACCTTCAAGGTATCCTAAGATAACAGCTGTTTTATCATCATCAGCCAATTGTTCTATAACATCGATTTCTGATACGTCGGCTTTGTTACCTAAACTTACTACTTTACTGAATCCAATACCTTCAGATACACTCCAATCAATGATTGCAACGGTCATTGCCCCACTTTGTGAAACGAATGCTATGTTTCCGGCTTTAGGCATAACCTGTGCAAATGATGCATTAAGTGGTGTGTGTGCATCTAAACTTCCGAGACAGTTTGGACCTTGTATGTTCATATCATATTTTTTAGCTATTGCTATTAATTCCTCTTCTAGTTTTACTCCGTCTCCACCTACTTCTTTGAATCCTGCTGTTAAGACTATTACGTTTTTGATTCCTTTTTGTCCACATTCATCAAGTGAAGCGTTTGTGAATCTGGATGGAATTGCTACAACTGCTAAGTCACATTCTCCTTCAATATCCAATACTGACTTGTATGCTGGTAATCCTAAGATTTCTCCATCTGCTTTTATGTTGATTGGATAGATTTCTCCTTTATAACCACATGTTTTTAAGTTATCTGTTACTATGTAACCTAACTTTCCTTTTTGATTTGATGCGCCTATAACGGCCACTCCTTTTGGATTGAATAATCCTGTGAGATCTTTCATAAACATTTCTCCAAATTAATTATTTTTTCACATAATAAAAACAAACTCAAAAAGTATTTTGTTTTTTCTATATATGAAAATTCATGATTAATCATTATAATAATTATCATGTAGTATATG
>MVJJ01000075.1 GCA_003266145.1 Methanosphaera sp. SHI613
TATAATACTACTTTTAGTGGAGTAACTAACTGTACGGTCTATTATACATTAAATGGTGCAGCACCTACAACAGGCAGTACCAAGTATACTAAGGCATTTATTTATGATAGTAGTAAGACTTTGAAGTATTTTGCAGTTAAAAAGAAAAAATTAAGTCAATTTTAGGTTGGTATGGTGTATGAATTTAATGCTTCTATTCATAGTTAATTCATTAATAGCTATGTTTATATTGTTAATAATTACAAAAAATATGCATAAAATTAAATTATTTAACTTATCTGGTAATTGTTATATGGAAATATCCTATGATGAATTAAAAAAAATAAAAGATAATATACAAAAGGAAAATGACGAAAAATTTATATTAACTAAGACTCATGTTATACTAAACTATAGAAAATATTCTTTTAATAAGGATAATCAAATTATAGTATTAAATGATAAAGGAATTTTAATGGAAGAATTAATGGGAATAATAGCTATTACATTTCAATTAACACCATTCATATTATTTTTAAAACATAATATAATGAGTATAGTTTTCATATCTCTGATAGGATTAATGATGTATCATTATATAATACTTGCTTTAAGATATGTTTTAAATAATTTTGTCAATGTTAATAAGACAAAACCTTATAAATTTACTTACTTGGCATACATATTCCATTTCAATAGAATTACCATTATATGCACTATAACAATATTAACGGCTGTATTTGCTACAAAAGGTTTTTGGACAATTGTAGTTTTATTTTTAATCTTAATCAAAATACATTTGACTATGTTTATAGATAAATTTAGATATATTTTAAAAATAGATGTTTTAAATAATAAATATTTGGATAAACAAATAAAAATTGAAGCTTTATTAAATAAAATGTTAATTCCACTTGGTTTTATACTACTGGCTTTATATTATCCTCAAATAAATTTAATAATATAATCCAAATACCTGATAATTGAAACATTAGTGAGATATTCAAATAAAATACTAACAAAAGCTAATAATGGTATGACAATGACAAATTATGCAGATTAATATAAAATTGTTAAAGGTGTTGAATATACTTATGATATCCGTAACGATTTAATTCTTGAAAGTCAAAATATCTATGTTGAAACAAATATTGAGAGAATGTATAGAGCATTGACTGGTGATAACAGTGATTAATAATTATTTACTATTATTCTTTTTCCTATTAATATTTTCTTTATTAATTATATTATGGTATGCCAAGCGTTTAAAATCCGATATTTATTATGAAAAATATGGAATCAAAACATATTATTCCAAAAATTTAAATGAATTGAATACCGATGAAAATCCATCTTTTTTCTTATTTAATAAGAATCAAGAAGTAAAATTCTTAACTGATGAAGGTACTTTAATATTTATGGCTTTTATAATAATTTTATTTTCAATTATTTATAGTCCAATATTATTAGTTCCTTATAATACGCCATATGTGGCTTATTTCACGATATTGATTCTTTCAGTTTACACGTGGATAATCACATATTATAGATTTAAGAAGGATTTATTCGATAAAAGTAAGGAATATGCGGGTGTTCATAGTTATATTTTTATGATTTTTGGATTATCTGCTCTGCCAGTAATTTTATTTGGAGTGATATTATATTTAAATACATTAATAAATAAATTCACTATCGGAAATATCGTGTTTTATCTTTTATTGTTTATCGTGCTAAATTGTATAATATTCTGCGATATAATAAACAAACATCTTCCATTTGATATTCGTGAATATAAATTTATAAATATATTTGCAACAACACAGTTAATCTTACCATTTATATTAGCAATTGCATGGGGATATTCATTTTTGTTGTGAAGTTATTTTAACAAGTAGATAATATAAGGAATATTTGGAGAATTATTTAAGAATAACGTCATATTCTGTATAAACATGAAAAAAGAGATTATATAATCAGAATAACAGTAATTATTATTTTTAATCTATACTTATGGTTATGCATAGTATACTTAAAAATATAAAAAGTACTAACATGTACTCATGTACTGATGAACAAATAGTTGCATTTTCAAATGCCCTTAGAAATTTAACTAATTACATTGATGCAGTTGGTTATCGTATGGGTCAGGAAAATCTTGAAATGATGCAAAACAATGATTTAATGTAAGAAGACAACCCATATGATTGAAGTTCAAATCAGCCCAATTCCAATTCTTAAAATTATTTTAATTAAAGTTTATTAAAATTTATAAAAATGTTATAATTTCATAGTAAAATATACTATCATACAATTACAAATAGTATCACAAGAAAAGAAAAAATAGAAAAATAAAAGATAACAATAAAGAAATTAGGAGAAATTATAATGACTAAATATATCCAAGATTATTATGGAATACTAAACGTAAAGGCAGATGCCGATAACAAAACAATTAAGGAAGCATATGAATGCAATATGAAAAAATATCATCCTGACGTCAATAATGGTGCTAAAGCTCAGAGAAAATATGAGTTAAGCCAGGAAGCATATGACGTATTATCTGATGATGAGAAAAGAAAGGAATATGACATATTAAGAGAAAAGGCACTTGCCAACCAGAAGAAAAAAGAGGAAGAAGAAAAAGCTAAACGGGACTTTGACTATGAAAGATCAGGTAAATCCTCATCAAAGAGAGGAAAAGGTAATTTCAAAGGTAGGGGACGTTCCGGATTTAAACCTAGAGGAAAATCCAGAAATAGCTTTGACATACTCTCCAGTTTGGAAAAAGGTGGAAACATATCAAAGATAGTGGGTGCCGGTGCTAAGGCCGGAAAATCAGGATCATTACTATCACTATCCAAAATAATTATTGGCGGTGCCGCAACGGCATATGGTGTCAAGAAAGGACGGGACTATATGGCCCGTGGTGGAAAAAATCAGAAATAAAATTTTTCCATCATTTTTCTATTTTTTAAAATTAGCACATATCACCTCCAATAGGATATTATCCATAAAAGACTAGTTTTCGATAGATTCATATTAAAGATATCATTTTCAATCATGTTAAATAATGAAAAAACTATTACAGTTATTCTCTCGATTCTTTGATTGATTGTAATAGTGATTAATATTTATATATACAATTATTTAAGCATAGAAAAAATGTATCAGACAAAAATAGCGGCCTTGATGTTTAATTATCTGTTGTTCCATATTTTTCATGTATTTGTAATAATATTGATTGAATCATAATGAATGAATAATCAAAATTAATCCTAATTTATCCATTATCAAAAATGTTTATAGAAAAGAGATAAATCTCCTGATTAGATGATAAAATCCTTTTTTTAAGATAATTTAATAACATGAGATTATTATTTGATTATTTAGTAATACATATCATGTTTTTAGGAACACTTAACTTTATAGTTAAGTTTATATATTTAGGCATATATAAATACATACGATGTTCATGTAATTAATTAATAATAATTATTAATACATTATTAAATAGTTATTCTTTATTACAGGTTAAATTCTTGTAAATGAACATCATTTTTAATTATTAAATTTATGAACCCCTAGAACATGGGGGGATAGCTTGGTAACTTTTGAAATCATTAGATTTCAACAACCCAAGAATTCTCGTCTTCTAAACGGAGGGAAAGTTCAATAATTGACTAAAAGGAGGAAAACATGAGAAAAGAAGCATATCTAATAACAATCCTAGCATTATTTATAGTAATGTTAGGTACCGTTGCCGCAGCAGACGTCGCGAATGATAACGCAACTTTGACAACAAGTGACGTTGCTACAGTCGACAACTCGGATGTTATGGTAACTTCAGAAACACCAAATGCTGAAAATAGCATTGCAGACTCTCAGACAGAAACTTCAGAAAAGAATGTGAACGTTAAGGTAGATTATCAATATGCAGATGATGCAAAAGTCGTTACACCCGACTTTTATATATTCTCAAATGGTACTGAAATTAAATTTAACAGATCATTAAATTCTAAAAACGAATTTACCCTTAAATTCAATGACAGTATATTAAACAATGAGTATAACATTACTGCTATGACTTCTGGATACAATTCAGAAAGTAAAGTAATCACTTCAACAGATAAAACTGTGACCTTTAAGTTAACTGCTACAGAAGCATATAAATTAGGTAGGGATGTGACAATCGCCGCCGATAAGGCACTGAACTTCAATGGTGCAGATGATGTTTTAGTAGTTACTTCTGCAGGAGTTGCCAGATTAAACAACAAAACTACAGAAGAAGCAATTGAAGGTATCTTAAATTATGGAAGTAGTAAAATAGCATATACTGATATTTTAATGTTGAGAGATAGTGCTGTTGATCCTATTGATTTCGCATTTATAGTAAAACAAGGAAAAGATTTGAAAGTCGTTGTCTATGAAAATGCTTCCACTAAATATTCATATTTAGGAACAATTTCAAAAGATATGACTAAACAACAGTGGAATGACTATTTAAACGCATTAAGTGGTAAAAACGCATGGTCATTTGCTAGTTTAGCAAATGGTTGGGCTGCAGGAGTATCAAGAGAAGTATTGCAGGAAGCAGCTTTCCATGGACACATCTGTGAAGGTACACTTGGTGGATATAGTATTGTTCAGGCATTACTCAAATATTACCCTCCAGTCCAAGAAACATCTATGGGTGGAGGTTCTCCTGGGGATATAACTTCCTATAAAATATTAGGAGTTCCCGGCGGTTCTGATGATGATGCTGCAATGTTCTTCTTAGATGCAACCGTAGGTAAAATAGGTTATGTTGGAATAGACACCACAGCTACTGGTGCTACTGAAAACATGATTGGATTTATCAGATGGTTTAGTAATGACAAAACTGGTGATTTAATCATCATGACTTTTGATTCTAACAAAACCAAGGCTGACTTCACAAAGGAAACTGGAATTAATCCAGATGATGGAAGCTTAGAAGAATTACAATATGACACTTGGTGGATTAACAAAATCAACAAAAGTCCAGAAGACCTGGTAACATTCTTATATGAATTTACAGGATTAAACGAAGAACAATATTACTACCTTATGGGAACAGCCAGTGATGTAGTCCAGGATGAAGACCATAGTATTGAAGCTATTGATTCACATGGATTAGACATGGAATATATTCTTTCATTAAACTTACCTAAAGCCAAAAGAACCACAACAACTGCGAATGTGGGTTCATTAAGCGATGTTCAAATGAAGAATATTGGTGTAAAGGCTGCAAATAAGGGTAGGGAACTCTTCGAACAAGAGCTTGGTATTGATATATTTAAAGATGACATGGACTTTGCGGTATTCACATCAGCAGGATATGTCTACCTGGAAGGTCAGGAAACTGTTCTAGTAAGGGACGGCCTCTATGAAACATTAGGTAAAAGCCTTTACAGTAAGGACATGCTACAATACCATCAAGCCCTATGGAAACCATTATGGTTTGCATTCATCATGAGAAACCCTAATTCCGATGATGTATATGCAGCATATTTAAGATACAACCCTGATGGAACATTCTTCGTAGGAGACCTGAACGGTTCTAAAGTTGTCAATATTGGAATCGATACATTAAATGACTCTGAAAAATTAGCCGAAATCCAAAAAACATTCATGCCTGATGGAAACTGGTTTAGTATACAGACAATTGCAAATGCATGGAAATCAAATCCGAACTTTGATCAGATCATGTCATTCTTATACCACAACCACGTTTGTCCGGGTGTACAGCCTGGATTTTTCATAACTGATTATGTGCAGAAAAACTATCCGTTAAATGAAAACCAATCATACACTTATATTGCTTCAAGTACCTACTGTAAGGATGACAGTTTAACCTACATCCTAGGTATATCACCGGGTATGGGAACATTTATTGTTCAAAAATTACCTAATAGTGAAACTGAATCCACATATGTTGAAGGTGGAACGGATGAAGGAGTATTGGTTGTATGGGATGATGTTAAAAAAGTTGGAAAAGCAGCAATAATAACATTCAAATGGCCTGTAATTGACACGAGCATGTATTCGACATCAGAGGCTAAACGTGCAACTCAAATCCAGGCATTCATTGACATGCACAAAGGTAATAAAAATGATAAAGTCGTTGAAGACCTTGTTGTAAAAGCCAGTGAAGAAAAGTATATTAATGAAGAACAATTTAACTTACTCAAGTCCGGTTCTGGTGACTTGAACACCATGACGTTCATCAAAAGTCTTCCAGCATTAACTGAAGAGGAAGTCATGGCTCAAAATGCTGCAAATCAGAACACAACAGATGAGAGTAACAACAATCAAAACGATACCAACACGAACAACGACAACCAACAGAACAATAATAACCAGCCAAACAACAATCAACAGAATACTAATAACAACCGTCCGACAAGTAACACGAACAGATACTCAAATCCAAGAAGCAGTACTTCAAGCAGCCCTAACACTGTTAGTGTAGGTACGACAGCTCAAGCAACAGCTGCACTTGCGGAAGATACCGAGAAATCCGAAGATAACAAAGATTCACAGGAAGAAACACCTGAATCCTCAGAAAGTCCAGAGCCAAGCAGTGGAAAAGCATATGAAGTTTCCCAGAACACGCCTACAAACAACAATTCAATGAACATATTGTACTTTGCTGGTTCATTGATATTAGTTGGCGGATTAGCTGGTTATGGATTCTTAAGATATAGGAAACATTAAGTAAATAAGAAGAATTCCATCCATTATTTTCTATTTATTTAATGATAAATTATGAATTCCATCTATCCTTCCTTTTTAGTTAAAAAAAAGACGATAAAGAAGGAAAATTTATCCTTCCTTTTTAGTTAAAACCAAATAAAGAAAGAATTTCTTCCATTCTTTCTTTTATTTTTTTTGAAGTATTGAATTGTATGGGTCTTTGCCGTAATAGCCTGAATTACTTGTTAAACATTGATAAATGATGATTACATTAACTTCACCGGTTTATTATGTTAATCATTGATTTTAGGTTAAGGATAGTCTTGAGGTAACGTTATGCAATATGTATCCATTTTTTTATTTAAAAAAGATGATTTGTGCCGACACTCTTTTGTTGTAAAATTCATCGAGTAATACATATTGCTAATCATGTATTATTTAGTTCTATCAGAAATACTTTAATAAATAATCTGTTAAAAATCTTATTTTTAAATTGAGTTAAAAGGCCTTTTGAAGCAATTAATACCTTAACAATGTTATTTTACAGAATAGTAATAACAATATTTAAATAAGTATTAAGACATAATATTACTGATGTTCATTTAATCAATTATTATAAAAAAGTAATAATTAATTTATAGGATGGCATTTAAAAGTATTAAATGCTTGAAATAAAAAGAACATCACAAAATAATTAACTAAAAAGGAGGTAAAAGATGGAACATAAAAAAGTTATTGGTTTATTCTTACTGGTACTGTTTATTACGCTTAGTGCAGTAACAGCAGCAGATACGACAGCCGATTCAAACAGTACGATTACAGCAGCAAATGATCTGCAGTCAACTGATGCTGATGTTCAAACAACATCACAAATCGATAATACACAGACATCGACGATGAATATTGGCGTAAACTATGAATACGAGGATGACTCAGAAATCAATCCAACGGTAACTGTCAGTGACAGTGACAAGAACAAGTTAACATCAACAAAAACATACGATGATAATCTAGACTTCTACTACGTTTCAGTAGATCATAATATGGATGAATCAATTTTTAATGTTTCAGTAACCGCTCCAGGTTATATTCCACAATCACAAACATATAAACTAAACACTACAAAAAGTTTAGTGTTTAATTTAAAGGCAAGCGACAGTTATAAATTAGGAAGAACCATAACTGAAACTGCCGATAAAGAATTAAACTTCGCATCCGCTGATGACGTATTAGTAATTACAACAGCAGGTGTACCAAAATACAATAACCAAACATCCGAAGACCTGATGGAAGCAATACTAAACTATGCTGAAGATAAGGTTAGCTTCGGAAAAGGTAACATGATAATGTTAAGACAAACTGCCGTTGATCCAATCGACACATGTTTTGTAGTGAAAAAAGGTAACTCATTAACTGCAATGGTATTCAATAACGCTTCAACAAAATACTCATATCTAGGAACCATATCTGAAGATATGACTAAAGAAGAATGGAATGCATTCTACAAAGCAGTTGGTGGTGAAGATTCATATTCCTTTGCAAGTATAGCTAACGGATGGAATCATAACGTTACCCAATTAGTACTTCAGGAAGCAGGTTTCCACGGACACATCTGTGAAGGAACCCTAGGTGGATTCAGTATAACAGAAGCATTAATGCAATATTACCCACCTATCCAGGAAACCAGCGTACCATTTGCAAACCCTGGAGACTTAACATCATACAAAGTATTAGGTGTACCTGGAGATTCAGCAAACGATGCTGTATTATTCTTCTTAGATGCAACCGCAGGTAAAAGTGGATATGTAGGATTTAATACAACATCCACAGGTGCTAACAGCAACATGATCGGATTTGTAAGATGGATGGATGGAACCGTCAAATACAATGAGGATACAAATGCCTATGAAGTAACCAAACCTGGTTCAGGTACATTAATTGTCATGGAATATGATTCCGAAAACAACAAAAAACAATTCCAAGAAGAAACCGGAATTAATCCTGATGATGGAACATTAGAAGAACTAAAATATAATTCATGGTGGATTGACAGAATAAACACAAATCCAGGTAGCCTAGTAAACATCTTAGTTGAAAAAGACAATCTAAGTGAAGAAGATTACTACTACCTAATCGGTTTAAACAATCCTATAACCTACCCATCTGCAGTAGCAACCGCATCCAATGCCGGTCAAGTACGTATCAACGCTACTGAAGCTCATGGTTTAGATTACAATTATATTCTAGGATTGGACTTACCAAATGCCACACGTTCCAATGTCGTTGCAGCTCAGGGAACAAAAACTTACAATGATTTCAAAAAGATTGGAAAAGATGCAAGTTTACTGGCTAAAAAATATTTCAAAGAGGAATTAGGTGTTGAAATAGAAAAGGACATGCCTAACTTTGAAGTATTGACCACAGCCGGATATACTTTCCTCGATCAACAAAGTACTGCAGCCGCATGGGATGGTATTACTGAAGTATTCGGTTCAAGACTAACAAGAGAAACATTATTACCAAACCACAGGCCAATGTGGAAGCCATTATGGTTTACGTTCGTACTCAAACAGGATGATGGACAACTGATGGCATTATATATGAGGTACAACAATAACAATGGCACATTCTATGTAGGTCAACTGAATGGAAGTCACATCAACAACATCAACATTGAAACATTAAACAACTCAGAATTATGCAGTCAGTTAACCGCTACAGCATTCCCTGATGGTAATTGGTTTAACATCCAAAGTCTGACCAACGTATGGGCAGAGGAATTACAGTTTGATCAATTCTTGACATTCCTATTCCACGGTCATGCATGTCCGGGTGTACAGCCGGGATTCTTCATGAGCGAGTACATACAGGAAAACTACCCATTAAGTGAAAATGAATCATACTTCTACATAGCTTCAAGTATTTATTGTAAAGATGACAGTATAGAATACCTACTTGGTATATCCCCAGGTCTAGGTAACTATATGGATCAAAAGCTTGTAGCATCAGATGTTGAATCTGATTATGTTGACGGAGCAACTGAAGAAGGAGTTCTAGTTGTCTGGGACGATGAATTAAAAGTCGGTAAAGCAGTGATTATGAACTTCAAATGGGCAACCATTGATACAAGTGATTACGTAACTTCAGATGCTAAAAGAGCAGCACAAATACAGGCATACGTTGATTTATATAAAGGAAAAATAAATCCAAATCTCAAGGAAGGAGTAACTATCGAAGGTACCGAAACAAGATGGATTACAGAAGATGAATACAACATGTTGAAATCCGGTTCAGGTGATGAATTAAATGCAATTTCATTCATCCAAAGCATTGATAACAGAACTAAGGATGATGCCATAAGGATGTCCAATGCAAATAATAACCAATCATCTGATAACGGCAACACGAACACTAATACCGATGACAACAATACAAACACGAACAATAACAATCAACAGAACAACAACCAACAAAACAGCAACAACAATCAAAACACGAATAACCAAAACACAAACTACAACCGTCCATCAAGTTCAAGTTCAAGCAGATACAGTTCACCAAGCAGTTCATCAGCAACACCTAATACTGTTTCCGTAGGAACTACAGCAGCAGCAACAGCTGCATTAGCTGAAGATACACAACAGTCCAATGAAGAATCACAGGAAACTCCAGAATCTTCAGAAAGTCCACAACCAAACAGTGGTAAAGCTTATGAAGTAAGCCAAAACACACCAACAAGCAACAATTCAATGAACATATTATACTTCGCAGGTTCATTAATATTAGTTGGTGGATTAGCAGGTTACGGATTTATGAGATACAGAAAACAATAGATTGAATAAATTTAAGAAAGAATTTCATTATTCTTTCTTTTTTACTACTTTTAGAGGTGTTAATATTAGATTTAACAAATATTTATTATTGACAATCATTTTTATTACTGTAATATCATTCTCTATTGGCAGTAGCTTTGCTCATCCAGGCCATGCTCATGAATATGTTGAAGAAGTATCCTCCTCATCAAGCAGTTCATCATCAAGCCATTCACAGGCAAGTTACAAGCCATCCAGCAGTTCATCACAGAAACAATCATATTCATCATCCAGTTACAGATCAAGTTCTAAAAGCAGTGGCTATCAATCATCATCATCAAATAAACAGTCCCCCACCACTACAGCCCGTAGTAGCAATAATCAAGAATCACAACAGCCAACTACTGCCGACAACATAACAAGCAACAATACAACCAATTTAACAAATACTAGTGATAATAACACCAATAATACAAACATTACCAACAATTCAAGTAATAACACTTCAATAGACAACTCATTATTTTCAATTGAAAACATAATCATATTAGCATTGAGTCTTATTATAGGATTTTTAGCTATTGTTTTGATTGATACTATCAGAAATAGATAGGAGGTTTTATATGCATTTACCTGACGGAATAATTCCATTAAATCAAGCAATAATTTACTGGATTATAAGCATAATAATCATTTCAATAGTGTTTTATAAATTCTCAAAGGATGAAAATAAAGAAAAGACGATAGTTCAAATAGCAATATATGCAGTTTTTACTACAATAATCTCTTCTTTATCAATACCATCACCATTGGGTTTACCTATACATTTTTTTACAATACCATTACTAGTATTTCTTATAGGCCCAGATAATGCCTGCTTTGTATCTTTCATAAGTTTACTAGCCCAAGCGTTACTGTTGGGAATGGGTGGTATAACATCATTTGGAGCTAATTTCCTAATAATAGGTGTTGTAATAATCATATCTACCAATGCAATATATGAGTTATTTAAAAAGGTAAATGTCCAATATGCCATTTTCATTTCAACTATGATAAGCATTTTACTTGCAACAATGGCACAGATAATTGTATTATTATTAAGTCAGACCATGACGTTAATGGCATTACTTTCTACATTAGTACCGTTTTATTTATTCATTTCAATAGTTGAAGGAATATTAACAGTAATGATAGTTAATGCTGTTGACAAAATTAAACCAGAGTTATTGAGAATACAGGTGAAAGAATGAAAAATAGAATAATCAATATCCTAATAATATTTACCATACTCCTTGCTACTATGACAAGCATTTCAGCCCATGGAGTGGATGTGACCAGCGATAAGATGGTTATTGCAAATGACAGCAATGGTCAACAGGTAAAAGATATTGCAGATAGTGAAAACATCAACATTAGTGTTTATAAGTTTACTTCAAAAGAGGAAGTGGCTCATCAACTGGAACACATGCTTAATAATTCAAATAAGTATATTCTCGTTGTAAGTTATCAGGATACCGCACAGGAATTTCTTAAAAGTCATCCAGAAGTATCTGACAGATTAATCATACTTGAGCAATATGATGAGAATTCATTATCTGAGAATATGAAAAAGGTAGCAGATAGCCAGAATAATCAGGAATCCAACTTCAATATTCTTATTATATCCGCCATGGTAATTTTAATCGTGCTAATGATAGGTGCTATTCTACTACTTAAGAATAAAAAATAAATAATGGAGATTATAATGAATGTAATTAGTGTAATCTGGCAGATAAGTTTTATTTCAATGATTCTAGCATTTGGAATAGAAATCGGACTATCTTCAGGTTTAAGTAATTTAAAAAAGAAATCATTCGCTATGCTGTGTGTCGCCTATTGTGGTGGAATCTTTATTTTTACCGAAATACTGGCGTTATTTACAAAAAATTCAATAGATGTGCTTAGTGATTATGTCAGCATAATCTATGGATTAATGGCAATAGCAATGATTTTTGGTGCTTATAAGATTATTCAAAAATATAAAAGGAATGACCATATATTTGACTGTGTAAAAATAGCGAATATAGTGACGATACCATGCTGCATCATTTCAATGGCAATGAATATGTTGGTTATTGAGCCAACTATTGATTTGACTCTGTATCGATTAAATCTTTATTCATGCATATTATTATTAATAATCATGCTAATTTGTTATTTGATGTCCAAATATATCAACATAATCAAAAAACCATATCCTATATTGCTAAGTAATTATATGCTGGTATTTGGAGAATACTTTGTATTTACTGCATTGTTCTTGCCAAATATCTCAACGGCATTACAAAAAACAAGCAATATTACATTATACTCAACAGAGTACATGTTTATGTTTATAATACTCATTGTTGTACTTCTAGTATTCGGTCTGTTGCTGAATGCTAAAAAATCATTATTAAAATAAAAGGAGGCTAAAACATGAATACAACTATACCATATACAAATTTAATAACGGGAACTATGGATGTTATAAGTCAAAGTTTAACCATACCTGTTTTAATAATATTGTCAATAATGTTCATTATAACAGTAGTAATGTTGGGAATGGTTATCTCCGAGTACACATCAAGAAAGAAGGTTTCCGTTGAAACTATTAGTAAACTCATTTATGATATCAACAACGCGATTTCAATATATGAATTAGAGACTATAGTAACTAATTCCGAATTGCCTAAATCACAGAAGGATGTTTTGAACAATATTATCCAATCCCACACGCTTAGTGAAACATCACGTGAAGCATTGGCAAGAAGACTTGTTGAAACAGAAGAAGAAAAAACCGAAAACACTCTAAGAAAAACCGACATCATAACCAAAATTGGGCCAACTTTAGGATTAATGGGAACCCTTATTCCAATGGGTCCTGGTCTTGCAGCCTTAGGTGCTGGAGACATTACAACACTTGCCCAGTCACTTACCGTTGCATTCGATACTACTATTGTAGGAATCGGTTCCGGAGCTTTAGCATATGTACTATCAAAAGTACGTAGAGGATGGTATGAACATTACTTATCCGACCTTGATGCTCTTACAGATGCATTGCTTGACAAAATGGGGAGATTATAATGGTTAGAAAAAAATCTCGAAGAAGGAGAAATAATAATCATGAAGAGGATCCTATGGCCGGTACTGCCAACTTGGTTGATGCAATGCTGGTTTTGGCAGTCGGATTCTTAATCTTCGTTGTAATAAGTTGGAATATGCAGAGCGTTGTATTTTCCGATATGACCCAAGATCAGAAACAGGAAGTTATGAATAAGATGAAGGATGCCTCAGAGATTACTCAAGGACAGGAATTGGATGATACACCACAGAACATCAATAGTTCAGGCAGTGGTTATCATGAAATGGGAAAAGTCTATAAGGACTCGAATACAGGTAAGCTGATAATGGTTGAAGGTTAAAAAATATTTTATTGATTTTACTGACAATACAATAACTTAACCTTTAACCTCTTTCTTTAAAATCCTTTTTCTTTAAAAAAAATCCATAATTTTAAAAAAAATAAACCCCTTTTTTTATTAATGTTCAATAATATTAAATAAAAATAAACATTGATTAAGCTTTTTTTTATGCATTAAATCTCAAAAAGAAAATAATTCGGAATATGACAAACTATTAATTATTTAAATTACAAATAATTAAACATAATAAATTATGGAGGAAAAAATTAATGTCAGAAAGTGTTAAATGGAATAGTACTTTAGGCTTTCTGTTAGCAATGATTGGTTCGGCTGTAGGTCTCGGTAATATATGGAGATACCCCTACATTGCATATACCAATGGTGGAGGAGCATTTCTCATACCTTATATCATATCAATTATAATCATGGGTATACCTTTATTATTCATTGAATATGGTGCGGGATTTAAGTTTAAAGCTGGAACAAGTAAAGTTATAACAACCATAAATAAAAAGTTCGAAGTTTTAGCATGGTACATCCAGATAATACCATTTTTTATAATGACATATTATTCTTGTATCGTTGCATGGGATCTGATATATATACCTGCAAGTATTACAAAAAGTTGGGGTGCCAATCCGGATAATTTCTTTATGAGTACCTTATTGAATAACATTGATGGATTTGCAGGATTAACCCACATATCATTATACGTATTGATAGCTTTAGTATGTATATGGTTTATTGCATGGTATATTTCACACAAGGACATTAACAATGGTCTTGCAAAAGCAAACAAGATTCTAATACCATTATTATTTGTTATAATGATTTTCATAGTATTCTATGCATTAACATTACCTGGAGCTATGATTGGTGTAAATTCATTCATTACACCTGATTGGTCCTCAATTACCAAACCGGATATATGGTTAGCTGCTTTTGGTCAGATATTCTTCTCACTTAACCTTGGTCTAACCATCGTATTAGCATATGCCAGTTACTTACCGGACAATGTGGATATTCCAAAAAGTGCTCTTCAAGTAGCATTTGCAAATTGTGCATTTGAAGTATTTACGGCCTTCGGTGTATTCGGTATTTTAGGTTATATGAGTTCTACCAGTGGTATAGCATTAAATGAACTGGTAACACAAGGAACCGGTCTTGCCTTCGTAGCATTCCCTCAAGTATTTAATGTTATGGGAATAATGGGTATCATTATTGGATTCTTATTCTTCTTATGCATTTTATTTGCAGGAATAACATCTACCATATCCTTGATTGAACCAATAACTTTATCATTGACCAACAAGTTTGGATCCGATAGAAAACATATGACAACTTTAGTTTGCATAGCAGGAGCAGTAGTTTCCTTTTTATATGCAACAAGCTGTGGAAGTACGATTATAGGATTATTTGACGGATTTTTAAGTCAATTTGGATTATTGTTAAATGGACTTCTTGAGATAATCATTATCGGATGGATCTATGGTGTAGATAATCTATTGGATGGTTTAAACAAGAATGCTACAATACTACGCTTAGGTACTCTCTGGAAGATAATGGTCAAATATGTAATACCAATTATATTAATCGTTTTATGGATTACAGGTATGAAAGATTTGGTTACATCAGGTGACACCTTTGCATTAACTATGCAATCAATACTTATAGCAGCATTGATAATCATACCAATTATCTTAACTAAACTACCAGCAAAAGTTGATGATTTCTAAATCATCAGCATATTACTTTTTTTAAATATTTACCCAGTCTCATAAAATCATTATCTATAAAAAAATAAGGGCATTAAAAATAGAATTATGTCCAATCATGAATCAAATTAACATTAAACCAAATACTTATTTTGAACCCGGATAATCCATATTAAATCCCAAAATACATTTACAGGATATTATTTTTTAATGAGGATAAACTCATCAAATAGCAACGATATTCCACTGAAATGTGAGTGAAAATTAATTAATAGCAAAGTTTAATATTTAATTAAGATATAAAAATTAATAGGTTAAGCAATTTAAAAATGAAATATATCTTATTAATTCAAATTAATTTAAATATATATTAACTGAAAAAATAAGTAATGGTAGGATATCAATTACATAATTCTTAAGATAAGAACAATATGGAGAGATAATATGGAAATAGACAATATTTTAGATGCATTAATAATGGATGGCGTTGAAGAGATAATCCAATACTGTAACTGTACCTATGATGATGAACAGTTAAACTTCAGACTAATTAACGATGATATCGGAGTAATTGATGAAATCGAATATGAAATTTCCGAAGATGAATGGTCTATGGATTATGATATGGAGAACGCTAACGAAAAAGTTCAGATGATGATTAATGCCATTGACAAAGCTCCTTTCGAGGTATTTCACAAAAGTGATGTGGGTGCAAAATTAAAGTTAAACCATGAAAGCATCAAAGAACAGAACATTCCAAATCACCTTAAAACCGAGTTTTATGTTGATGAGGAAGGACCTATCGAATTTACATTGGTAAAAAATGTCATAAAACTTGAATAAAAACAGATACTATCATTTAAAATATAAAAAATAAATGTCAAAAAAAGTAGTTGATTAGGTTATTGTACACCTAATTCTTCTGCTAGTTTATCTAGCATTGACTTTGAATTTTCTTCTTTTTCTTTAATTTTTCTTAATTCAGGTGGCAGTATCAGATGCAGTCCACAATTTGGACATTTGACGTTTTGTCCACCGCAACCCATTCCACAGTCACAGTCTCCTGCTTCCGTATGATCAAATTCACATCCACATATGTCGCATTTTAACATCATTTCTTTCACATCCTGTTTTATAACCATCTTTTTTTTCTAAAGTAGAGGATTGTTGTTGAAGTTATTATGATACACAATAGTAATACCATTGGGTAACTCCAGTAGAAATCCAACTCGGGCATGTATTTAAAGTTCATTCCATACCATCCAACGATAAACGTTAATGGTGTGAAAGTAGTGGTGATAATGGTCAATATTGTCATTATATGATTCTGTTTAATATCCAAGTGCATTTTATATACATCTCTAACCTGCATTGTATAATCTCTAATTGCATTGGACATATCTTTTAATCTTTCCACCCTGTTTAGAAACATTCTGAAGTACCTTAAGTTGTGTTCTTCAAAGAACCCATTTTCGTTTTCTTCAAATAATTCTGCCAAGTCCAATAGTTGTTCATAATGATTTCTTAAATCCCTTATATCAGCTCGAATATCATTTACTCGTTGGGTTGTTATTTCTTCATCATTGAACACTATCGCATCTTCCATTGCATCCAGTTCCTGTTCATATTCTTCCATTAATCTAAAATCATGTCTTATGATTTGATTTAGAAAGTCATACATGAATCTTTCCAAACTTGGTAGTCTCCATTTTTTTCGTCTTTTAATTTTTCTTATTATTTTTCTTGCTTCTTGACTGTCATCTATGAATACTACGCCTTTTTCATCTAAAGCAAATGCAAACTTTATTTCTTCACCTTGAATATCATCTCTTTTGGGTATAAAAAATGTACCGGTAATCGAATCATAGTTTTCTTCTGCCTTTGTAACGTGAATATCTGTAGTTTTGGGTTCAAAATCGATACCCATTTTGAAGATATTTTTCTCTTTTTTCCATTCGGTTGAATTGATTAAAGCCACATATTGTTTATTGGAGCTTAATAATTCCTCTTTAGTGCAGTTTTCTAAGGATTGATCGATTATATAATACATGATTATACCCCATTATATATTATGATATAATATATGTTTATACTGTTATAAGAAAATTTTGATAAAATAGCAAGGATATTTTAACGGACATTGAAGCATCCATAAAAGATTAAGATATAAAAAAATCGTTTAAAAGGTTTAACTATTATAATATCAATAATTATATGAAAAGAGATAAAAAAAGAGACATAACTTAAGATATTCGATGAAAAAAGTGTTGTTTTCATTAAATAGGATTACCGGTTTATTTTATTTTCTTGAACTTAGCTATCCTATTGTTTCGTTTTCTTAGAAAGGGAGAGATTAACGTTATGAATATGGGAGAATATTTTTTCATTTGATTGGTTAGATTGTATTCTTCAATCAGTTTATATTCAGAACATAACTTTTCAAAATCAATGCTGTTTTCTATTCCCCACCGAAATACTGCCCCTGTTGTTCTGGTAGTGTCATGTACTTTTTGGTTTTTTACCATCCACATGCTCATCAATTCAATCAAAATTTCGACATTTTTAAAGTTTTGGGATATTTGATTAAATAATGATTTTACCTCATTCTCTTCCAAGTACATTAAGAAACCTTCTGCTATTATAAGTACGTTTTCTTTGTTTTCTATTTCATCAATCCATTTGAAATCCAATGCTGATGAGGCTATATTATATACTCGTTCATTTTTTTCTATCAGCTTTTCTCTGAGTTTTATGACATTTTCAAAATCTATGTTATACCATTTTATCCGTCCATTGTCGACTCTTGTGAATCGGTCATCCAATCCACATGCTAAGTTTATTATGCTTGCATCCGGATTGTTGTTAATATATTCTTTAGTTTCCCTATCCAGAATAACCGTTCTTGCAGAACACCCCCAGAAATTCATTTTATTTGTTGATTGTTTGAATCGTTTTTTAAAATCGTAATCCAAACTGTCGATTATTTTTACTGCAGTGCTATCAACGAAGTCGGGATCATTCTTTTTACTTTCTATTGCTCTTGCGTATAATGGAACCAGCATCGTTTCGCTTACAGCACTTAAATCAACTTTTTCTTTCATATTTTTT